>NZ_SDHX01000001.1:2400000-2700000 GCF_004118375.1 Oleiharenicola lentus
CGCGCCGGACTCGAGCAGCTCTATCGTCTGCAGTCGCGCTGAGCCGAATTTCTCACGCCTTGCAGGGCACGCCTCGTTCGCCGGCGAATGCAATTGGGCACCCGTCGGGCGCGGACAAGCCGTGCCCCTACGGTTCATCTGCCCTGAAGCGTCCTGCCTACGCCGCAGGTCGCTTCCGCCGTGCAACCTTCACAGCGAGCGCCACCAACCCGAGCATCAGCCCGATGCCGAGCAACGCGGCGCCTGGCGCATCGTCGGTGTCCCCGATGTAAATCCCCGCGGCCGCCAGCGCCACGCCCAACACCACGATTCCCGAGGCAACGACCAGATTCTTGTTCATAGGAACCCAGTGTGAGCCCAAGGCATGAAACCTTGATGAACTCACGATGAAATCCGCGTGAACCGGCCGCTGGGCGCAATTCGCTTACGCTACTGGCGTTTTGGTCAATTCGCCGTTCACAAGGCGCCAGACGCCGAGGGGGTTGGCGTTTTGCAGCTCCACGGGCAGCAGATCGTCAGAGAAGCCCTGGTAGCAGACCGGACGGGCCCAGCGTCCGATGGCCCGGGTGCCGACCGAGGTCGTGCGGCCGCCGTCGCTCGTCGAGGGATACGGACCGCCGTGCACGATGGCGTGGCTGACCTCGACGCCCGTGGGGTAGCCGTTGAGCACGAGGCGGCCGGCCTTGGTGGCAAGAATCTCGATCAACTCGCCATTGGCCTTCGCCTCGCCGGCACCCGCGTGGACCGTCGCCGTGAGCGAGCCTTCGACGCTGGCGGCCACGCGTCGCATCTCGGCGGCGTCCTTGCACCAGACGACTAGCGAGCTCGGCCCGAAGATTTCCTCCCCGAGTGCGTGGTTGCCGAGGAAGCTCATCGCATCCGCTTCAAACCACACGGGCGCGGCTCCGCAGCCGCCGACGGCCTTGCCCTGCGCGACGACCTTCACGCCGGGCTGCTTCGCCCGCGCCGCGGTGTTGGTCGCATAAGTTTTGGCGATGCCGGCGGTCAGCATCACGCCTCCGGGCGTGCCGGACAGTTTTGTGGCCAGATCCTTCACGAACTGCTCCGCCTGCGGCGAACGCTGGAGCACGATGAGGCCGGGGTTGGTGCAGAACTGGCCGACGCCGAGCGTGCTCGAGGCGTGCAGACCGTCCACCAGCGCCGAGGCCCGTTCCGCGATCGCACCGGGCAAGATGAACACGGGGTTAACACTGCCCATCTCCGCATAGACCGGGATCGGCTCCGGCCGCGCCGCGCCCAGATCGGCGAGCGCCCGGCCGCCCTTGACTGAACCGGTGAAGCCCACCGCCTTGACCAGCGGGTGTTTCACCAGCGCCTGGCCAACCTCGAAACCCGCATCGAACAGCAGTGAGAACGTGCCCTCGGGCAGCCCGCAGTCGCGCACGGCGTGAAGAATCAGCCGGCCGGTGAGTTCGCTGGTGCCCGGGTGCGCGGGATGCGCTTTGACGATGACGGGGCAACCCGCGGCGAAGGCCGAGGCGGTGTCCCCGCCCGCGACCGAGTAGGCGAAGGGGAAATTGCTGGAACCGAATACCACCACCGGACCGAGCGGGCGGAGCAGCGAGCGATGGTCGGGCTTGGGCAGCGGCTTGCGCTCCGGCTGGGCCGTCTCGATGCGCGCGTCGAGCCAGCTGCCGGTCTCGGCCGCCTGGGCGTAAAGCCGGAGTTGCCCAACCGTGCGGGCGACTTCGCCCTTGAGGCGCATCTCGGGCAGGGCGGTTTCCAACATGGCGCGGGCCACGAGATCGTCGGCCTTGGCCTCAAGGTTGGCCGCGATGGCACGAAGAAACTTGCCGCGATCCGCTCCGGAAAGGCGGGCCAGGCCCGGGGCCGCACTGGCCGCCAGCTCGGCGGCCCGGTTCACGTCAGTCACGGTGGCCGAGAGGAACGAGGGTTCGAGCGGCGTGTTTTTCGCCGGATCGAAGGCCTTGAAGGTGGCGCCGCCTGCGCCGCTGGAACCGAAGCCGATGAGGGAGCCGCCGTCTGGTTTCATAGGGTAAGAGTCGCAGAGTTATGCGTAACGATCCGGATTAAGCAAAGTCAGATCCACGGACGGTTTGCGTTCACAGATGACCTCCGCGAGCAGGCGCCCTGCCCCGGGAGCGAGCGTGACGCCCAGCATGGCGTGCCCGCAGGCGGTGGCTAGGTTGCGGTATTGTCCGAACCTGCCGATATAAGGCAACCCGTCAGGCGATACCGGGCGGTAGCCGAACCATGGCCGCACACCGGCAAAGTCGGCGGCGCTGAACTCCGGCAGGTAGGCGTTCACCGCGGCAATGATCTGCTCCACGCGCTCGGGGCGCACGCGGTCGTTGTGTCCGGCGATTTCCATCGTGCCGCCGAAGCGCAGCGTGTTGCCCATCGGCGTGACGGCCACGCGCCGCTCCTTCAGGATGAAGGGCTTCGTGACACGGAAACGCGGAGCGGGCAGCGTGAGGCTGTAGCCCTTGCCTGCCTGCATCGGCAGGCGCAGACCGAGTCCGGCCGCCATGCCGCCGGACCATGAACCCCCCGTCAGCACAAACTCGTCGGCAATCAAGTCGCCTGAGGTGGTCTGGGCGGCGGAGACACGCTGCCCCACCACGCGCCAGCCGAAGATCGTCGTGTTCCAACGGAACCGCACGCCCATCTCCGCGAGCAAACCGGAGAGTGCCGCGCAGAACTTCGCCGGTGTGAGATGGGCGTCGATCGGAAAATAGACCGAGCCCGCGATGTCGAGCTTCACGCCGAGGCCGAGTGCGGCGGTCTGCGTTGAGTTCAGCACCTGGGCCTCGACGCCCAGTTCATTGGCGACGCGCGCGAGGCCGTTCGCCTCGTCGTCGAGGCTCTCCTGGGTGCGGCAGAGATTGAGCAGCCCGTCCTTGCGGAACCCCGAGCGGTCGCCGGTGAGGTCGTCGAGTTCCTCGTAGAGCGCGCGGCTTTGCAGGCAAAGGTCGCGCAGGAGGGGTGCGGCGCGGGCCACATGCCGGCGGTTGCTGGCGCGCCAGAACAGCCAGCCCCAGCGCATCAGCTCCGTGTCGAGTCGCGGCTGGATGTAGAACGGGCTGCGCGAATCCATCATCCACTTCAGCCCCTTCCAGACCATGCCCGGCGCGGCCAGCGGGATAACGTGGCTCGGCGAGACGTAACCCGCGCTGCCCAGCGCGCAGTGATCATGCCCCGGACCGGACTGCCGTTCCACCACCGTGACGGCGAGCCCCTCCCGCGCCAAGTAATAGGCGGTGCAAAGGCCCACGATGCCGCCGCCGCAGATGATGGCCGATTTTGCGGTGCGCATCGCTCAGCGCAGTCCCCACGCAAACGGATCGGCCGGATCGAGCAACAGTGTGGCGTCGGCCGTCACGTGCGCCGTGCCGGTGATGGTCGGCACCACCTTGTCACCCTGCCGGCGGTATTTCGCCCGGAACGTGCTGCCCACGATGCTTTCCTGCACCCATTCGGTGCCGGGCGCCAGTTTGTTGTCGGCGGCGAGGCAGGCGAGTTTGGCGCTGGTGCCCGTGCCGCAGGGCGAACGATCGTAGGCTTGGCTAGGGCAAAGCACAAAATTCCGGCTGCTGGCCCCGGCCCGGACCGCCGGGCCAAAAAGTGCGACGTGGTCGATCTCGGGGAATCCCGTATCCCGCACCGCCTGCCGGATGCGCGCGCAGTAGGAGGTCAGCTGCGTCAGGTTGTCGGTCTCGAGGCGCTGGTCGTGCTTTTCGATCAGGCAGAACCAGTTTCCGCCCCACGCGAGATCAGCCTGCACGTCGCCGACGCCGGGCAGGTAGAGCGTGAAGTCCTTTTCCTTCCGGTAGGCCGGCACGTTGTCGAAGGTCACTTCGCCATTCGGGCCGAGAATCGCCGCGATGTAACCGGCGGGCGTGTCGAGGCGCACGAGGCCCGGCTCGACCAGTCCGGCGTGCGCCAGGGCCACCACGGTGCCGATCACGCCATGCCCGCACATGCTGAGGGGACCGGAGACGTTGAAGAAAACCACGCCGAAGTGGCAGGTCTGGTCGTGCGGCTCCACGAGCAGCGCCCCCACGAAGACATCGGAACCGCGCGGTTCGCCGATGACCGCCTGGCAGAAGGCCCGGTGCTTCTCCTGCAACCGCCTGGCCCGCTCCGCGAGCGGACCAGAGCCGAGATCGGGGCCGCCGTCGAGGACGAGGCGCGTCGGTTCCCCGCCCGTGTGGGTGTCGAGGACCTTGATTTGGGTGAAGGCGGCCATGCGCGAATCGAAAATGAGACCTTCGCCGGTCCCATGAAAGCAAAAAGCCGGCCGTCGGGAGACGGCCGGCTTGAAGAATCCCGAATCACCCCGGGTTAGACGGCGGCGGAGCCGTGCTCCTCGGTGCGGATGCGGATGACATCCTCGAGCGGCACGACGAAGATCTTGCCGTCGCCGATCTTGCCGGTTTTCGCGGCGCCGGTGATGGCCGCGATGGCGGGCGCGAGCAGCTCGTCGGTCACGGCGACCTCAATCTTCACCTTGGGCAGGAAGTCCACGGTGTATTCGCTGCCCCGGTAGATCTCGGTGTGGCCCTTCTGGCGGCCGAAGCCCTTGACCTCGGTGACGGTGAGGCCCTCGACCCCGGCCTTGGACAGGGCCTCTTTGACCTCGTCCAGTTTGAACGGCTTGATGATGGCGATGATGAGTTTCATGTGGGTGAGTATTGAGGGTTAGCCGATGTAGCCTTCTTCGCCGTGTTCGGCGACATCCAGACCGTTGGACTCGGTTTCGGCGCTGGGGCGCAGACCGATGACGGCCTTGACGATGAAGGCGATGACCGCGGTGGCCACCACGCTCCAGACGATGGTGAGGACGACGGCCTTGAGCTGGCTGGCCAGGAGGCCCTCCTTGAGGGGGCCGACCACGGAGTTGACCTTCTCGTCGGCGAAGACGCCGGTGAGGATGGCACCCATCGTGCCGCCCACGCCGTGAACGCCGAAGGTGTCGAGGGCGTCATCATAGCCGAGCCACTTCTTGAGGTAGGCCACGGCGAAGAACGGAACCGCACCGGCGAGCACGCCCATGATGACTGCGGAGGTCGCAGTGACGAAACCGGCGGCAGGAGTGATGACAACCAGGCCGGCCACGATGCCGGAGCAGAAGCCGAGGACGGAGGGCTTGCCGCGGAGCACCCACTCGATGCAACCCCACACGAAGCCGGCGATGGCCGCGGCGAGGGTCGTGGTGGTGAAGGCGTTGGAGGCGATGGCGTCGGCGCCGAGCGCGGAGCCGGCGTTGAAGCCATACCAGCCCACCCAGAGCATGCCGGTGCCGACCATACAGAGCACCATGGAGTGCGGGGGCATCGGCTCCTTGCCGAAGCCGTGGCGCTTGCCGAGGATGATGCAGAGCACCAGGGCGGACCAGCCCGAGGTCATGTGGACCACGGTGCCGCCGGCAAAGTCGATGGCCTTGATGCCGGCCTCGGGATTAAGCGGACCGCACATGAAACCGGTCGTGGACCAGACCATGTGGGCAAAGGGGAAATAGACCACGAACATCCACACGCCCACGAAGAGCATCACGGCCGAGAACTTCATTCGCTCGGCGATGGCGCCGACGATCAGCGCGGGGGTGATGATGGCGAAGGTCAGCTGGAACATCGCCCACATCGAGTCGGAGATCCAGTAGTAGCCCGCGCCGACGGCGCCGGGGTTCACACCCTCGAAGAACTTGTAGGCCAGGTCACCAATGAAGGCGTTGCCCGCTCCGAACGAGAGACTGTAGCCGACGGCCCACCAGAGGATCGTCACCAGGCCGGCGATGCCAAGGCACTGGGCGAGCACGGAGAGCACGTTCTTCTTGCGGACGAGGCCGCCGTAGAAGAGCGCCAGACCGGGCAGCGTCATGAACAGCACCAGCGCGGTGCTCGTCATCTGCCAGGCGTTGTGACCGGGACCGGGACCGGCAATCTTCGAGGCCACGTCCGGCGTGCGCGCCGTGTTGTTAACGTAGGCCTCCAGATCGGCGAGGCGCTGCTCGACGGTCGGCTCAGCTGGAGCCGCCGCCTCTTCAGCGCGGAGGGAAAAGCCCCAGGCCGAGACGAGCATCGCGCCGGCCAGGGCAAGGAAGCGTGGGAGTTTGAGGGTGTGTAGTGGATTCATGGACGAATCGCATGTGCAGCTCCCATGCCATGAATTCGCGTATTTATGTCCTACAAACGCATGAAGGCTGGTCATGCGACCCGCCTTCAGGAGAAAAATGCTGAATACTAAATGCTTACTTAAATCGCCGCGTCGCCGTGTTCGTCTGTACGAATGCGGATCACGTCGTCCACCGGCGAGATGAACACCTTGCCGTCGCCGATTTTCCCCGTCTTTGCGCCATTCACGATGGCCGTGACGACCTTGTCCTTGATGTCGTCAGACACCACGACCTCGATTTTGATCTTCGGGAGGAAATCCACGGTATATTCGCTGCCGCGATAGACCTCGGTGTGGCCTTTCTGGCGGCCGAAGCCCTTCACCTCGGTAACAGTCATGCCTTCGACGCCGACGGCGGTCAGCGCTTCCTTAACGGCCTCGAGTTTGAACGGCTTGATAATGGCGGTGATAAGTTTCATGGGGTAGAAATTGTCTTTGCCCGGCAGTCTTCCGCTTTGTGAATCAGGCGCAAGCCTTTAGGCGGTCGCGGCGCATCCCGGACAAGAAATGAGCAGGCGAGCTGTTCAAGCCTGCGGGATGACGGTCTGGATGTGGAGCTCCTTGAGCTGCTTCGCGGTGACCGGCGTCGGGCTCTGGGCCATGAGGTCCTGCGCCTTCTGCGTCTTGGGGAACGCGATGACGTCACGGATGCTCGTGGTGCCGCAGAGCAGCGCACACATGCGGTCGAGGCCGAAGGCGATGCCGCCGTGCGGGGGCGCGCCATACTTGAAGGCCTTGAGCATGTAGCCAAAGCGGCTCTCGACCGTCTCGGCGGGGATTTTCAACACGTCCTTGAACACCTTCTCCTGCACCGCGGGCTGGTGGATGCGGATCGAGCCACCGCCGAGTTCCATGCCGTTCAAAACGCAGTCGTAATGCTGGCCGCGCACCGCCTTGGGGTCGGTGTCGAGCAATGCGGTGTCTTCCGTCACCGGGGCGGTGAACGGGTGGTGTGTGGCCGCGTAGCTGCCCTTCTCCTCGTCGTAGGACATGAGCGGGAAATCGACGACCCACAGAAAATTCCACTGGTCGGCGGGGATGCTGAGCTTGCCGCGCTTCACGAGCAGTTGCGCCGCTTCGAGGCGGATGCGGCCCAGGATCGCGCAGGCGCGCTCCCACGGAGCGGCCGCGAAAAACACGATGTCGCCGTCCTCGATGTTCAGCTTCTTGGTCAGCTCGGCCTTCTCGGCTTCGGAGAAGAACTTCACGATGGGCGACTTCCAGCCGCCGGCCTCGGCCTTGATGTAGGCGAGGCCTTTCGCGCCGAGGGTCTTGGCGATGTCCTCGAGCGCGCCGATCTCGCCCTGCGTGACATCGGCGAGGCCCTTCGCATTGAAGGCCTTGACCGAACCGTGCGCGGCAACGGTAGACTGGAAGACCTTGAAGCCGGAGGTCTTGAACGTCTCGGAAAAGTCCGCGATCTCCATCGCGAAGCGCGTGTCGGGCTTGTCCACGCCGTAGCGGTTCATCGCGTCCTTGTAGGCCATGCGCGGGAACGGCGTGGGCAGGTCGTGGTTGAGCACGTCCTTCCAGACCTTCTTCAGCATGCCCTCGAAGAGAGTGTAGATGCCCTCGCGGTCAATGAACGACACCTCGACGTCGATCTGCGTGAACTCCATCTGGCGGTCGGCGCGCAAGTCCTCGTCGCGGAAGCACCGGGCGATCTGGAAATATTTCTCCACGCCGGCGACCATGAGGATCTGCTTGAACTGCTGGGGCGACTGCGAGAGCGCGTAGAACTCGCCCGGATGGATGCGCGACGGCACGAGATACTCGCGGGCGCCTTCGGGCGTACTCTTAAAGAGCGCGGGCGTCTCAACCTCGTAGAAGCCCTGGGAGTCGAAATAGTCGCGCACGGACTTCGTGGCGCGATGGCGCACGGCGAGGTTCTTGCGCATCTTCGGACGGCGCAGGTCGAGGTAACGGTAGGTAAGGCGAAGGTCCTCGTTGACCTTGTCACCACCGGCGTCGGTCAGCGGGAACGGAGGTGTCTCGGAAAGGTTGTGGATGATCAGCTCGGTGGCATCGATCTCGAGCTCACCGGTCGGGAGGTTCTTGTTCACCATCGCCTCGGGGCGGTTCTCTACCTTGCCGGTGATGCCGATGACGGACTCGTCCTTGAGCTGCGCGGCTTGGGCGCGCAGCGCGGAGTCGAACTTCACCTGGGTCACGCCCTCGCGGTCGCGAAGGTCGACGAAGATAATGCCGCCGTGATCGCGGACGGAATCAACCCAGCCGGCAAGCGACACGGTCGCGCCGAGGTTGGACTTGGTGAGCTGGCCACAATGATGGGTGCGAAGCATAGGGACGGAACGACGAACAAAACGACCCGCACCGTCGGGGAGCAATCAGAATTTCCTGCTGTATGACAGGGCAAAACCATCGTTGCGCCCGGTCCCTTGGACGGTGAGCTTGCTCACGCCACGAGCGACTTACGGCGTTTGTGGCGCCAGCAAGCTGGCCGGCCACCCCAACAGCCCCTCCACCCCATGAAATCCGCGATCAATGCCAAGCTGTCCGTTCTGATGTTCCTCCAGTTCTTCATCTGGGGGGCATGGTATACCTCGATCGCGGTTTATATGACCGCACAGGGCATGGGCAGCCTCACTCACTGGCCGTTCACGGTGAATCCCGTCGCGGCCATCGTCGCACCGTTCTTCCTCGGGCTCGTGGCCGACCGATTCTTCGCCACCGAAAAGGTGCTCGCGGTGCTCCATCTGCTGGGTAGCGCCGTACTGCTGGCTGTGCCTTCACTAGCCGCCCAGCCGACGGCCTTCATTCTCGGGCTGCTGGTCTACAACCTCTGCTACATGCCAACCCTTGGCTTGGCCAACTCGCTCGCCTTCCATCACCTCGACGACCAGGAAAAACAATTCCCGCGCATCCGGGTATTCGGCACGCTGGGCTGGATCGTGGCGGGCCTGGCTGTGTCCTTCGTGCTCGACAAACTCGTCGGCACCACTGCCGAGGGAACATCCGCGCCGCTCCTGACCGCGGGCGTCGCCTCTCTCCTGCTCGGCTTCTTCTGCTTCACCCTGCCCCACACGCCGCCCTCGGCCAAGGGCAGGCAGGTTTCCTTCGGCTCGATCCTTGGCCTCGATGCGTTTCGCCAGCTCGGCAGCGGGCCGTTTTATGTATTTCTGCTCAGCTCCTTCCTCATCTGCATCCCGCTCGCGGCCTACTACAACTTCACGCAACTCTTCCTCGGCGCGGTCGGCCTGACCAGCGTGGCCGCCACGCAAACGCTCGGACAGGTTTCAGAGGTCGGCTTCATGCTGCTGATGCCGGTCTTCTTTGCCCGGCTCGGCGTGAAGTGGATGCTGGTGGTCGGCATGGGCGCCTGGGTGCTGCGCTACGCGCTCTTTGCCCTTGGCGCCCCGGACCAGGTGCAATGGATGGTGTTCGCCGGCATCGCGCTGCACGGCATCTGCTACGACTTCTTCTTCGTCACCGGTCAGATCTACGTGGACAAGAAATCCTCACCGGCCGTGCGGGGACAGGCGCAGGGCATGCTGGTGTTGGTGACCTACGGCGCAGGCATGCTGATCGGTGCGCAGATCGCCGGCCGGGTTTACAACGGATTCCTCGGCTCCGCCACCGCGCTCACCCTCGCCCAATGGCAGTCGTTCTGGTGGATTCCCGCCGCCTTTGCCCTCGGCGTGTTGGGCCTCTTCGCCGCGCTGTTCCGGGACAAGTCGGTGGATGGAAAGTAACAGGTTTCAGGTAACAAGTATCAAGGTTTACGGCTCCGCTACTTGATACTTGGTCCTTGTTACTTGTGTCTCAAGGAATCCAAGTCCGCAGAAACTTTCTGGCGTCAGTGAGTGACCGCTTCCGGTCCTCCAGACTCCCTTCGTAATCCTTGTCTTCGACTTCGACGACGACCGGCCCCGTCCAGCCGATCTCGCGCAAGGCTTTGAAATACGCGTCCCAGTCGATGTCACCCCGACCGGGGAGCTTTGGCGTGTGAAATGTCAGAGGGTTGGCGAGGATACCATTCTCGTCCAATCGATCCCGATGAACGTGCGCATCCTTCAGGTGCAGGTGGTGCAGGCGTGACGTGAACTCGCGCAACGGTTTCAGGTGGTCCATCTGCATCCAGAGCAGGTGCGAGGGATCGTAGTTCAGGCCGAAGTTCGCATCGGGTATGATTTCATACAGCTTCCGCCACAGCGCCGGCGAATACGCCAGATTCTGCCCCTTCGGCCACTCGTCGTAGGTGAAATACATCGGGCAATTTTCGATGCCGATGTTCACGCCGTGTTCCGCGGCAAGCTTCACTAACGGCGGCCAGACCTCCGCAAAGAGCTTCAGGTTCTCGACCTCATTGAGCTGCTGATTGCGACCGACGAATGTGTTCACGTTGCGCAGACCGAGCTTATGCGCGGCGACGATCACCTTCTTGAGGTGCTCGCGAAAGAAAGCCGCGCGCTCGGCGTCGGCCTCCATCGGGTTGGGATAGTAACCGAGCCCGGAGAGAAACACGCCCTGTTCTTTCAAAAACGCCTTCACCTCCGCCGCGCGGGCATCCGTCAGGGTGGCAACATCGAGATGCGTGACTCCCGCATAGCGCCGCTCCGCCTTGCCCACCGGCCAGCAGCAGAGCTCGACGCACTGGTAATCGGCCTGCTTCGCGAACCGGATGACATCCTCAAAGCCGAGGTCAGGCAGGATCGCGGAAACGAAACCGACGGGAGTCATGCGCAGCGCGGGCTCAGATCTTCACGTGCGCGAGCAGCGCCCGCTCCTCTTCCGGAGGCAGCGGCTCGCCGTTGGTCTCGAGAATGCGCCGCGCCAGCGGTTCGAGCTGCTCGGCCGGCACCTCCACGACCCCGATGCCGTCGCGCCACTGGATGACGGGCAGACCCCAGGCGAGGTTTTCGAGAATGACATCGGCGTAAGCCTTGCGCATGGCCCGCATGGAGGCGCGGGTTTCCCAATCGTAGTCGGCTGTCTGCGGTTCCTCCACCCGGTCGGTCGGCTTATCCGTCATGATCGGGATGTTAGCTGCCGCCTCGATCATCACAAGTCGGGAAATATCCGAGACCCTCAGCTTACCGTCCTTTTCAGAAACGATCAGGTGGGGATTTTGACCGGTGTTGTCGTAAATCCGCCAGTCATTCACTAGCGGCCGGTAATGCTCCAGCAGGAGCCGCACCCCCTTGCCAAACCGCCTTTGCTGCACCTCGTCCGGAATGTCGTGTCCGCCTTTCCGAACGCGCTGCTTCACCCGGTTGCGCGTGATGTCCAGATTCGGAATCCACAGGTAATCCAAGCGTATGCGATAACCCGCCTCCTTCATCTCCCGCAACAGGTGGGTGTAACCGTAGCCCGTGAGCGTGGTCTCGAACGAGAAACTCTGACGCGATTCAAAAAGCTCCCGCAGCCTGTTCAGCATGATCCGGCGGGCTTGAAACGAGACCGCATCAGGAGCGAAAGGCGACAGCCCGGCCGCGATCAAATCCGCGTTCACGAACTCCCGGCAGCGCATTTCCTCGGGCAGGAAGCGCTTCACATAGGTGGATTTTCCCGCCCCGTTCGGCCCGGCGATGATGAAGAGGTCCGGCATCGCGTGAATCTGACGCGATGCCGGTGAAAACGTCAACCGACCCGCTCAGCCTGAAATCAGGCTCTCGCCGGTCATCTCCGCCGGCTTAGGCAGGCCCATGAGGTGGAGCACGGTCGGCGCGATGTCGGCGAGACGGCCGCCGCTGCGCATCTTGGTCTTCCCGGCGGCAAGCCCCTCGCCCACCGCAAACACCTCGACGAGATTCAGCGTGTGCGCGGTGTGCGGGCCGTTGACGGTCGGATCCCACATCTGTTCGGCGTTGCCGTGGTCGGCACAGACGACCGCCTTGCCGTTCTTCGTCGCAAGGGCGGCGAGCAGTTCGCCCACCCCGGCATCGGTGGCCTCGACGGCCTTGATGGTCGCGGGCAGCGAACCGGAGTGACCGACCATGTCGGGATTGGCGTAGTTGACGACGATCAGGCCGTATTTGCCGGAGAGAATCGCCTCCTTGGCGAACTTCGTCACCTCGGCGGCGGACATTTCCGGTTGCAGGTCGTAGGTCGGCACCTTGGGACTCGCCGGGCAGGCCCGCTCTTCGCCGGGGAAAGGGTCCTTGCGGTAATTGTTGAAGAAGAAAGTCACGTGCGGGTTCTTCTCGGTCTCGGCGCAGCGGAACTGCGCGATCCCGGCGGCGGCCACCACCTCGCCGAGAATGTTTTTCAGCTTCTCGGGCTTCGGCGACACGACGTGCACCGGCAGGCCGGACTCGTATTCGGTCATCGTCGCGTAGTAGAGGTCCAGCTTCGGGCCGCGATCGAAGTCCTTGAAGCCGTCGAGCACGAAGGCCTTGGTGATCTCCCGCGGGCGGTCGCCGCGATAGTTGTAGAAGAGCACGGCGTCGCTGTTCGCGATGGTGGCGACCGGCTTGCCCTCGGCTCCAACAATCCACGTCGCGGGCACAAACTCGTCGCCGACCTGGGTCGGGCTCATCGGTTTGTCGTAGTAGGCCTGCACGGCCGCCTCGGCACTCGGCGCCTGGGCCGCGGCCTTGCCGACCAGCATGTCGTAGGCCTTTTGCACGCGCTCCCAGCGGTTGTCGCGGTCCATGGCCCAGAAGCGGCCGCAGACCGTGGCGATCCGGCCCACGCCGATGGCCTTCATCTGGGCTTCCACCTGCTTGATGTAGCCGAGTCCGCTCGACGGCGGCGTGTCGCGACCGTCGGTGAAGGCATGCAGGTAAACCTGCGTGAGGCCGTCTTCCTTGGCCTGGCGGAGGATGCCGTAGAGATGCTCCAGCATGCCGTGGACGCCGGCATCGGACACGATGCCGAACAGGTGCAGCTTGCCGCCACCCGACTTGACGCGGGCAACGAGATTTTTCCATACTGCGTTCGTGGCGAGACGCTTTTCGGAAAAAAGCTTGTTCAGACGGACGAGTTCCTGGTCCACGATGCGACCGGCGCCGATGTTTTCGTGGCCGACCTCGCTGTTGCCCATCACCCCGTCGGGCAGACCGACATCGAGTCCCGAGGCCCGCACCAGGGCATGCGGGTATTGGGCATGGAGCGCGTCGTCGCAGGCCTTCTTGGCCAGGGCCACGGCGTTGGTGACATCCTGCTTGGGATCGGGATTCTTGCCCCAGCCATCACGGATGACCAGGAGGACGGGCGGACGGGCTGAACTCATATGAATTTGTGACGATTAGGAAAGGCCAGTGAACCATCCATGAACCACTAATCCAGAGAAAACCACCTCAGGCCAAAGACGGCACATTTTCTGCAAAAGGGATTTTGCCATGACACTCATCATCCGTGACCAGCTCACCTGTCCGCCGACGTGGTTCGCCTCCTACCGGGATCTCACCCTCTACTGCGCCGTGATGCTCAAGATGGATATCGTCATCGAGTCCGCCGACGCCGACACCTATTACCGATGGATCAAGCCGCGCGGCGGCATGGATTTCGTGGAGGACATCGTGCGCCCCGGCTCGGAACCCGGTGTGCATCTCGACATCGAGCGCCAGTTTCCCTCCACGATCATCACCGACCGGATTGCGCCGGAAAACGTCCATCGGCTGATTGCGGCCATCCGCTCGGCCGCCTGAGCCCTGATCAGCCGGCGGGCAACAATTCGCGCAAGACGCGGGCCACTTCGCCCACCTCATAGGGTTTGGCCATGACGGCGCTGAAGCCGTGCTGCCGGTAGTTGGCCAGCACGGGATCGCTTGAGTAACCGCTGGAGACAACCGCCTTCACCTGCGGGTCCAGTTCCCGCAGCTTGCCCAGGGCAGCCAGCCCGCCCATGCCGCCCGGGACGGTCAGATCAGTGATCACCAGGTCGTAGGCCCGGCCTGTCTGCAGGGCCGACTGGTATTTGGCGACCGCCTCCGCCCCGTCCGCGGCGCAATCCACCTTCAGACCGAACCGCTCGAGCAAGGAGGTGGCCATGTCGCGGATGATCTGTTCGTCGTCCATGAACAACACGCGCCCGGCAAACTGATGGGTCTTCGTGGTGGCCCAGGGGGTGTTCGTGTCCGGCTTGGCCACCGCGCAGTTGAGCGCCGGCAGCCAGAAGCGGAAGGTTGTGCCCTGGCCGACCTGGGACTCCACCTCAATGTGGCCGCGATGCTTGCGGATGATCGAATACACGGCCGCCAAACCCAGCCCGGTACCGGTTTGCTTTGTGGTGAAATAGGGATCGAAGATGCGCGAAAGATTCTCCGGATTGATGCCGGCACCGCTGTCGGAGATGGCGATCTGGATATAATCCCCGGCAGCCAGGCCGGGGTGGGCCAGGTGCGCCTGCGGGTCGTTGCGTGCCGAGATTCTCAGGCTGCCGCCCTTGGGCATGGCCTGCACCGAGTTGATGACGAGATTCTGCACCACGCGACCGATCTGCCCCTTGTCGGCATCGGCGGCCCAGAGGTCGGGGGCGAGGTCGTAACTGGCCTTGATGGATGAGCCGTGCAGGGCGAATCCAGCCATCTCCCGCACCACGGTTTCGAGCTGAATGGCCGCGCGAACCGGATCGCCGCCCTTGGCAAAAGTCAGGAGCTGCTGCGTGAGATCGCGCGCGCGCAGAGCCGCCTTTTCCGCCGATCGCAGGCTCGCCATGGCCGGACTGCCGGGCGCGATATCCAGCTGGGCCAGGGCCAGGTTGCCCATGACCGCGGTGAGGATATTGTTGAAATCATGGGCGATGCCCCCGGCGAGCACACCCACCGATTCGAGCCGGGTGGCGCGGATGAGTTCCTGCTCGAGGCGGTCCTGTTCCGTAACGTCGCGCATCACCAACACCGTGCCGGTGACCTGGCTGTCGGCTGAACGGATCGGCGCGCAGCAGCCCTCGATCAGGCGACGGCGACCATCCGCCCCGACCAGGCGGGTCTGCCCGGGTAGGTCGGCGATCAGGTCGCCCTGCGCCACCCGGGCGATCGGGAGCAATACTCGCGCACCGTCGCGGACATTCTCCAGGGTGCATACCTCCTGCACCGGACGCCCCACGCAATCCGTCCCGGCGCGTCCGACGAGGTTGAGCGCCGCCGGATTGGCAAACTGGACAACCCCGGCACCGTCGGTCGTGAATACCGCCTCGTTCATCGCCCGCAAGGTGACCGCAAGCCGCTCCTTCTCATTGGCCAGCGCCGCTTCGGCGCCGCGTTGGGCCGTGATGTCCACCGCCACCCCCACCAGCGAAAAGCGGTTAACGTCCAGTTTCCTGATGGTCACATTCTCGCGGATCCACACCGCTGCTCCATCCGGCTGGATGATGTGAAACACCTGCTCATAGCCGGGCAGGCCCTGCTCCAGCGCCTGCCGGCACCGCGCATTCATCTCCTGCCACTCGGGAATGGTGAACTCCCGCCAGAGCCCGCGAGCCGAGGCAGGCCGCCCGGAGCCGTAAAGCCGATCGCCCAACAGCGAGGGTTGGATGTTGAATTCCCACTTCCAGCTGTCCTTTTCCAGCATGGTTGTGGCTTCCCAGAGCAGACAGTCCGCGCGGGTCAGAATCTCGAGCAGTCGTTGCTCGCTCGCTTGCAGGGCGAGTTCGGAGGTCCGCTGCGCCGTGATGTCCACCGCCACCCCCACCAGCCAAAACCGATTCTCGCCCAGCCGGTTCACGGTCACGTTTTCGCTGATCCACGTGGTGGCACCTTCACGGCTGACGAAACGGAAAACCTGATCGTAGCCGAGTGAACCGCCCAGAATCGCGTCCCGGCAACGCCGGTCCATTTCCGGTCTCTCCGGAACCCGCTCCACCGGCCACATGGAAGCACCGGCCAGCGGCTCCGGTGCACCGGTGAGCCGCTGATAAAACAGCGAAGGCTGGATGGTATGTTCCCACTGCCAGCCGTCAGGCAGCAGGGAGACAGTGGATTCCCAGAGAAGGCAGTTGGCGCGCCCCAGAAGCTCGCTCAGTCGTTTCTCGCTGGCTTGCCGGGCCTGTTGCAATTCCCGTTGGGCGGTGATGTTGGCGATTATGCCGGTCAGCTCCCAATGATCCGGTCCCAGCGACTTGATGCTGACGTTTTCCTGCAGCCAGATGTCGCCTGCAGGATGCAGGCAATGGAAGACCTGCTCGTAGGCGGTCCGACCCTCCAGCATGGCCCGCCGCGAGCGGTCACGCATCTCCCAAAACTCCGGCACCTGTTCTGGTGTCCAGGCAAAATGACACTCGCCGACGGGCTCCGTGCCGAAGATGCGCCGGTAGAGTTGCGAACGCGGGGTGAAGACCTGCCAGTTAAAATCGTCCGGGCCCATTCTGCGGCACTGCCCCTGCCAGATCATGCAGTCGGCCCCGTCCAACAACACCGCGAGCTGCACCTCGCTGGCCCGGTGGGCCTCCTCGGCCCGCCGCTGGGCGGTGATGTCGGTGATCACACCCGCCATGCGGAATCGGTTCACGCCATCCCGCTGGATGGAGACGGTCTCCCGCAGCCAGATGTCCCCGGATGTGCGCACCACGCGAAATTCCTGGGTGTAGCCGGGTGCGCCAGCCTTGAGGGCCGCCAGGGTTCGCGTGACCATGTCCGGATATTCCGGGATCTGCAGTTCCGACCAGTGCAGCTGCAACGGAGCATCTCCGGTTTCGCCAAATATCCGGCGGTAAAGCGCGGAAGGAGGGATGTATTGGTCCCAGGTCAGCGTGTCGTCGGCCTGGAGGAGCACCGATGCCTCCCACAGCATGCACTCGGCGACATTCAGGAGATTGCCCAGACGTTCCTGGCTGCTGCGCCAGGCCTCTTCCACGCGGTGCCGGTCGCTGATGTCGGTGATGATGCCGACCAGTTCCCACTCGTTGGGGCCCGCTGGCGATATGGTGACCGTTTCGGTGAGCCAGATCGGGCGATCACTCCGGGGCACGTGAAACACCTGCTCGTAACCGGGTGCGGATTCGGTGATGGCGCGATAGGAGCGGGCCTCCATCTCCTGAACTTCCGGCACGCCCATCTCGCCCCACGAAAAGCCCCGGTCCCCGTCGGGATCGTGGCCGAAAATCTTTCGGAAGAGCTGCGAGGCAGGCACGAACAGTTTCCAGTCAAGCCGGCCATCCGGCTGGCGCTGGATCCGGCCCTGCCAGATCATCGAGTCGGCGCGCTCCAACAAGTGGGCCAGCGTCGTCTCGGTGCGCTTCTGCGCGACCTCCGCCTCGATCTGCGGTGTGATGTCGGTGACGACGCCAACAAGACTCCAGGTCCCGGTTTTCTCAGGCGTGATGGAGACCCGCTCGTGCAGATGGAAGGTCGCACCCGCAGGCGTGACGACGCGGAAAACCTGCTCGTAACCCGGGGCATTGCCGTGAATCGCCCGGCTGCTGTGCGCATCCATCTTCGCCTGATCCGGCATGGCCAGGCCATCCCAGAAACCCCGCTCAGGATTGAACTGCCGGTGCGCCCCAAAGAGGCGCTCGGACAGCCGGGAGCGTGGCACATCGAAATGCGGCCAGAGCAACTTGCCTTTCTCTTCGGTCACCATGGCCCGCCACAGCATGCATTGGGCGTTGGCGAGGATGCGCTCCAGGCCCTGCTCACTCTGCCGCCTGGCCATCTCCGCCTCGCGCTGCGCGGTCAGATCCGTGATCAGGCCCACCAGACGGTAGTGATCCAGCCCGAGGCGGGTAATGGAGACGGTCTCCTGGAGCCAGTAGGTCCGTCCGTCCCGAATCGCCTTGAACTCCTGTTGATAGCCGGCGTGCCCGCGCTGCAAGGCCTCCCGCGCGCGCAGGTCCATCTGCTCCCGGGTGTCGATTTGGAACTGATCCCAGAAATTGGCCGGACCGACGGTGAGTTCGGGCCCGAACAGTTGCCGGCAAAACGCCGACGGATGCAGCTTGATTTGCCAGGTCCAATCGTCGGTCTCGACCTGCACATCCGCTTCCCAGAGCGCACACTGGGCCTGTTCGATGAGTTCCGACCTCTGCCGGACCCGCTGTTCCGCCTCGGTTTCCGCCCGCCGCCGCTGCCGGCGATGCAGCCACCAAGCCGCACCGGCCACGACCAAGGCTGTGGTAGCCATGGACAGAACTGTCGCGACGGAGAACATGAGTGGGGTTGGGGCCTGACGCGTCAGCACTTGGTCAGAACACGTCCCGCCCAAACTAGGGACAAAAGCCCCACCCTGCCCAGCCCAGAGTGCGGACGGGATCAGCGCGCCCCCGGCCCGCTGGCGGCGAGGAAATCCAGCAGCGCCTGGGCGGTCCCGGCCAGCGGCCGGCCCGAGCGATGAACCACCCCGACCGACCGGGTCATCCCGGCCAGTGCGCGGCAAACCACCGCTTTATCCCGGTCGCGCCGGGCCATGGCGGGAATGATCGACACCCCGCGCCCCTCGGCCACGAAGGCCAGCACGGTTTCCAACTGCGCGCTGCGAAAACTCACCTGCGGTGCAAAGCCGTTCAGCCGGCAGAACTGCAACGCCTGTCCCGCAAGGCAATGGCCCTCCTGCATGAGGATGAACGGCTCCTGCTCCAGGTCGTCGAGGGTCAGTCTCCGCTTGGCCGCCAGCCGGTGCCGCGCCGGCAGGGCCACCAGCAGCGGCTCATCGAAAAATTCCCTGGCCTGCAACCCGGCCCGCTCCACCGGAAGACTGAGGAGCGCCAGATCCACCTCCTTGCCCAGCACGGCTGCCACCAACCGGTTGGTCGTGTCCTCGTGCACCACGACCTCGATGCCGGGAAACTTCTCGGCAAACGCGCGCAGTCGTGCCGGCAGGAAATAGGGCGCCACGGTCGGTAGCGCCCCCAGCACGACCCGGCCGCGCACCAACCCGCGCACTTCGCGCACCTTCTCCCGGGCCGCCTCCACTTCCTCCAGGGCCCGTTCCGCATGGCCGCGAAAGACCTCTCCGGCCGGAGTCAGGGCCACCTCGCGCTTGGTGCGTTCGAACAGCCGCTCGTCCAGCTCCTCCTCCAGCTTTTTGATCTGCTGGCTGAGCGAAGGTTGCGCCACATGGCACTGCTCGGCCGCACGGCTGAAGTTGCGCGTGCGGGCGACGGCGAGGAAGTAGCGAAGTTGATGCAGCTCCATAGATGGTGCCTATCATCGTAAGCGGAATCCAATATTTCCCGACTATCAAGCGCCTTGATAGGATGCAGCCATGAAGTCCAACGCCCTTGATCGGGAAATTCGGCCTTGGCCGGCCAGTTCGCTGGCGCCGGTTCAGCCCCGTTGGTTTGCAGCCGCGGCATCGACCGGCCCGTTTCCCCGCTCCGGTTGACTTTGCCCGCCGTTCCGCCACCTCTCTTGCCCAACACCATGTCCAAGTCCGCCGTCCTGCTGCTCAACCTCGGTTCACCCGATTCGACCTCCGTCCCGGATGTCCGTCGCTACCTGGAGGAATTTCTCGGTGATGAACGCGTGATCGACAAGCCGGCCATCGGCTTCCTGCGCTCGCTGCTGGTCAAGCAGATCATCTGCCGCTTCCGCGCGCCCAAGTCCGCGCACGCCTACGAAAGCATTTGGACGCCCGAGGGTTCGCCGCTGATCCTCACCAGCAAGCAAGTGCAAGCCAAGCTGCAGACGCGCACCACCCTGCCGGTTGAACTGGCCATGAACTACGGCAATCCCTCCATCCCCGACGTGTTGCGCCGTCTCGTCAACCAGGGCGTGGACCGCCTGCTCCTCTTCCCGCAATACCCGCACTACGCCATGTCGAGTTGGGAGACCGTGGTGGTGAAGGTGCAGCGCGAGGCCGCGGTGATCGCGCCCGGTCTGAAGATCGAATGCGTGCAGCCCTACTACGGCGATGCCGATTACATCGAGGCCCTCGTCGCCAGCGCGAAACCCTACCTCGCCCAGCCGCACGATCACCTGCTTTTCAGCTACCACGGCATTCCGGTGCGCCACCTGACCAAGGCCGACAGTTCGCACGCGCATTGCCAGGTCGTCCCCGATTGCTGCACCACCTGCTCGCCGGCGCACGCCACCTGTTACAAGGCCCAAGTCACGCGCACCACGCAGCTTTTCGCGGAGAAAGCGGGCCTCAAACCCGGATCTTGGTCGATCACTTTCCAGTCGCGCCTTGTCGGCGAACCCTGGCTCTCGCCGTACACCGATCACGCATTTGAGGAAATGCCCGGTCGCGGCATCAAGCGCCTGCTCGTCATCACGCCAGCCTTCGTCACCGACTGCCTCGAGACCCTTGAGGAAATCCGCGTCGAGGGCGCCGAGGATTACAAGAAGGCCGGCGGTGAGGATTTCACCCACATTCCGTGCCTCAATGACCAGCCGGTGTGGATCGATTTTCTCGATAAGCGCATCCGGGCTTGGCAGGAAACGGGCGCCGTCTCGGCCTGAAGCAGAGCCCAGCCGGAGAACCAGACTCCGTCGTTTTCGTGGCCCTCAGCCCTTCGTGCCACTTACAAAACGGCCGATAATTCCGTCGAAGGAGCCGTTGGTGAAGAATACCACCAGTTGCGGTTCCCTGGCGGTGGAGGTGTTGGCCAGGAGTTTATCGAGCAAAGCGGCGTTGGTGTCGGCCGTGTAGGCGTGGACCCCCTGCACGTCGAGGTGCTGGATGACAGCCTCGACGTCGAAGCGGTCACCCTCCTTCAGCTTGTCGGCCCGGTTGACCGCGCCGATGTAAACCTCGTCGGCCAGCCCGAGTGCCCGGGTGAAACTGGCCTGCAGCACCTTGGTGCGGGCGGTGTTGCTGCGTGGCTCGAAGACCGCGTTGACCGTCAGGCCGGGATGCCGCGCGCGCAGCGACTGGAGCGTCTCGGCCAGCGCCGTCGGATGGTGACCAAAATCCTCGATCACCTTCAGCGCCGGCGTGTCCACCAATAGTTCCTGCCGGCGCTTCACGCCGCGGAAGCGCGCGAGGGCATCCAGTTTGAGCTGCGTCGGGTCGTCGGGGAAAAGGGCCAGCGCCGCGGAGACCGCGGCCATGGCGGCATTGCGGGCGTTGAAGATGCCGGGCTGGCTCCAACGCACGACCTGCGGATCCTCGCCGCGCCACGTCAGGGTGAACTCCACGCCGGCGGGTGACTCGGCAAAGTGCGTAATCCGGACATCGTTCCCCTCGCCCGTGCCAACCTTGACGGTGCGGGTCCAGGAGAACATCCCAAGCGTGCGCAGGTTGTCGTCGTCGCCGTTCAGCACGATCCAGCCGTTGCGCGGCACGATGCGGGCGAGGTGCAGGAAGGTGCGCTGGACGTCGGCGAGATCGCGGAAGATGTCGGCGTGGTCGAATTCGAGGTTGTTCATCACCGCAATGTGCGGCGCGTAGTGGATGAACTTGCTGCGCTTGTCGAAGAAGGCGCTGTCGTATTCGTCGCCCTCGATCACGAAGGGATCGGCCGCCGTGCCGAGGTGGTTGCCCACCGGCGGATCCTGCGGCACGCCGCCGATCAGGAAGCCGGGGTCGCGGCCGTTCTCACGCAGGAGGAAAGCCGTCAGCGCCGTGGTGGTCGTCTTGCCGTGCGTGCCGGCGATGACGATGTTCTTGCGGCCCTTCAGCACGAAATCGGCCAGCAGCGCCGGGAGCGAGGTGAAGGCGATGGCGCGCGTGTCGAGCAGCCACTCGACCTCGGGGTTGCCGCGCGACATGGCATTGCCGATGACGACGAGGTCGGGCGCGAGCCGGGCGAGCCGGGCCGGATCGTAGCCTTCGTGCAAGGTGATGCCGGCCGAAGCCAACACCGTGCTCATGGGCGGATAAACCCCGGCGTCGGCCCCGAGCACCTCGTGCCCTGCCGCGCGTGCCAGCAGTGCCGCATTGCCCATCGCCGTGCCGCAAATGCCCATGAAGTAGATTTTCATCGAAAGCCTTGCCCACACATGAACACGGAATGGCCCAGTTAAAGACCAAATTACCATAACCTGTCACCCTGGACGGAGTGAAGGATCCAGCCACATGCACGCTGTGCCCATGACTCTGGATTCTTCGCTTCGCTCAGAATGACAAACCTAGGGTGAGCAATCCGCCTTCATCCATGGCGCTCTCCTCACATCAGGCTCATCGGATCAACGTCGAGGACCTGGAATACGTCCTCCGGCCACTTGACCGTGGCCTGCAGCTTCACGAGTGCGGGCACGACCTTGGCGGCCGAGGCGCAGAAATACCAGATTTGGTAGCGATACTCGTCCTTCACCTTCTCGATGGGCGAAGGCGTGGGGCCGCGTAGCTCGACGGTGTTGCCGAGCGCCTTCTCCACCTCCTTGGCCCAATGTTCGGCGAAAAACTTGATCTTCTCCGGGTTCGGTCCGCGGAAGAGGTGGTGGATCAGGTGCCGGTAGGGCGGATACTGGAACCGGTGGCGCACATGCAGCTCGGCCTCGGCGAAGCCGTTAAAATCCGCGTTCTTCGCAAACTGCACGGCGTCGGCCTTCGGCGTGAAGGTCTGCACCACCACCTCGCCCGCGCGGTCGCCGCGGCCGGCGCGGCCGGCCACCTGCACGAGGAGCTGGAAGGTGCGTTCGTTGGCCCGGAAGTCCGGCACGTGCATCGAGAGGTCGGCGTCCACGAGGCCGACCAGCGTGACGTTGGGGAAATCGAGTCCCTTGCCGATCATCTGCGTGCCGATGAGCACGTCGATCTTGCCGGTGCGGAAGTCGGACAGGATCTCGCGAAAGCGGTGTCGCTTGGCCATCGTGTCGGTGTCCACGCGCTCCAGCCGCGCGCGTGGCAGCACGCGCCGCACTGCTTCCTCCACGCGTTGTGTGCCGAGGCCGCGCCAGCGGATGTCCGGCGCCGCGCAGCTCGGGCACACGGCGGGCGCGCCGCGCTCGTGCCCGCAGAGATGGCATTTCAGCGTTTCGTCGGCGCGGTGGTAGGTCATCGCCACGCTGCAATGCGGACATTCCTCCACGTGCCCGCACTTGCGGCACTGCATGCTCGACGAATAGCCGCGACGGTTGATGAAAAGGATCGTCTGCTCCTTCCGTTCGAATCGCGCCTGCATGTGGTTCACAAGCAGGCGAGACAGCGTCACCAGTCCACGCGTGCGCATGACCTCGATGCGCATGTCCACGATCTGGAAGTCCGGGAGCTGCTTGTCGTCCACGCGCTTCGTGAGCACGTCGAGGCGGTAACGCCCGTTGCGCACGTTGGAGAACGACTCCAGCGAAGGGGTGGCCGAGCCGAGCAAGCAGGTGGCGTTGGCCAGTTTCGCCCGATAAACCGCCACGTCACGGCCGTGGTAGCGCGGGGTTTCGTCCTGCTTGTAGGCGGGCTCGTGTTCCTCGTCCACGACGATGAGCCGCAGGTCACGCACCGGGGCGAACACCGCCGAGCGCGCTCCGACCACCACCCTCGCCTGCCCCGAGGCCAGCGCCGTCCAGCCGTCGAGCCGCTCGCCCTCGCTCAGGTGGCTGTGCCAGACCACCGTCCGGTGGCCCGCCGCCTCGAATCGCCCGCGCAGGCGCGCCACGGTCTGCGGCGTGAGCGCCACTTCGGGCACGAGATAAATCGCGCTGCCGCCGGCCGCCAGTACCCGCTCGACGGCGTGCAGATAGACCTCGGTCTTGCCGGACCCGGTGACGCCGTGCAGCAGGTGCACCGCGAACTTGCCCTTGTCGAGGCTCGCGCCCACCGAGGTGACGATCGTGGCCTGCTCCTCGTTGAGCTTGGGCGGCTGCGTCGCCACGACCTCGCCGGTAGCCCACTGGTCGGCATAGGCCACGCGCTCGACATGACGCACCTCCTCACGCACCCAGCCACGTTTGACCAGCGCGTTCACCACAGCCGCGGTCACGGCGAGGCGCGAAAGCAAGAGGCTCTTCTTCGCCGGTTGGAACTGGTGCGCCAGAAATTCCATGAGCCGCGACTGCTGCGGGGCTTTTTTGCGGAGGGCGGCCAGCTCCTCGGTGGTCGGTTTGTGGGCGGCGGAGAGGTATTTCTCCTGCTTGAGCCGCGTGCCGTCGCGCACGGCGCCGGGGATCATTGCCTCCAGCACGGATTCCATCCGGGCGGCGTAGTAACCATGCATCCACTTGGCCAAGGTGAGCAGGTCGGGCGTCAGCGCCGGGTAATCCTGCAACAGGCCGGACACGGTCTTGAGCTTTTCCAGCGGCACGTCCACGACGCCGTTCACCTCCATCACGAGGCCGACCTTGTGCTGGTTGAGGATGGGCACGCGCACGAGCGAGCCGGCCCGGATCGACGCACGCAGGGTCTCCGGCACCTTGTAATGCAGGAGCTTGTCGAAACCCGCCAGCGGCTGGACACCCACGATCATGACCGCCAGTGAGCGCGCGCCGCCGGAGCGAGGCAACGCGTTTTGCGCAATCTCTGCGCCGAGATTGCCTTTGACAGGCTGCGTCCGGACCGGCGACATAACCGCCAGTGAGTCAAGCATCCGTCCGCGACAAATTCACCGCCTACCTGACCGAGCAGGGTCACCGTGTGACCAACCAGCGTCTGGCCATTTTTGACGCCGCCATGGCCCAGACGGAGCACTTCACCGCCGAGCAGCTGCTCGAACGTGCCCGGGCCATCGATGACTCCGTGTCGCGTGCCACCGTCTATCGCACCCTCCCTCTCATGACCGAGAGCCTGGTCCTGCGCGAGGTGGACATCGGCTCCGGCGAGAAATTTTACCGTCCCGCCACCGAGGGCGGCAGCAATCAGGTCGCGCAGGTGGTCTGCGTGGACTGCGACAAGATTTTCGAGATCAGCGCCCCGTTCATGAGCTGGTATGGCAGCACCGTCTCCCTGAAACTTGGACTAAAACCCATCTCCCAGCGCCTGCAGGTCAGCGCCCAGTGCATCGCCCACCGCTCCGGCGGCCGTTGCCCGAACCGAACCAAGAAGTGATTTTTAACCACTAATCTCCACTCATTACGCACTAATCCGAACCTGACTTCATGAGTGTCTCATCCGTGTGCATTAGTGGTAAAGCTCCTGACTTTTAGAAATGGCCAAGACGTCCAAACCCGATCCGCAGTTTGAAATTGAGTTCTACGAAGCGGTGCACCGCCGCTGCCCCGGTTACACCGAGGTCGTCAGCCTGCTCGGCGGGCTCTACACCAAGGTCGGCCGCATCGCCGACGGCCTGAAGATGGACCGCAAGCTCGTGCGCCTCGAGC
Organism: Oleiharenicola lentus; assembly: GCF_004118375.1. Taxonomy (NCBI): domain Bacteria; kingdom Pseudomonadati; phylum Verrucomicrobiota; class Opitutia; order Opitutales; family Opitutaceae; genus Oleiharenicola; species Oleiharenicola lentus. The sequence continues at coordinate 2,425,191 of NZ_SDHX01000001.1, forward strand.
CGACCAACGCCACGGCGCACTACAACCTGGCCTGTTCCCTTGCGCTCTGCAAAAAGCGCCCGGACGCGCTGCGCACGCTGCGCCAGGCCATTGCCCTCGGCTACGACGACCGCGACTGGATGGAACAGGACCCGGACCTGGAGATTTTGAAGCCCGACCCCGAGTTCCAGCAACTCCTCAAGCAGCTCAAGCCGCAGAGCTGAGCGGCGGGGTTCTTACGGGCTAACGCAGTCCAAACACCAGCTGTAGCATCGTGGTGAGGTCGGGACCGGGCGTGTGACGACCGCTGCGGGTGCGGATGAGGTCTTTGCCGCGGAAGGCGCGAAGGGCGGACGTATCCACGGAGACGATTTCGACTGAGCCGGCGCGTTTGCCGGCGAGTTCCATCGGAGTCAGGGGCGTCCAGGCGAAAGGCAGTCCCGTCACGTCACACTGCACTTCCCAGCCTCCGACCAGACCGTCGATTGGTTTCGTGAGCAGCGCGGGATAGCGGCGGATGAAATCCGGCACGCGAGTCGTGGTCACGCGCAAGCGGACGGCGGAATCCAGGCCCGCCAAGAACTGATCAAAGTTGTCCACCCGCCGCCTGCGCCACTGATCGAGAAATTCCCTCGGGTTGAGGCCCATCAGGTTCATGCCGTTCCATGCGCCGTGCACATTGGGGCTGCCGAACTTTTTCCACGCATACCACGAGGCGAAGTCGTCGGTGAGTCGCAGGCCGATCTCGAAGTGCAGGTGCGCCCGGTCCTTCGGGATCGCGTAACCGCCCGCACTGCGGCCCATGATGCCGAGACGTTGGCCACGCTGGAGCGTCACGCCGGGTCGGATGCCCGGGTCAATCGAGGCCAGGTGAGCGTAGAGCGTATAGACCCCGGGCGACAGGCCCGGATGCTCCAGCACCACGTAGCGCCCGTAACTGCTGTTGCCCGGCTTCGTGCTGATGTGGCGAACCACCCCGTCCATCGCTGCGAATACCGGGTCGGTGGCCTCGCCGTTGCGGTCCCGGCCAACCGGGCGGATGTCGAGGCCTTCGTGAAACTGCGTGCCGTTGCTCCGCACGGAGCCCCAGAGACCGGAGCGCGGCTCGCCGGAGACCGTGGGTTGAACCCAGTTCTCGTAGTCGCTGCCGCGCTCCCAGGCCTTGCTCGGGGTCGGCCAGGAGATTTCGATGCGCTGGGCGTAGGCGGCGGTGATCGAAAGCCCCGCAAACAGCACACCAAGGGCAAATGTCATTCGGAGCGCAGCGAAGATTCCAGCGGCAGTTTCGAATGCTTTCGCGGGCGCGTTGCGTCCCTTGGATCCTTCGCTGCGCTCAGGATGACTCGCTTCGGGAAAATCTGCGGGTCCAGAACTCATCGCGAGGTCGACCTGGTTTCCGCCTCGAAGGCCTCGAGCACCTCCGCACCGACGGCGTCGGCGATGAGGCGGCCGCGCGGGGTGAGCCGGATGACGCCTTCCTGCGTCGCGGTGAGCAGGCCTTCGAGCAGCAGCCTGGGCAACAGGTCCTCAAGGCCGGACCAATTGGCGCGCGGAAACCGTTTCCGCAGGCGCGGGAGCGAGACCCCCGCATTCATGCGCAGGCCGAAGACCACGGCGTCGGAGGCGAGCAACGCTTCGGTCAGCGCGGTGCGATCAGCCGTGGCCCGGCGGCCGGCGCCCACATCGGCTAACCAGAGCCCGAGATCCGGCGGATTGGACGCGCGCCACCCGGCGTGCTGGCTGGCGCCGGAAGGTCCGAGACCGACCCACTCATACATGTGCCAGGTGTTAAGGTTGTGGGTGCAGGCGTGACCCTGACGGGCAAAGTTGGAGACCTCGTATTGGGCAAAACCCGCTGCGCCAAGATAGTCCCAGGTGCGCTGGTAAAACAGCGCCTCCTTGGCCGGATCGAGCTTCACTTTCCCTTGTGAAAGCTTCACCCACAGCGCGGTGTCCTCCTCAAAGGTCAGACAATAGGTCGAGAGATGGTCGGGAGCCAACCGCAGCGCCTCGTCGAGGTCGGCCCGCCACTGGGTTTCCTCCTGGCCCGGCAAGGCGAACATCAGGTCCACGTTGACGCTGGCGAAGCCTTGGGCGCGAATAAGGTCGTAGGCCCGGTAAACCTGCGCCGGCGTGTGCTGGCGGCCAAGGGCGTCGAGCAACGCATCGTTAAAGCTTTGCACGCCGAGCGAGATGCGAGTGACCCCCAACGCCTTCAGCACGGCCAACCGTTCGGCCGTGACCGTGGCCGGAGCCAGCTCGACCGACCACTCGGTCGGCTGCCCGCCGCAATAGAGCAACATGATGCGCCCGAGGCGATCCAGCTGGTCGGCCTTCAGCAGCCCCGGTGTGCCGCCGCCCCAGAAGGCCGTGGCCGCCGCGCGACCTCCCCATTCCACCAGCCCGGCTTCGGCCTCGATGCCGTCAAGGTAACGGGCAATGGCGTCGCCTTTGGGCACGGTCTGGTAGAAAGCGCAGAAGTCGCAGGTCGTCGCGCAAAACGGCACATGCACATACACACCGAGCGGCGTGGGGGTCGGCGTCTGCGCTTTTTCTTGCCCTGAGGGGAGCCCGGCCATTATGAGGGTTCTTCAATTAACGGTCTGCCAACGGCCTGCGCGGCCCCGGCGTTTCCGTCAGAATTTCAAACCAATGCACAAGACTCCCTCACTCCAAGCGAGCAGAATTTTCCCGGCGCTGGCCGCCTTGCTCATGATGCTGCTGGTCACCGGCTGCAACATGACGATCACGAACCTCACGCCCGAGACCGTGCCGCAGAATCCCTCACAGATCTACACCATCTCGGCCAGCTTTCGTGCCAGCCGTCAGGTCGAGACCGCCACGATCCGCCCGCGCATCATCATCGACGGCCAGAGCTACACCATGAACCGCAGTCCCGCCGGCACCGACCTCTGGGAGTTCGACTACCAATTGCCTGCCGGACGCACCAGCGCCACCTACTACTTCATCTGCGAATACATGACCAAGGGCAGCTCTGACGCGCAGGACCTTTATTCGGAACTGCAGAACCTTCGGATTTCCGGCCGCTACGTGATCCGCTCCGAAGCCACCCGCGCGCCGGTCGGCTCCCGGGTGAGCATCCTTGGCGCCGGCTTCTCGCCCGCGGACATTGTTTATTTCGACAACAATCCGACCCGCACCGTCTTTGAGTCGCCCAGTTCGCTGAGCTTCTTCGTGCCCGCCGTGGAGCCCGGCCGCAGCTACAAGCTCATGGTGCGCGGCGCCGCCGGCAGCCTCGAAGTGGGCAGCTTCCGGGTGGACGCCATCAGCTTCCAGGTCGCGCCGGACAGCGTAACCTTGCGCCAGGGCGAACAACAGGCCCTCACCTTCACCATTCCGCAGCCGGCCCCCGCAGGGGGATTGTTAATCGACGTCACCACCGACGTGCCGGAAAGCGTTGTCATGCCCGTGGTGATGGTGCCGGCCGGATTGAGCAGCGTCACGATTCCCCTCCAAGGCGGCAAGCCTGGCAGCGGTTCGCTGTTTTTCCGCAGCAGCGCCGGTGAAAGCAGCGTGGCGGTCACTGTCACCGCCAACTGAACCGGCCCGTCATCGTTCAAACACCAGGCGCACGCTCATCCCGTGCGCTTTTTGCTGAACCGGAACCATGCGCCGCCCCGCCCCATCCCTGTTCATGGTCCTCGCCCTGCTGGCGCTGGCCGGTTGCACGACTACTCAGACGATCCCGGCAACCGCCGTGGCACCGCCACCTCCGCCACCGGTGATCGAGCCGCCTCCGGCCAGCATCACCGGCTCGGAGGAGAAGAGCGCGATGCTCGATGATTTCACGGCATTCATTGCGGCGATCGACGGCATGCCGCTAAGCGTGGGCCGGACGGGATGGCAGACACCGGTGTCCCTTAAGGCCGGAATGCGACAGATCAAGGTGGTCTTCGTTCGCGGCGTATTCACCGGCGAGGCGGAGCTCCAGCTCAACGCGCTCAGCGAGCGCGCCTATCAGCTGCGTTTCGCCACCGACGCCCAGTTCCTGGGCAAGAACAGCTACTGCGAATTCTGGATCGCCGACACGGCCACAGGGCTGCCGGCCACGGAGCGGGTGCGCGCGCCGTTGCAGCGCACCGACGAGAGCAAATAGCTGCTACCTCTGGAAACGCCGCCGTGCCTTGCAACGGTCCGGGGCTTGCGCCCAAGCGTCGCACCGGCTTTTCTCCCTCCCCATGACCGACCCCGTCCTTGACCGGCAGATCCAGGCGATCGAGCGCCCGGACAAATCGCTGTTCAAATATTACCTGCTCAGCTGCCTCAGCTTTCCTCCGCTGCTGGTCTTCGCCGGGCCCTACCTGTATTTCCGCTACCACACGATGCGGTACAAGTTCACGGACGATGGCATCTCCATGAGCTGGGGCATCCTTTTCCGGAAGGAGATCATCGTGAACTACGCGCGCATTCAGGACATCCATCTCAAGTCCAACATCGTCGAGCGTTGGCTCGGTCTCGCCCGCATCCTCGTGCAGACCGCCTCCGGCAGCAGTTCGGCCGAGATGACCATCGAGGGCATCAAGGAATTCGAGGCCCTGCGCGACTTCCTCTACTCCCGGATGCGCGGGGTGAAGGATCACCCGGCTGCGGCCCCGGCCACGCACACCGTGGCCAACTCCGACGAAGTCGTGGCCGCCCTGCGCGAAGCCGCGGCCGAACTTCGCGCCTTGCGCGAGCAACTCGCCCGCCGCGCCTGAAGCCATGTATTCACGCCTGACCGCCCTCCTGCTCCACTGGCTGCGCGTGCCGCCCGAGCCCCAGGCGCCGCACGGCGATCCGGCCTCGTTGCGGGTTTTTCGCGCCGGGAAGAATTTTCTCAATCTGCGACTGCTCAAGTGGGGAGTGGCCCAAATTGGCGCCCTCGCCGGCATCATCTTTTGGTTCGGCGTGTTTTCCGATCTGGGCGACCGCGTGGAACAACAGCGCACAACAGCGCCCGAGCCCAAAACCGCCGCATCCGCACCGGCGGCAAGCCCTGCGCCCCAGGTCCAGCCGCCTGCGGGTAACAATGCCGTCGAACGCACCGTGAACTCGGTGGTTTCCGAAATCAAAACCCAGGCCGAGGCGGCCGGGAAGCAAATGCAGGAGAACCGCAGGGCGAAGCGCAAACTCGGCCCGGTGGAAGGGTTCTATGCCTGGCGCAACGGCATGGTTAACTTTCTCTCGCGTCTGCCCAAGCCGGCCATGCTGGTGATTTGGTTTTTCGAAATCGTCGGTCTCATCGTCTATATCCTGCAGCTCCCGATCACGTTCCTGCTCGCCCGGATGGATTACGATCTGCGCTGGTATATGGTCACCGACCGCAGCCTGCGCATCCGGCATGGCCTCTGGAAAGTCAACGAGTCCACCATGAGCTTCGCCAACATCCAACAGGTCGAGGTCTCACAGGGACCGCTCCAGCGACTCCTCGGGCTCTCCGATGTGAAGGTGCAGTCGGCGGGCGGTGGCTCCGGTGGGGGAGACAGCCACGAGAGCCGGGGCAAGGAAGATGACATGCACCTCGGCCTGTTCCACAGCGTCACAAACGCCTCCGAAATTCGCGACCTCATCCTGGAGCGTTTGCGCCGATTCCGCGAAAGCGGACTCGGCGATCCGGACGAAAAGCAAGCGCAGCTGATGACATCGTCCGCTTCTGCCGTGCAGCCTGACCACAACGAGCTGCTCGCAGCCGCGCGGGAGCTGGCAGCCGAGGCCCGGGCCCTGCGCACGTCGCTGGGTTGATCCCCCGCGCCGCGGCTTACGGCGCCCCGATTTTCTTCAGCTCGGCATGCTCGACATCCGTCGAGCCCACGCCGAGCTGACGGGCAAACTCAAGCACGCGGGCATCATCCTCGGAAATGGGATCGAAACCGGCGCGCTTGCGGGCGGCGTTCATGCGCAGCAGCAGGGCCGAGTCGAGCAGCACCGGGTCGGCGCTGGCGAGCAGGCGCGGCTCGGAGACTGTGTAGAGCGAGTTGAAGAAGGGGCCGCCGATGAACTGGTAGAGCTGGAGACTGGCGATGCTCAGCGCCCAGGTTTCGCGCAGCTCGGGGATGGCCGCCATTTCGGCGACGGCCGCCGGCGCCGTGGCCGGGCTCTTGAAGAAGCGGAAGGTGTTGCTCGCGTTCCAGAGGGTGGCGTTGACCAGGGAACCGTTGATGCCAAGCACCGGGTGGTCGGTATAAACCGGCAGGTTGATCCAGAAATCGGCGTCGAGGAACAGCGGGGTGGCGAGGAAGCTCTTGCGGTCCTCCTCGACCGTCGTCTCGGCCTTGCCGCCGGCGGCCCGCTTGGCGGCCTGCTCGGTCAACACGGCGTCGAATCGGGCCGGCAGCGGGCTGTCGTAGAACCAGGCCGGATCGTAGAATTTGCCCGACTCGAGCACGAAGACCGGGTGGCCGGGAAACGGCGCCACGCCCGAGGAGTAAGAGGGCAGAAATCCGGTGAGGCGCAGGCGCAGCGGGTTGAGGCCGACGAGGAAGATGTCCTGCTTTTCGAATCCGCGCTTTTCCAAGGCGGTGATCACGGCTCGAACCAGCCCGAAGGGCGTGGCCAAGCCGGGGCCAGAATCGGCGTAAATCTTGATCCCGGCCTTTTTCTTGGCCCCGGGCACAAGCGAGCGGCCGGAGCTGCGTTCGAACTCCTGAATCGTTTGCTCCACGGCGTAGCGGTAGTCGGCGTCGCTGAAATCGTTCAAGCGGTGCTCAAACAGCGGTGCCACTGCGGGAGTGGCGTCAGCCGCGCGCAGCAGCGGTGCGGCGAGCAGGACGAGGCAAAGCAGGGAGGGAAGTGCAGGAAGGCGCATGAAAAAAGGCGACCGGCCGGGAGGCGACCAGAGCGCGCAACCTGACAGACCGCACCGGAAGGGAAAAGTTTAAACTGCCTGACGTTTCCGGAGAAAATGTCCCAGATTGTCATTGCGAGGAGCGGAGCGACGAAGCAATCCAGCTAGATGGATCGCCACGGTCGCGTTGCGGCCTCGCGATGACAGCCTTTTCCACCCGTGCCCGTCATCAAAACAGAAAGCCTCCGCGACCTCAAAAACCGCGTGAACATCCACGACGTCGTCATCCGCGTCGTGTCGCTGAAGAAGGCCGGCGGCGGGCGGTTCAAGGGCTTGTGTCCGTTTCACACGGAAAAGACGCCGTCGTTCAACGTTTCCGCCGACAAAGGCTTCTTCAAATGCTTTGGCTGCGGCAAGGCCGGCGACGCCATCAATTTTGTGATGGAAACCGAGGGCCTGCAGTTCACCGAGGCGGTCGAGGCCATTGCCCAGCGCTTCGGCTTCGCCCTTGAATACGAGGAGGGTTCCGGCGGGCCCTCGAAGGAAACGCGTTCCCTGCGGCAGGAAATTTTCGATATCCACGATCTCGCGGCCGACTACTACCGGCAGGCCTTCCTGGCGGGCAACCCGCACGGCGAGTTCATCCGGGCCTACTGGGTGAAGAACCGCAAGTTCACTCCCGAACTCGCGGAAGATTTCAAGATTGGCTTCGCCCCGGTCGAAGACAGCGGGCTCGCCGCGGCGATGCTGAAACGTAAATTCTCCGAGGACGCCCTGCGCCAGTGCGGCCTGTTTTTCATCCGCGACGGTGTCATCCCCACGCTCGGAGCGATCCGTTGCCGGTTTCGCGGCCGACTGATGATTCCAATCCGCGATCACCAGGGCCGCGTGGTCGCTTTCACGGCCCGCCAGTTGGAAATCACCCCGCAGGACGATCCCTCGCACGAGGCGAAATACGTCAACTCACCCGAGACGCCGATTTTCACGAAGAGCAACCTGCTCTTCAACCTGGACCGGGCGCGCAGCCACGCCGGCGAGGGACATCCGTTCGTGTTGGTCGAGGGCCAGCTCGACGCCTTGCGCTGCTGGAGTGTGGGCCTCAAGACCGCCATTGCCCCGCAGGGCACATCCATCACCGAGGGCCAGCTCCAGCTGCTGCGGCGTTACCACGCACAGGTCGAGTGCTTCTTCGACAGCGACAGTGCCGGACAAAAGGCCGCGCTGCGTTTTCTCCCGATGGCGCTCAAGGCCGGTCTGGAGGTGCGTTTCCTCAAGCTCGCGGGCGCGGAGAAACTCGATCCCGACCTGCTCTTCCTGGAAAAGGGCCTCGGTGCCTACGACGACGTGCGCAAAGGGGCCATGGGCGCGATGGCGTTTGCCCGCCAGGCCTTCCTCCCCGACCCCGGCGCGGCGTCTTTCAACGAGCGCATGAACGCCGTGCGCAGCATGGTGGAGATCGCGCTCCAAGCCGACACCCAGGTCGCACGCGATGATTACCTGCAGCAGATTTCGCTGCTCCTCGGCGTGCAGCCCGACGCCATACGCAGCGAGGTGGCGATCCTCGAACGACGGCGGTTTACCGGCGGCAAGGAAGCCTTCGCCGCAACGGTCCGGAACGCCACCGACAGCCACACCAAGGGCTTTGAGGAGCATCTGCTCTATATCTGCCTGCACAACGAAGCGCTCATGCTGCAGCTCGGCCATCATCTGGCGCACGACTGGATTGATATAAGCAGCACCGCCGGGAGACTGCTTGACCGGCTGCTGGCGGAGGTCGTTCACAACGGCTGGCACGGGCGCGAATCTCTGGACCAACTCCTTGAAACAGAGGAAGAAAAGACGCTTGTGGCCACCTTGCTTTTCCAGGCCCCGGGCGACGAGGATTGGACCAAGATTGCCAACGAGGGACTGCGCCACTTGCAGAAGCGCTTCCTAGAGCCGAAGAAGCAACAAATAGAACTTGAAATAGCCTCGAAAGGCGCGATAGGTGACCCCGACTTGATGTCCCTCTTAAAACAGCGCGCCGAAATCACCCGTCAGCTCCTGAATCCGCCGAAGCTTACCGTGGCTTCCTGACCGCTGTCGAACCCGCCTTTCGCGCTGTAGCCCATCCGGGATACTCTATTCACGTTATGCCGAGCAAATCCAAGCCCGCCGCTCCCGCTGCCAAGAAGCCTGCGAAGGATCACGCCCCCGCCGCCAAATCGCACGCGTCCGAAACGCCCAAAGCCGCAGCGGCCCACGCGCCCGCCAAGCCCCACGCCGAGCCCGTCCGCGCCGCCGCCCCCGTGCCCGACATCACCGCTGACGCGGCCAAGGAATTCAAGGAGAAGGCCCTCGAGAATCTTTCCGGCGATCTCAACGACAAGATCCGCTACCTGATCCGTCTTTCCAAGGAACAGGGCTACCTCACCTACGCCGACATCAACGAGGCGCTGCCCGAGTCGGTGGACAATCCCGAGGACATCGAGAACGTCATCTCCGTCCTCCAGAACCTCGAGATCGACATCCTCGATCCGCAGGAGGTGGACAATTACAAGCAGCGCCAGGAGGAGGCCGAGGAGGAAGAGTCCCGCACGTCGAACAACGACATCCTCGACGACCCGGTCCGAATGTATCTCAAGCAGATGGGCCAGGTCCCGCTGCTGACCCGCGAGCAGGAAGTCGAGATCTCCAAGCGCATCGAGACCGCCGAGATGAACGCGCAGGCCGCGCTCTTTGCCCTCGGCCCCGTCGGCAAGCACCTCTCCGACCTCGGCGAAAAGCTCCTGCTCCGCACCGAGCGTTTCGACCGCCTCGTCATCGACAAAAAAATCGAGAGCCGCGACGCCTACTTCAAGGGCCTCGAGAAACTCGTCCAGACCACCCGCGACAACGACACCGCCGCCACCGAGGCCTGGGGTGACGCGCACAAGGCCCGCGACGAGAAGGCGAAGAAGAACGCGATGATCCGCTTCAAGAAGCGCGACAACGTGCTGCGCCAGTGCTACGTCAAATATTACTTCAAGCTGAAGGTCTTTGAGGACTTCCTCAGCGAGATCCGGCCCAAGATCCAGGATGTCGAGAAGTGCTTCTCCGACCTGTATCGCTCCAAGCACCCGAAGTCCAAGAAGGACACCGCCATCGACGTCCGCGCCGTCAACTCGCGCCTGAAGGACCTCGAAATCGACCTGCGCATCGCCCCGCAGGCCCTCCTCGACACCCTCAAGGTCGCCCGCGGCCACATCCGTGAAGCCCACAAGGCCAAGACGGAGATGGTCGAGGCCAACCTTCGCCTCGTGATCTCGATCGCCAAGAAATACACGAACCGCGGCCTCTCCTTCCTCGACCTCATCCAGGAGGGCAACATGGGCCTGATGAAGGCCGTCGAGAAGTTCGAATACCGCCGCGGCTACAAGTTCTCCACCTACGCCACCTGGTGGATCCGCCAGGCCATCACCCGTTCCATCGCCGACCAGGCCCGCACCATCCGCATCCCGGTCCACATGATCGAGACGCTGAACAAGGTGATGCAGGTCCAGAAGCAGCTCCTCCAGGAGTTCGGCCACGAGCCGACCCCCGAGGAGGTGGCCGAGGAGATGAACCTGCCCGTCGAGCGCGTGCAGCAGATCATGAAGATGGCGCAGCAGCCCATCTCGCTCCAGTCGCCCGTCGGCGACGGCGACGACACCAGCTTCGGCGACTTCATCGAGGACAAGTCGGCGGACAATCCCTACGACATGACCGCCTTCTCGCTCCTGCGCGAAAAGATCATGGACGTGCTCGACTCGCTCACCGAGCGCGAGCGCCGTGTGCTCACCCTGCGCTTCGGCCTCGTGGACGGCTACAGCCGCACGCTCGAGGAGGTCGGCAAGCAGTTCAAGGTCACCCGCGAGCGCATCCGCCAGATCGAGGCCAAGGCGCTCCGCAAGATGCGCCACCCGACGCGCATCCGCCAATTGCACGGCTTCTTCGACGCCGAGCAGATCGACAACCCGCAGAACCTGCTCAAGAAGCCACCGGCAATCCCGCCGCAGTTCATCAAGCAGGGCGGCCCGCTCGGCAAACCGATGTTTCCGCAGAACTGAGCGCACCGCTTTCGGCCTTTACTCACTTTTTCTCCAAACTAGTTTCCTGCCATGTCCCTCACGCTTTCCCCTCTCCTCGCCATCTTCGGCCTCGGGGCGCCCGAACTGATCATCATCATGGTCATTTTGCTGCTGCTCTTCGGCGGTGCCAAGCTCCCGGCCCTCGCCAAGGGTCTCGGCCAGTCCATCAAGGAGTTCAAGAACGCCGCGAAGGAAGAGCCCAAGGAAGAGAAGAAGGCCGACACCCCGGCGAAGCCCGGCAACAACTGAGCCTAGTCGCTCAAGATTCATCAGGCGCATCCACCCGGGTGCGCCTTTTTGTTTAATTTGCACAAAGAGAGCGGCTGTGCACTGGTGAGTTGGGCCCAATCAACTGTCTTGTTCGACAGTTAGTCTAAATACCATCTGCCGGATCCGGCAGATGGTCCAAGGATTGCTCCTAGGCAGATACCCACACTATGGCCCAACTCATTGCTTATCTAGATCCGGGTGCCGGCAGCATCGTGCTCCAGATGATTCTGGCGGGGATCCTCGGCCTTTCCTACACGCTGAAAACCTATTGGCGGCGTATCGTTGCGTTTGTGCGACGCGACCAGCCCAAGGACAAGGGACCCGATGCCCCGGCTCCTCTGGAAGAAAATCCCTGAGCGGTTCTACGCCCTGCGCCAACGCCTCCGACAAACCTGATGCAACGACTCGGCTCATCCTTTCGGGACAGGGACGGATTCGTGTTCGCGCACGACAACACGTTTTATCGCCGGATTGCGCCCTCCTACGCCGCAACCTACGCCAAGCTCAAGCAATCCGGCTTTTATGCACGTTTGCAGGCGAACGGCTGGCTGATCCCGCATCGGGAAGTTTCACCCGGCCGGAACGGCTGGGACGATCTCGTCCTCGAGCCTGAACAGCTGCCGCTGATCACCCACCCTTTGAGTGGAGCTTCAGCCAGCTCCAGGACGCCGCACTGCTGACCTTGCAAATCCAGCGGGCCGCCCTCGCGGAGGGATATTCGCTCAAGGATGCCAGTGCCTACAACATCCAGTTTCTTGCGGGGCGGCCGGTGCTGATCGATACGCTTTCCTTCGAGCCGTATGCCGTGGGAACGTCCTGGCCGGCCTACCGTCAGTTTTGCCAGCACTTCCTCGCGCCGCTTGCGCTGATGGCCCATCGGGATGTCCGGTTGGGTCAGCTGCTGCGCTGTCATCTTGATGGGATACCGCTGGACCTCGCCAGCGGCCTGCTGCCCCGCCGAAGCTGGTTGCGGCCGGGACTGCTGATGCATCTGCACCTTCATGCGCGGACTCAATCACGATACGTCAACCGGGATACCAAGGTCAGACCCCGGGTGATTTCGCGCTCAGGACTATTGGGCATACTGGACAGCCTCGAATCGGCCGTGCGCGGCCTGCGTTGGGCTCCACAGGGCACGGAATGGGCGGACTATTACCAGAACACCAACTACGTCGATCAAGCTGCCGCCGACAAAACCGCCACCGTCAGTGACTGGATCCGGCAATGTGATCCGGACTCGGTCTGGGATCTGGGCGCCAACGACGGCACGTTCAGCCGTTTGGCCGTCGAACATGGCGCCCAGACCGTGGCCTGGGACATCGATGCCGCCGCCGTTGAGAAATGTTATCGTCATGTCCGGAGCCACCGGCTCAGCAATTTGCATCCGGCGCTGCTGGACCTCACCAACCCCAGCCCGTCGCTGGGCTGGGAACTGCGCGAACGCCAGTCCTTCTTCGAGCGCAAACCGCCGGACATGGCGCTGGCGCTGGCGCTGATCCATCACCTGGCCATCGGCAACAATGTCCCGCTTGAGCTCTGCGCGCAGTTCTTTCGCCGCATCGCTGCCACGTTGATCATCGAGTGGGTGCCCAAAAGCGATTCAAAGGTTGCCACCCTGCTCTGCAACCGCGTCGACACTTTTCCGGACTACACCGAGGCGTCGTTTCAGAAGGCCTTTGACCGGCATTACCGCAGGCTGGACCGCCGTCCGGTGGCCGGCTCGGAGCGCGTGCTCTACCTTTTCGAGGCCGGCTCATAGCCGACCCTTTTTCTGGTTTCCGCTCAGGTGGCCATCGACCGGGCCACGCCCACCGGAGTCACCTCCGATGGGACGGAACCGGATACAGCATTCGCGGTCGTTCTCCAAGATTCTCAATATCCCTGAGGGCCAACGGGGAAAGCAAACACATGACCCGAACTCCCTCCGACCCACCTCCCGTACCCTCCCGATTTGATCCGGCCGTCCCCTTGGCTGCATTCAGCCTCGCGAGCACACTGCTCTTTTTCGTGCCGGCCCATGCCTACCTGGCCAATCAGGCCGCGCTGCTCGTGTTCTTTGATGAACTGCTTGCCGTTCTAGCGCTGGTAACCGTGGTCTTTACTTTGCTGCTCACCGGACTGCTTTTGCTGGTGCCTCGACGGATTCGTCCTCGCCTCGGGGTCCTGCTGCTCGCGCTCACCCTGCTATGCTGGATTCATGCCTATGCCCTCGTCTGGTCCTACGGTGCTCTGGACGGCGAAACCATCGTCTGGGCGGATTATCCCGGACGCCTGCTGACTGATGGGGCGCTCTGGTTGGTTCTAAGCGCGGTATTGCTTTGGTTTGCGCCGCGAATCCACCGACGGATGCCATTGTTTTGCGCAGGAATATTGCTGCTTCAGATTGGTTCTCTGGCCGTAAACGCCACCCATGTCCATAATAGCTCGCACGACTACTCCAAGCATTACTACGTCGATAAACGGCCGGTCTTCGAGTTCTCCGCGGGACGCAATGTCGTGCTGATCCTGCTGGACGAATATCAGACCGACATTTTCTCGGAAGCGATCTTGCCGCATCAGGAATACCGCGCGCAGTTCCCGGGGTTCACCTATTTTCCCGACACCACGGCGGGGTTCAATTTCACCGAATTTGCCATCCCTTCCATCCTGACCGGCCGCATCTACGACAACAGCCAGCCCCGGCAGGATTTTCTAAAATCAGCCTACCTCAAGGATTCCCTGCCAGCCGCGCTGAGACAGGCCGGAATAGACGTGCATCTGTATCCTTGGCGCAGTCTCGCCAATGAGTCGATTTACTACCACGACGAACTGGCGGACAATATTCTACGCCGACCTCGCCCACTCGCGGACAAACTGGTCGACGTAGCCCGGGTGGTGGACCTTGGCCTGTTTCGCAGTCTGCCCCACTTCGCGAAGCGATTTGTCCATAACGACTCGAGCTGGCTGGTCTCGCGATGGATGGCCGGTTCAGCCAAATCATCCGCCACGCGCCAGCCTGAACCCATTCCACGCGAAGTCGGACTCGGGCACACCTTGGACGACCTCTTTCGGATGTTTGCACTCGGTTTGGATCACCCCGACACGCGGATTACGATTCGTCCCGGCCGGGATGTCTTCAAGTTCTACCACCTGGCCGGTCTGCATGTGCCGGTGAAGATGAAGCGCGATCTCAGTTACGGTAAATTTGACTACACGCGGGAGAATTTCAGCGAACAAGCCGAGGCCTACGCCCGCATCATGGGCGCGTTTCTGCGAAAACTGAAACAACACGGACTCTACGACAATTCCCTGATCGTCATGGTGGGCGATCATGGCAGCGGCCGTTCACCCGAGATGTATGTGAAGCCCGAGTTTACCGCCCGGACGGCAGAACTGGATCGCACGGCGGCGCGGGGAGACTTCCAGCGGGACAAAGCCCGGGGGCTTCCCTTGCTCCTCATAAAGCGCTTCGGTGCGCAGGGCGAAATCCGCACCTCGACCCTTCCAGCTTCCGTGATCGACATCCCCGCCACTATCCGCGCGGAGCTCAATCTTCCGACGAAGCCGGTTCCTGCCCTGACGCCCTATCCCGCACTCCACGGCGTCTCACTCTTCAACCAGACTGAGCCGCCGGAGAAGCGAACCCGATACTACGGCGCCATGCTATGGACACCGCAGCAAACCGACTATCTCGGGACCCTGAGCCTGTATCAGATTGAAGGCCATGGCTGGAACGACGGTTCCTGGTCGTTTATCCAGCGTCTCACGCCCCCGCAGTGAGCGCGCTCACACGCGCAACGATTCTTTGAAGGTGGCGATCTGGTCGGGGCTGCCGAGCACCAGCAGGCTGTCGCCGACGCAGAGTTTTTCATCACCGCGAGGATTGAGTATGCGGTGGCCCGCGCGATTGATGCCCGCCACCTGCAGGCCGTAGGCCTTGCCCAGGGCCACTTCTGCAAGCGTGCGGCCGTGCAGTCTGCTTTCGACGGGAATCTCCAGCGACTCCATGCGCACCTCGTCGAAGTTGGATGTCACCGGTGCGCCGGAAGCGCGCTGGAGATACTCCTTGCCGGCCGCCACCTGCTCGGCGGTGCCGAGCAGCAGCACCTTGTCACGCGGATACAGGATCATGTCGCCGGTGGGATTCCCCACCATGACCCCCTGCCGTTCGACGCCGGCCACGGTGCAGCCAAATTTCGTGCGCAGCGCGAGTTCGCCCAGCGAGCGGCCGCGGCTGTCTGCGAGGTCGGGCAGCATGCAGTCCGTGAGCGCGAGCTTCCACTCGCCGTGAGGTGCCATCCAGGGCGCGGTGGTCCCGGTGAACTTGTGGTCGCCCTGGGTCAGGCGCTCCTGCAACTCCACCTCCAGCATGCTGTGCCAGTAGATGAGCCGGCTCCGCAGGAAATACAGCCCGACCAGCACGACCACCAGCACCGCCGCCGGCAGCCAGCGCGCGGCGCCGCTGATCGGGAGGATGGCGTTCAGCCACAACACGAGCAGCAGCCCCGCCCCGATCTTCAGGCCGGTCTCAACCACCGGGGCCAGCTTGGCCGCCTTCGCGTGCCCCTGGGTGCTGACCTGCGCGTAGAGCAGGCTCAGCGCCGAAAGATTGCGCCAGATCGCCACCAGGGGTGCCAGGGCGACCAGCACGAGCACGCTCCAGAACAGCACCGTGGCTCCGCTCGGATAGCGGCTGTGCACCGGCAGGTAATCCCGCACCAGGCTGAACATCTGGTCGGAGAAGACAAAAAGTCCCGTCACCAGCAGCATCTCCAGCGTGATCTGGATGACGCGCTTGCGGCTGAGCTGCCAGAGCACGCTGCGTTTCTGGATCTGTTGAAACCGCTCGAGCAGGCGCCCGTAGTAGCCGAGCCAGCTTTCCAGCCAGACGGGTTGGCGGGCCGCCACCCAGTCGCTGATGACGCCGGAGCGACGCGTGAGCACCGGAGCGGCGATGGCCGTCAGCAAGGAAAGCCCCACCGCCACCGCGCCAAAGCTGGCAGGCACGACCCCGGCGGTAACGCCCAGTTGCGCGATGATGAACGAAAATTCGCCGATGGGCGTGATCATCAGGCCCACGCGAACCGCATCCTTGAGCTGCACGCCGGTCACCAGCATCGCCACCGTGCCGCCGAGCGGGCGCGCCACCATGGCCAGCACCGAGGCTCCGAGCACCAGCAACCACGACTGACCCAAAAGGCGCACGTCAATCTGCATGCCGATGGAAACGAAAAACACGGCGCTGAACATGTCGCGAGCCCCCTCGAACACGCGGTCGATCTGCGCCCGTTGCGGGGTTTCCGCGATGATCGAACCAAGGATGAACGCGCCCATCGCCAGCGAATAGCCGGCCTTCTGCGCGGTGAGCGCCAAACCGAGCATCAGTCCGGCCACCATGAGCGTCTGCAATTCCTCACTCGCCGACTCGCCCAGCCGCCGCAAGAGCCACGGCACGAGTAGCAGGCCGATCACACCGGCCAGCGCCACGAACGCACTCAACAGGCCCAGTGTCTGGCCGACCCTGGCTTCCCCCATGCCGCCGAGCAGCACCACGGAATTGAGCAGGGCCAGCGAAATGACCGCGACCACGTCCTCCAGCACCGTTATGCCCATGGCCATCTGGCCGGCTTTTTCGTGGGTCAGGCCGGTTTCCTGCAGCACCTTGCTGATGATGGCCGAGGAGGAAACGATCAGCAGGGCCCCGAAGAACACCGCCGACTCCCCGCTGAAGCCGAGCAGCGGCGAGCCCAGCCGCGACAGATTATAGACAATCAGCGCCGTCACCGCCGTGGCCACCAGCAGCGAGAGGCCGAGGCGGCGCAGCTTGCGCAGGCTGAGCTTCATGCCGATCGAGAACATGAGGAACACGAGGCCGACCTGCGCCAGCGTCTCGATGCGCCCGATGTCCGTCACAAGCGAGAAGGGCGGCGTGAACGGACCGATCACCATGCCGGCCGCCAGAAAACCCACGATGACGGAAAGCCCCGCCCGGTGGCAGGCCCAGCCGACGAGTCCCGCCACCAGCATGACGACCGCGAGATCCTTGATGAAGTCGATGCCTTGCATGAGGGTGTGGCGACTAACACGGCAGGCACAACCGATTCGTCAAGTCCTCAGGACTCGAATCCGGCACAAATTTCGCGATGACCGCGAGCGGACTTTACCCCGGCCGCCCGGGAAGCCAGAAACATCGCGACCCCATGCCCGACCAACCGCTCGACCCCGTTGACTTCTCCGTGCAGTTTTCTTCCGCGGCGCTGGCGGCGGGTTTCAGGCGGCAGGACTTCGGGGCGGTGCTTGGCCATCCGCTTTCGGCCTACACCAAGCGCAGCGTCGGTCCGCGACCGCGGATTTACCTCTCCGCCGGGATGCATGGCGATGAACCGGCTCCGCCTTGGGCGCTGCTGCAGCTCATGCGGGAAGGTTTCTTCGACCGACGCTGCACCTGGTTTGTCTGCCCGCTGCTCAACCCGACCGGATTCCTGCACGGGACCCGGGAAAACCACGCCGGCCTGGACCTCAACCGGGATTACAAGTCTCTGCAGTCCGCCGAAACTCAGGCCCATGTCCGCTGGCTCCGACAGCAGCCGAATTTCGACCTGAGCCTCTGCCTGCACGAGGATTGGGAAGCGCAGGGGTTCTACCTCTACGAACTGAACCCGCTCAATCTGCCCTCGCTGGCAAATGATCTGATTGAAGCCGCCCGCGTCCACGGGCCGATAGAAATCGCCACCGTCATCGACGGACGTGAGGCCGCCGGACCCGGCATCATCCGCCCGGTCAGCGATCCCTTGCTGCGCGAATCCTGGCCCGAGGCCATTTACCTGCGTAATCATCACGGCCCACTGGACTACACGCTGGAGACGCCCTCCACCCTGCCCCTCGAGCAGCGGATTGCCACCCAGCGCGCGGTGGTCCGCGCCGCGGTGGGCGCTCTCCTGCAGTGACGAACTCCGCCTAGCCCGGCATTCGCTCCGCCACAAAGCGATCGATCAGCGCCTGCGCCTCCGCGGCAGGGAGATTCATTTCGCGCGCCGCGAACCGCGCCAGATCCACCGGCCAAGGTGCACGTAGCAGATAATTCATGTGGGTCGGACGCAGATCAATGGCCGTGCAGTGCAACGCCTGCCGGGTGAAACGGAGCAAAGCCGAGTGCCGCGGGGTCCAGCCCTGCATGGCGAACTCAAGGTAGAGACGTGGATCGGCGCCATAGAGCTTGTCGCCGATCACCCGATGGCCGAGCCATTCAGCATGGGCTCTGATCTGGTGCTTGCGGCCGGTGAGCAATTCTACTCCGGCCAAGGTGCAGCCACCGCGCACCACCAGGGGGTGAAATACCGTGGTCGCCGCCTGGCTATCGGGAGTGTCGGCCGGCACCACCTTCTGCTTGACCGTTACTCCGGCGCTGAGGTCAGGCCCCAGCCACTGGTCCACGGTAACCGGTCCGGCAAGTTCTCCTTCGAGCAGGGCAACGTAGGCCTTGCCGATCTGCCGCTTGCCCATGGCCTTTTGCAGCCGGCTGCCGGTGGCCTCGTCCTTGGCCAGAATCACCACTCCAGAAGTCTCCCGATCGAGCCGATAAATAAAGCGGATGGTCTCCAACCCCAGTCCCTCCCGCACCGCGCCAGCCAGGCTCGACCATGGGCCGTTCTTGGACGGATGCACCACCAGCCAGCCCGGTTTGTCGAGGACCAGCAGCTTTTCATCGCTGAGCAGCACCCACCCGGGCAGTTCGGCAGGATTTACGAGCGGGGGCTCGGCCGGGGGCAGCGGTTCGTCGGCATGGGTCATGCTTTCTTCGTTCAATAATTATTCCGGAATATGAAGGCGAGAAGCATTGCCAAATCCGGCCCGTTGGGTAGAGATCTTACTCAGCCAAATGAAGTGTCTGTTCCCAGTGACGTCTGGCCCGGTCCTCGCGACGGCCCGCACTATAGGAACAACCGAAATGAACCCGGGGAGGCTTCTCCCCTTCCGCGCCCTTTGTGTTAGTCCAACCGAAGGAAAAACCATGAACCATACCAATAAATCCCACGATGTGATTGTGACCGGTATCCACCTCGAGCTGACCCCCTCCCTCAAGCACTACGTGCAGGAGAAAGCCGAGCGACTTTTCCGCCACCAGGCTCACATCGTCCGGATCCGCGTCGAACTGGAGTGCGACCGCAAGCATGACGTCGCCCACAAGTTTGTCGCCAAGGCCCACGTCGAGCTTCGCGGGCCCAATATCAACTGCTCGGCCGACTCCGAGGAGATGCACAAATCCATCGACCTGCTGGTGGACAAGATTGATCACATCCTCCACAAGCGCCACGGCCAGCACAAGGACAAGCGCAACCACCCCCACCCCGTCGAGTTCGACGGCGTGGAACTGCCCAAGGCAATCTGATCCCCCTTCTTTCCCCGAGGCCCGCGGCAACGCGGGCCTTTTTCATGGGTGCAACCGGCGCTCCGGCGCGGGCTGGATCGGTGGGGATCCTTACTGTACACGTTGGCCGCACGAGAGCCCCAGACCGCGTGGTCCGCAGCAAACATGTCGCCATCTCGCCTAACGCTTAAACCGCTTTCCGTTTGCGACTCCGCCCAGGGCGAGGTTCTGTCTCACCACCATGCGCTCCCTCCCCCTCCGCTCCTGGCTTCGCTTTGTTGCCTGCCATTCCCTTGTCACCGTCGCGGTCATCGCCGCCGCTGATGATGAAACCGGATTCGTTTCCCTGACAGACGGCCAGTCCTTCGCCGGCTGGACCGCTTCCAAGGAGAATCCTGGCACCTGGAAAATCGAGGAAGGAGCCTTCGTCACGCTCGGTCCGCGCAGCCACCTGTTCTACACCGGCGACGCCGCACCCTTCAAAAATTTCGAGCTGAAGGTCGAGGTCATGACCGAGCCCGGCTCCAATGGAGGCATATACTTTCACACCAAGTATCAGGAGAGCGGCTGGCCCACGGCCGGTTTCGAGACCCAGGTGAACAACACCCAAAGCGATTGGAAGAAAACCGGGAGCGTCTACGATGTCGCCAGCGTGGGCTTCGTGGCGGCCGAAGATGGCAAATGGTGGACGCAACACGTCATCGTCCAAGCCGGCACTGTCACCGTGAAGGTAAACGACAAGATTGTCGTCCAATACAGGGAACCGCCCGGCGCCCAGCCCGGCACCGCTTTCGAGCGCAAGCTCGGTAGCGGCACCTTCGCTCTCCAGGCCCACGACCCCAAGAGCGTCGTCCGCTATCGCAATATCTTCGTCAAGCGCTTGCCCGACTGAGCACCGCCTCAGCCCTCGCGCGGCCGACCCCAGCGCCAGCAGATCGCCTCCAGCACGCCGAACTGGTCGGTGAGCAGGCCTTCGTAGCCACAGGGACGGTCGTCCCAATACCGCCAGTCCACGCCGCTCTGGTTTCCGCCGAAGACTTTCGCCGCGGCGAAGCCGGCGCACAGGCGCTTCAGCATGCGGTCTGCTTCGCGATTCAGGCCGCACCGGTAGAGCGCCATCACGAAATGCCGCGTTTGCGAATGGGTGCGTCCGCCGTTTTGGTAATACCCCAGCGGATAGCCCTGGATGATATCCGAGAGATCATGATCGGGAATGTGCCGGAGGTTTCCGGGCAGGCCTCCCGCCGGATCAGGCAGACCGACCCGACGCGCTTCCGCGAGCAGTCGCTGCAGAATCGCCCGGCCTTCATCCGGTGACAGCAAGCCCTCGGCGATGGCCGCACCGTTGACCGGCAGAAAGGCGTAGTCGTGCAGCTTGTCCTCGCGGCACCTCCAGCCCGCCAGCCAGCCGGTCGCCTTGTTGTAGAACGTGTCCCGATAGTTCGCACGCAGCCAGCCGGCCCACCCGGACAATTTTTCCGCCTGCTCAAGTTCGTTGAAGCGACGCAGCCCTGCGGTCAGCTCGAGCAGCGCGCCGTACAGGATCGCATTGGCAAAGGCGTCTTTCCAGCCGAAGGAAATCACGTCGAACCAGCAGGTGCTCCATTGGCTGGTGCCGCTCACGCCGGTCCGATGCAGGCTCTCGATCAGCCCGTCGCCATCCAGATCCCGGTCCCGCGCCGCGCGCAGCTTTTCCAGGATAACCGGACGGAATTCCCTGAACCAGGCCGGCGTCGCGTGATGCCGCAGGTAGGAACCAAGACCACGCAGCGCCGAGGCACCGGTCTGCAGGTATTCATCGTCCGCATCGTGCGAGCTGCCATCCTGCAGGAGCCGGCCCGCCGCGTAACCGGGACCGCCCGTGAGCCAGCGCTCCAGGGAGTGACGCAGGAATTCCGCCGCCGGCAAATCCGGCAGCAAGTTTCCCTGCGGGGCAATGACCGCCGCCCAGGTGTCCATGCAGATCGGGCAGTGCATCGAGGCGCCATTGTTGCTGAGCGTGGCCGTGTCGGTGCGGAATGTGAGCGCCACCCATTGGGTGCGCGCCAGGGCGCGCCGGGCGACTGCCGGAGCCGATTCCGCCAGCAGTTCAGCCGGTCTTTGCGGTGTAAACGTGAACATCGCGCGGTGCGTGCCGGCCGGCAGACGATATAGCCCCTCGGGGGTGCGTTCCTCGCCAACCTTGAGTTCGAGCGTGTTCAGGTCGTGGGCCCGAAAGCAGTCGCTGCGCGCCCACCCCTTGGGCGAGTCGGATTCCACCTTCCAGCTGCCAAAGGTCGGCAACGTCAGCAGGGCCGGCAGCGCGACCGCCCCGGTTTCCCCGGTCTCCAGCAACCGGCCCAGCACATGCGAAGGCGCCGCACTGTTGCGCAGGCCGATCATCCAAGCCGCACTGTGCCAGGCGAGCATGGCCTGTTTCGCGACGCGCTGCGCCTTGAGGCGAAGTCCGGTCGGCCTGACTTCCCACGCCAAGCGGTAGTGCTGTCCACCGGCCTGAAATTCGTAGGTCACCGTGCCCCCGTTCACGGCCACCGTGCCACTCAGGTCGCACCGCACGGCCGGGGCCAGCACGGGCGCACAGCCGAGCGGATGCAGTTGCGGGCCTTGGGAAAAAAGCGGCGGCCGGGTGGCCAGAACATTCCTGCCCGCCTGGGCGCGGTCCTCAATCTGCAGGCCCCAGTGGGTGAAGCCCGGCCGGCCCAGCGCAAAGCCCACCTCGAAGTCCCGGGTGCGGTAGCGCACCTCGCCGTTGACCAGTTCCGCCCGGACACCGACGGGGAGATTGCGCAGGGAAATGACGCCCGGCTCAAGCAGCCGCTCGGATCGCGGTGCGAGCGGCGTGAGCGGTTCACCTTCGAGAATGAAGGCCGACATCGCCAAATTCCACGGGGTCCAGCCCCCGTCGATGCCCGACCGCCGCAGTTCGATGATGACCGCCGTGGTGGTGATCCGGGGCAACCGCATCCAGGCCACGGCCCCGGGCACGCCCGGTTGCAGGGCATCCCGTTGCAGCAACACCCGCCAGCGGCCTCCGCTCCAGGCCAGGACGCGCAGGCCCGTGACCCAATCAAGATCCTGCCGGCTGCCGCATTTGTGGTAGCCCGGCCCACGACGCACGCCCAGCCGACCGAGCCGGACCGGACCATGCAAGCGAATCACCCGTTGGTGGATGATGCGTTTTTTGGGCACCCCGGTCTCACCGGGCAACGGCCGGGTCCAGACGGAGCGCCCCGCGTCCAACCGACGGTTGGTGAAAAGGTCGCCCATCGGCGGCTCGAGATCGGCGAGACTCAGGAGATCTTGTGACATGGGAGGGAGAGAGTCGTGACGCCCGGCCGGCGGGCCCTGAGGCGCGTTTCCGTGACCGGCACCGGCAATCACGTCCCGATCATTTCAGCAGCGCGCTTCGGGCGGGCCGAGCCGGCGCTCATGAAGATTCTGGGAATTGTTTGGTGTCCCTTGGTGTCGGACTCGCTTTGCGATTGCGACCACGTCGGGGGCTTCGCACACCGGACGCATCGCCATGACTGCCACCCCCACGCCCCCTGTCCTGAGCCTTAAAACCGTTTCCCACGCCGTCGCCGCCGAGCCGGGTGAAATCACCGCCGCCCGCGAACTGGCCCGCCTCACCGGCGCCGCACTCGTCGCTGGTCCGGGCGGCGTCCATGTCGCCCTGGCCGGGCGCGGGCTACCCGCCAAGCTGCCAGCCAAGGCCAAGGACTCCAGCGCGTGGACCTGGCTTCGCCTTGCCGAGGATGGCAGCGGTGAAATCTGCGCCACGCACGGCTCATTCCTTTACGCCGCGGTCCGCCTGCTCGCCTCCGGCGCCAGTGAGTTCACCCGCGAGAAACTCGCCGCCGGCCTGCTCCTGCCCGCGACCTTTGGCTGGCACCGGCCGCACTGGGACGCCTGCTACACCCAATACTGGCGGAGTGCGCGCAACTTCGATCCGGAGCGCTACGTCGCCGCGTTGGCCGAGGCCGGTTTCACCCACTGCGAAGTCAACGGCCTGCAGGCGCACATGCCCTATGAGGACTTCGTGCCGTTCGAATACTACCCGCAGTTCTACACCTATGCGCCGGGCTTCAACCACTTCGTGGACACGCCGCTGACCAAGGGCATGTGGCCAGCGCTCTACCTCGATGCCAATCTCAACCACCTCGTCGGCCTCGCGGGCCTTGGCCGCCAATACGGTCTGAAGCCGGGTATCTGCATGTTCGAACCGCGCACGCTGCCCGAGCGCTTCTTCACCAAGTACCCCTCGCTCCGTGGCGCGCGCGTGGATCATCCGTTCCGCTCCAAGCTGCCGCGCTACACCATGGCGCAGGACCACCCGATTGTGCAACGGCACTACCGCGAGGCCCTGCAGAAGATCATGCGGGCCGTGCCGGATCTCAGCTACATGTCCGTTTGGACGAACGACAGCGGCGCCGGCTTCGAGCACACCGCCTCGCTCTACGTCGGACGCAACGGCGGCCCCTACATGATCCGCGAGTGGCGCAACCACGACAAGATCGCGCAGAGCGCGGGCCAGAGCATCGGCCGCTACCTGAAGAATCTCCGCACCGCCGCCGCCGAGATTAATCCGGAGTTCGACGTCATCCTCCGCATCGAGCCCTTCAAGGTGGAGCACGAGCACATCAAGGCCGAGATGGGCGGTCATGTCACCTGGGAGGCTCCGTCGCTGAACGTCCGGGGCTACCATGTGCCCTACTCCCACCCGAAGTATCCCGAGAACCAGGCGGTCGCGGGCAGTTTGTTTCACACCACCATGGATGCCTCCGAGAAAGAGGCGCTGGCCACCGCCCGCGCGGCCGGGGTCGAGCCGGTTCTCCACTATTCCGCCTCCGGTGTGATGAATCACGAGCCGCTCCTCGGTCTGCCCTTCCCGCGCCTGCTGCACCGCAAGCTCACCGCCATCCGCGAAACCGGCCTGAAGCGGGTCAGCGCGCTGGGCGGCCTCACCAATGCGGCCCGGGCACCCTACTGGCCCAATCCGGTCATTCTGCGCGCCGCGCAGTTCTTCCCCGACAAGCCCGTCGAACAGGTCCTCACCGAATTCGCCGCCACCTTGGTCGGACCGGCCCAGGCCTCCACCCTGAGCGAGGCCTGGCGCGAGTTCGAAGAGGCCCTGCTCTGGCAGCCGATGGTCGGACTCTATTGCGCCTTCGGCTTCTGCTGGCAGCGTACCTGGGACCGGCCCTTCGTGCCTGACCTCGAAGCGGTGCCCGCGGCCGAGCGCGATTACTACGAGCGCCACGGTTGCTTCCAGCACAACAACCCCGGCCTGAATGATCTGGGCAAGGACGTGCTCTTCGACCTCATCACGCGGGAGTCCGGCGCCAAGATGTCCGCCGACATGGATCAGCACGTCATCGCCAAGCTACAGCCGCTCATCGCCCGGCTGGACGGCCTCGCCCAGACGCTCACCGGCGAATCGCAGACAGTCTTCACCGATCTGCGCGACCGCGTGCGCGCCTACCTCCACTGGGTCACGAGCCTGCGCAACGTCTGCGCCTGGTGCGAATGCGTTTACGGCTACCTTGATGAGAAGTCCGACGCTGCCACCAAGGCGGCGTGCGAGAAAAAGCTCCAGGCGGCCATCGACCTCGAACTCGCCAACATCCGGGGCCTCATCGCCCTGCTCGAGACCACCCCCCACGAAGTTCTCGTGCTCTCGGGCGTCGGCGAAAACACCTTCTTCTACGGCGAGAACCTCGTCCAGCATCTGCGGACCAAGCTGCGCCTGACGGAGCAATACCGTCACGCCAAGCCGCGCATTGATCGCTCGATCTACTGGCGCCCGATTCCCGGCACCATCTGGCCGGAGGGCTGGTCCGCCACCTGAACGTCTTGTGTTGGGGACAACGCCGCCGCGCCGCCGTCATCGGATGGCGGTGCGGCGGTTCCTCACCGGCCGCGCACCCGCCGCCGGTAGTCCGACGGCGTGAAGCCAATCTCCTGCTTGAACGCCTTGGAGAAGTGGAAGACGTCGCAAAAGCCGAGCGAGTCCGCGATTTCCTTGAGCGACGACTCGCCGTGATAGATCGCCGCGCAGGCCCATTCCAACCGACGCCGTTTCTGGTAGCGGCCGGGTGACTCGCCGGTGAGTTCGGCGAAGCGCTTGCGGAAGTTCTCGTAATTCAATCCGACCTGGGTCGCCGCATCCTGGGGCGTCGCCCAGCCGCCGCTTCCCCGTTCGCCCAGCAGCCGCAGGCTCTTTTCCAGCCAGGCATCGCGGCCGGCCTGGCGGACGTTTTCCGCGTCGGTCGCGATCATTTCCGTCACCACCTGGAGAAACCGGCCCATCGCACGCAGGGGCGCACCGGCGGTGTGGAGGGGCTCGCCCTTGACCACATCCTGCAGCCGCCGCCGCCAATAGTCGGGAGAGCCGAGCCGCAGCACCGGTCGCGCCGGATCGAGCAGGCCCTGCGCCCGCCAAAGTTGGAACTGCGGTCCGTCGAACACGAAGTAGATCTGGGTCCACTCACCGCCGCGAACCGGACCGTAGGCGTGGGCGATTTCCGGAAAGACCAGCACCACGTCCCCGGGCACCAGCTCGTAGCTCGTCCCGCGCCCGTCGCGATAGTAGCCCCGGCCCTCCACCATCAGCACCAGGGTGAATCGTCTCAAAATCCGCATGTCCGCCGGGTTGATGCCCGGGACGTTCAGCAGCAGGCCGGCCAGCTCGATCTCGCCCACCGGAGTGCGGAGCGGACTCTGCAGCCAGGGTTGGGCGCGGTATTTCGGCGGCGGGGGCACCGGCCCAAAATTTACATCACTTCTCCCGTTTCAACCATTTAATGCCCGCCCAACTGCGTGTAGCTTAGGGCATGAGCACCACGACCTCCCTGCCCCAGCTCGTTTCCTTTGGTCATGAACTTGAAATGACCGACGACAAGGTCGGCCTGCTGCGCGATTCCAGCGATGCGGCCGACGACTTTGAAGAGCTGCGCCGCCGCGTGGCCGAGGACGGCTACCTCTACATGCGCGGCTACCTTGATCGCGACGAGGTGCTCGCCGCCCGCGCCAGCCTCACCTCGCGCCTCGCCGAAGCCGGCGTGCTCGATCCGGCCTACCCGCACATCGACGGCGTGTGCAAGCCGGGCTCCGGCTACGTGTTCAAGCCCGAGATCACCAACGGCAACCCCGAGGTCCAGCGCCTGCTCTACTCCGGCCGCCTCACCGACTTCTACGCCAAGTTCTTCGCGGAGCCCATCCGCCACTATGACTTCACGTGGCTGCGCGCCATCGGGCCCGGCAAGGGCACCAACCCGCACTGCGATCTGCCCTACATGGGCCGCGGCACGCACCGCCACATGACCTGCTGGCTGCCCTACGGCGACATCTCCTTCACGCTCGGCGGCCTCATGGTGCTCGAGGGTTCGCACAAGCGCATGGATCTGCTCGAAAAATACGTGTACCGCGACGTGGACACCTTCTGCGAAAACAAACCCAAGGACGCCGAGAACGCCAAGGCCGGCAAATGGACCTTCAGCGGCACCCTGTCGCACAACCCGCCGCAAGTCCGCAACAAGTTCGGCGGCCGCTGGCTCACGACCGAATTCAGCGCGGGCGACTTTCTCACTTTCGGCATGTTCCTCGTGCATGCCTCGCTCGACAACCGCAGTGAGAACCGTCTGCGCATATCCAGTGATTCCCGCTACCAGCGCGCCAGTGAACCGATCGACGAACGCTGGGTGGGCGTAAATCCCCCCGGTCATACCCTGGCCGGCAAGCGCGGTCGCATTTGCTGAACCTCCAGCTTCCACGCCTTATGGTCGCGTCCTCCACCACCGCTCCCGTTGCCGCCCAGTCCGCCACCGGGCGGATGGCCGCAGTCCAGGAAATGGCCCGCCTGCAGCGCCTGCTCTTCGAGGTCGAACGCGAGTTCGTCCGCACCGCCACGACCCTCATCTACCGGGTGGGCGAACCGGAGTTGAAATATTTGCTCAGCCAGCACGTGTGGGAATCCGCCGGCCACGCCCGGTTTATCCGCGAGCGCGGCCGCGAGCTCAGCGGTTTTGGCGCGGGTGAATCGGTGCGGCCGGAAATCCGCCGGCTGTTCACCGAAGCCGTCATGCCGGCCGACGGCTACGTGGCGCTTGCGGGGTTCTACCGCGTGCTCAAGCCCGCCCTGCTCGCCGGTTACCGTCATTATCTCGCGGCCACCCACCATCTGGCCGACTGGCCCTCGCGTCGGCTGGTTGAGGAATTTATCACCGACGAAGAACGTCATGCGGCCGAGATGACCCCCTACCTCAACGGCATCGATGCCACGGCCTCGACCGACCATCTTCGCACCGCCTTGGCCGCCCTGGGCGGAATGCTCGGCGAGCACCCACCCACGCCGCTACCCGGCGGCTTCAGCTGGGAATCGGCGAACCGGCCCTACACCCATCCCGCCACGTGCAACCGCGGCAAGTATCCCACCTGCTCCAGCGTTTTCAGTCACGATCCGGAGGAGACCCCGATTGTCCGTCCTTGGCTGACGGACCCCAAGACCGATGCTCGCGTCGTCCGGCTCATGGTTTACGTCTGGCTGATGATGGAGATGGATGCCGTCGATTACCTCGCCACGGTCTTCTTTGACACGCCCGAAGCGCCGTTCGATCTGCATCATGACATGGCGCGCCATCTCTGGGACGAGTCCCGGCACAGCCAGTTCGGCTACCGACAGCTGCCCAAGCTCGGCGTGGACCTCATGTCCCTCGAGCACTCGCTCGACCTCTACAACATCCTCGTCCAGATGCCGCCACACGAACGCTACGCCATGATGACCATGGAATTCGAGGCCGGCAGCTTCCCCACCAAGGCGCATGTCATGGACCGGGTGCGCGAGCTAAACGACTTCGAGGCGGACACGCTGCTGGCTTTTGACCGCAACGATGAGCAGAACCATGTCCGCTACGGTCACCGGTGGCTGCCCGAAATCATGGCATTGTGTGGAGACACGCGGCCCGTCGAAGATTTTGTCAAAGCCACGCAGGCGCGCTTCGCCGAAATGGCCACCCTGCATGGCGGCCGGACTCCGCACGCCCTGCCGCCCGAGCGGCGTCTCACCGGCAACAAAATCCTGAAACTCGCCGGTGTGGCCTGATTCCCGCGGCTTCCCGCCGTAACCGGCGACGAACCATCGTTCGCTGGACGGGTATTTTTCAGCCATTTTCAGAATATTTCCTGTCGCCGAACCCGCATCCTTAGGCTCATTTGGAGAGCGCTCCGGCTTTAAGCTCTTTCGGCCTATTATCACCATGCATTCGTTTCAGAATAAGCCTGCCTCTGCGGCTCGCCCTTTCCTCACATGAAGACCTATCGTGCCGCCCTGGTCGGAACCGGTTCCATCGGCGAGGCCCACGTCCGGGCGGTTGAGGCGACTCTCGGCCGCGTCACGCTGGAGGCTGCGGTGGACATCGACGCCCAGCGCGTCGAGACCTTCGCCAAACAGCACAACATTCCCGGATGCTACACGGATTACGCCACCATGCTGGCGGCGGTGAAACCCGACATCGTGCTCGTGGCCACCCCGCCCGCCCAGCATGCCGACATGTGCATCGCCGCGATGGAGGCCGGTGCCTGGGTCATGTGCGAGAAGCCCCTGTGCGGCTCCCTCGCCGAACTCGATCGCATCGAGGCCGCGGAAAAACGCACCGGCGCCTACACGGCCTGCATTTTCCAGATGCGCTTCGGCGCCGTCACCGGCCATGTGCGGCGCCTTTCCGACGCCGGTCACCTGGGCCGGCCGCTGGTGGGCGTTTGCAACACACTCTGGTTTCGCGACGCCGCCTACTACGCCGTGCCGTGGCGCGGACGCTGGGAAACCGAATTGGGCGGACCGACCATGGGGCTCGGCATTCACGCCATGGACCACTTCCTGCACCTTATGGGCGCGTGGAGCGAGGTCCGGGCCGTGGTGCGGACCCTCGACCGCGCCATTGAGGTCGAGGATGTGTCGATGGCATTGGTGACCTTTGCCAACGGTGCCGTCGGCTCGATCGTCAACAGCGCCCTCAGCCCGCGCCAGGAAACGTATATCCGCCTCGACTACCAGCGGGCCACCGTGGAACTCACCCACCTCTACAGCTACACCCGGGACAACTGGCGGCTGACGCCCGTGCCGCCCGCGCAGGACGACGGCCTGCTGCAGGCCTGGCACAGCTTCCCGCCCGATGTGGGCTCGACCCACGGTGCGCAGCTCAACGCCTTCGTGGCCGACATGGACGCCGGTCGCCGGCCGCTGACCTCGGGCGACCAGGCCCGCCAGACACTCGAGTTGCTTACCGCCATCTACAAGTCGGGCTTCACGGGCGAGATCGTCACCCGGGGTTCGATCAAGCCGGGCGACTCGTTCTACACGGCACTGCATGGCCAGCGCGCCCCTCGACGCAAGAAGGGCGAGCACCCGCGTCCGGACTGATCCTCGCTCCATGAACCGCGAGGCGCTCGCCGCGCGCACGATCACCGGCTATCTGTGGGGCAGCCGCAGCTCGCTCTGGCGCGGGCTGGGACTCGCCCTGCTGCGCTCTCTGGCCGTGGCCCCCTGCCCCTGGCTTTTCCAGCGCATGATCGACGTGGCCGTGCCCGCCCGCGACAGCATCGCCATCCTCGAACTGGGCGGCGTATTCCTCCTGCTGCTGGCGGTGCATTACATTTTCTCCGTCTGGGGCGCCAACGAGATCGCCAAGGCCATGGCGCAGATGATGGTCGAGATGCGTTCGCGCATTTTCTTCAAGCTCCAGTTCCTCAGCTTCGGCTACCTCGACCAGCAGAAGACCGGCCGCCTCCTCTCGAAATATGCCTTCGACACCCAGAAGGTGGAGGCGCTGCTCTACAATATCCTGAACCAGTTCCTGCCGAACATCCTCTATGGCGGCAGTATCTTCGTCATCCTCGCGGTGCTGAACTGGCGGCTGGCGCTCGTGCTCGCGCTCATTTTGCCCGCCTACGGCATCGCGAAGTATCACTTCTTCGCCCGGATCAAGCTCAGCAACAACGAGGCGCGGCTTGCGCAGGAAAAGCTGACCGGCACGGCCAGCGAATACATCTCCGCGCTCCGCCTCGTGCGCAGCTTCGGCGAGGAACGTCAGGCCGAGGCCGACCTCGACCGCACCAGCTCCGCCTTCGCCCGCAGCCGGGTGCACCAGAGCTACGTCAACGCGGTCTTCGGCACGTTCTGGTATGTGAGCACGCAGGTGATCGCGCTCGTCGTGATGGCCGGCGGCGCCCTGCTCGCCATCCGCGGCACCATCTCGCTCGGCACGCTGTTCGCCTTCGTCGCGGGACTGCCGGTTGTCCTCGGCCCCATCCAGGCCTTCGTCGGCCTCAGCGAGCAGTATTTCGTCGGCCGCGAAAGCTACCAAAGCATCAAGGAATTGGTGGACTCCGCCTATGTTGAAAGCTGGCACGGGCGGCGGCGCACCGACCGGTTGCGTGGCGAAATCGTTTTCGACCGCGTTTCCTTCGCCTATCCCTCCGCGCCGGACCGCCGCGTGCTGCACGACATCTCCCTGCAGCTCCGCCCGGGCGAACACATCGCCTTCGTCGGGCCTTCCGGTTCCGGCAAGAGCACCCTGGCCAACCTCCTGCTCGGGCTCTACGCCCCGGGCGAAGGCCGGATCCTGATCGACGGTGTGCCGCAGGCCGAGTGGGACATGCGGTGGATCCGCCGCCAGCTGGCCGTCGTGCTGCAGGACAGCCTGCTGCTTTCCGGCTCGATCAGCGACAATCTCCGCTTCGCCCGCGCCGATGCCACCGAGGACGAGCTGCGCGCCGCGGCCCGCCAGGCCAACGCCGAGGAATTCATCGCGCGCCTGCCCGAAGGCTACGCGACCCTGGTGGGCGAACGCGGCGCCACCCTCTCCGGCGGCCAGCGCCAGCGCCTGGCCATCGCCCGCGCCATCCTGCGCAATCCGCCCGTGCTTATCCTCGACGAGGCCACCTCCGCCCTCGACTACGAAAGCGAGCGGCTGATCCAGGAGGCGCTCGACCGTCTGTCCGCTGGCCGCACCGTCATCACCATCGCGCACCGTCTGAGCACGATTCGCAATGCCAGCCGCATCATCGTCTTGAACGAAGGCCGGATCGTCGAGGAAGGCGACTTTGTCTCGCTCATCGCACGAGGCGGCTCCTTTGCCCGGCTCGTGGCCGCGCAAAACACTGGCGACGGATTTCTCCGCCCTTAAGCTACTCCCATGAAGACCCTGCTGTTTACCGCTGTTCTGCTCCTCACCACCGGTCTGGCCAGCGCCCAGAGCTCCTTTCCCGGCCTGAAGGCCATCCTCAGCGAGGCGGAGTGGAAGCGCGCCGGCCTCGACAAACTCAGCCCCGACCAGATCGGGGTGATTGATGCGGCCCTCATCCGCCACCAGGCTGGCGCCACGGCCACCTTGCGGAACCAACTCGCCGAAGCGCGCACCGCCGCGACCGCGACGCCGAAGCCCAATCCCGGCGTCCTCGAGCGCTTCGGGCTCCCGCTCTTCGATGACGCCGACTGGCGCACCCTGCCGCCCCTTCGCGCCAAGGTCGTCAAATGGGAGGGAGGGAACCGATTCAAACTCGACAACAATCAGGTGTGGGAGGGTTACGAGCCCATCACCTACGAGTTGGTCGGCAAGGAAATCGAGATTCAAGCACGCCCGCATGGCCAGTTCGCCCTCGTGGTGGACGGGGCAAACACCACGCTGCGCGTCATGCGCCTGCGCTGAGGGACCATTTCCCCATGCTGACTCTCGCCAACGCGGAACTGACCGTTGATTTGCTCGATCCCGCGGCGGAGCATGCTCGGCTTGGGCCGCGTTTCTGCTGGGGCGGCTACATCTGGCAGGTGCACGACTCCAGCGTCGGCACGCTCCTGACCGGCCCCGAATGGCCGGAAGTCAAACCCCAGCCGCACAACGGCCAGGGTCTGCCGGAATCCTTCCGGCACAGCACCACGACCGGACAACCCCTGCTCTGGGACGGCTCCATCGGACTTGCGCCTGGAGCGGGAGCGCTCGGCCGCGATGAGCAGGGAGCGGTCATCGTTACCGAACCCTGCGTCTGGCAGGTCGAACCAGAACCGACCCGAACCGTTTTCCGCACCGCGCAGACTGTGGGCCGCTGGTCTTACGCGTTGGAACGCAGCATCGAGTTGCGCGGGCGACAACTGCTCTCCCGGTCCCAACTGACGAATCGCGGCACCGCTCCGCTGGCCCTCGAATGGTTTGCTCACCCCTTCTTTGCGCTGCAAAGCGACGGTCTCCTGCGGGCCAAGCTGGCGCCGGATGTTTCGCTTGAAGACAATCCCGGCTACCTTCTGTGCGACGGTGCACTTACGCTGCACTGCGCTTTTGTCGGTGTCCATGACGGCCATCTCGTTCACCTCGGCCTCCCGGCAAACCAGCCCTTCGCCGTGACGCTTTCGCATCCGAAGCTGACTGCGGTGCGCTTCGCCACGGACTTCGCCCCGCTCAAGTGCGTGCTGTGGGCCAACGGCAATACATTGTCCTTCGAGCCGTTCCTCGCGCTCGTGCTCGCCCCCGGCGAATCGCGCACCTGGACGCTAACCTACGACTTTGGACCGCCGAGCTCCGGCACCGCTTCACCCAGCACCAGCTCACGCACGCCCTCGGCACGATAGAGCCAGCCCTGGCCCGCCTCCAGCCTCACCACCCCGTCAGCCAGCCGGGCAATCGAGGCATTAGCCAGCGCGAGGACGGTTTCCGTGGGATTGAACTGCAAGTAGGCCTTGATTTTGCCGGCTCGCCCCTCGAAGTCGGCCTTGAGCTCGGGCGGCGGGTGGTGGGGATTGATGGCCGCGGCAATGAGCCCCAGTGATTTCCGACTGGGAACATCGGCGGTGGGAAAATCATTGGTCGTGCCAATGAGCAGGCCGGCAATGTTGGCCCCGGCGCTGGAGCCACCATAGGGCACCCCTGCCGCTACCCGTCGGCGGATGACTTCAAGCTGACCGGTGCGATAGAGCTCACCCAGCAACACAAAGGTTTCGCCACCACCGACGAAGATTCCGTCCGCCTCGGTCAACAGCGCCATTTGTCCGGCTGCGTCGCGCCGGTGCAGCGACTCGGCCGCAATTCCGCCAAGATGCCGGAAGGCTTCCTGGAGGCGTGCCTCCATCCGGTCGCGCTCGGCCGGCAAGGTGGCATGCAGCACCAGCGCAACTTTTTTCACCCCGATATAGTGACGCTGCATGACGGGCAGCACGGAATCAGCGAAATGATTGCCGTTCATCATGCTGCCACCGCAGATCAACACCGTCGGAGCGGGCGCGACAGCGACGGCGGCGGATCCCGGCAACAAAAGGAGAAAACCAAGCAACAGGCGTTTCATCGGATACAGGATCACTCCTTCGCGGCATCCAGGCAGGCGCGCTTGATCGCGAGGACATTCTCGACCGGGGTGCCGAAGGCGATGACGCCCGTGCCCATGATGAAGCCCGGGAGATCGCGGCCGCGGCGCAGTTCCTCCACCGCCACGGCGTAGATTTCATCAGGCGTCGCCGATTGGATCAGGCGGGGCGAAATGTTGCGGCGGCAGGCCCGGCCGTGTTCCCGGCAGGCCGCGGCCCATTCGTCGAAATCCGCGGTGAAGTCGCACAGGAGATTGTTGGCCCCGGTCTGCGCCAGCAGACCGGCGATCGAGGTGGTGTTGCCGCCGATGATCAACGGCATGTCCCGCACGCCCTGCGCCGCGGCCCATTGCACGAGGTCCTGCGTGACGGGCAGCACGAACTCCTCATACATGGCCGGCGACAACAGATCGGGCGACGCCTGCGAGTCGAACACGATGAGTTCGGCTCCGGCATCAATGTAGCCCTTGGCGAATTCCTTGAT
Source organism: Oleiharenicola lentus (assembly GCF_004118375.1). Taxonomy (NCBI): domain Bacteria; kingdom Pseudomonadati; phylum Verrucomicrobiota; class Opitutia; order Opitutales; family Opitutaceae; genus Oleiharenicola; species Oleiharenicola lentus. Next base: position 2,459,490 of record NZ_SDHX01000001.1, read on the forward strand.
GATGCGCCCGGCGTAGGCGAGCACGCTGCGGACCCAGTCGGCCTGATCGTAGCAGGCCAGAAACAGCGCCTCGGCGCCAACCAGCGAGATAGCCAGCGAGAACGGCCCCGAGATCGCCCCGCGCAGCCAATAGTTGTCCCCCAGCGCCCGGCGCACCTGACGCGCCGCTTCCAGGTTTACGGTCATGCGACCGTCCTTGAGCGGATTGGGCACCGGCGCCGCCGTGAGATCGTCGCCGACATGCAGCCGGTGGTTGCCCGGGCTGATGCCGGGGATCGAGGTGTCGTCGCCCTCGTAGAAGGTCACCGTGCAGCCCACGGCCTCAGCCTCAAGGTTGTAAACATCGACGCCAACGGCGAGGGCATCCGGACCGATGGCCTCGTATTCGGCGAGCAAGGCGCGGGCGAGCAGATTGCCGTCGCGCGCAATGGCCGAGGGCGTGCTGCCGATGAACCAGGCCTTGTGCTCGTAGATGGCGGGTAAAAACAACGGCACGCGGCGCGGCGGTCCACAACGCAGGATGGTTTCGACTTCGGCGCGGGTGGCGGGGGTGTGACGGGGAGTGGACATGTGAAACAGTGATTCAAATCGGATGGAAGAAGCGTGGACCAGGGTTAAGGGCTCAAGGCGCCGGCGACCGCGGGCAAGACGAGTTCCCTGATTGCGGTCAGGACGGATTGTGGAGCCAGGCGCACGAGATCATGTCCCGCCCCCTCCACAATCCGCAGTTCTCCCCGCGTGGAACGGGCCGCATGTTTTCGCTGCAGGGCGTGCCAGCTTCGGGTCAACGAAGCGCGTGTTTCCGACGGTAATTCATCGGGCATGTCCGGGGTTCCGGCCGCCAACACAATCAGCGGCAAGTCCGCGAAGTCATGGATCTTTGCGATCGCCGCGCAACTTTCGGTCCAGACGGGGCCAAAGCCCTGAAGGGTCCTTTTGAACGCCGTCACTGTCGGCGTTAAGGGAGTGTCGGCGGGAATTGCTGCAAGCGCCGCAACGCTCTGTTCGGGATGCGAAGCATCCGCCAGCACCATTCCCGCCAATGCTCCGGGATTACGGGCGGCGAAGGCCAGCGCGGCGAAGCCACCAAAGGAAGCGGCCACGAAGACATACGGCGGTTTCATACCCGCCGTTGCCAGCATCGCGGGCAATTCTTCCGCGGCGGCGATCGGCGAAGAAAGGAATCCACGGCTGGGCTTGAAGATGAACACCGGTCCGAACGCCGTCACCTCATCACGCAAGCGCGCACAAGGTTCATCGAGAATGATTGTGGGCGTGAACTTGGGCATGATCAAAAGGCCGCACCTCAGCTGCCGAGGGTCAGTACGAATTTGAAGACCACGAGCACGATGCCCACGAGGACACAGCAACCGAGGAAGCCCAGGAGGTCCTCCCGGTTCCATTTCGTGAACTCCCAGTTGGAGCGGGGGAAAAGTTTCTGCTGGTCGAAGCGCTGCGGGGCGGCGTAGCTCCGCTCGACCTCCGCGGCATCCTCCTCGAGCGTGGCGGCGACCGGTGTCTTGAGCCGCACATAAAACCGCGCGACCCGCGCCGGATCTGTCGGCCGGGTCAGCAGGCTGACCACGACGACGATCAGCATGGGCAGCAGCACATCCACGAGGTAGCGCGTCGTGAGCAGCATGGCCGGGGAGAACCCCGCCACATCGGCCCCCGTCAGGGAAACCAGCCACACCTCGAAACGGAACAGCCCCTTGCCGGTACGCGGCGAGGACGGGTCCTGCGGGTTGGTCCGGACAACGCCCTCCTCAAAATAGATCGAGACCGGCTCGATTCGCCGCGTCTTGGTGAACGTCTGTCCGACTGTCGCAGCCCGGCCGGCGGCGACATCCTCGGCCGTGGCGGTCACCTCGCTGGTGAGCACCCGCTCGCGCGTCATCGCCGTCAGCGTCTCGGACTGGGCCAGAGTCGGTATCGAGGCAACGCCCCACGGAATCACGGCGATGAGGATGAGCGTGGCAAACACCTGCACGCGCACGGCCGTCTCGGTCAGGCGACGCCAGATGAAAATGAAGGTGATCGGCACACCCCAAATCAGGAGCAGCACGATGGCGAACTTGAGCAGCGCCACGACGCTGTTGAGGAACAGGCCGACGACGACGCCCGCGCCCAACACCGCCGGCACCGTGAGCCGGGCGATCAGCATGTAGTGCTTCTCAGATTTGCCGGGGAAGAAGGGCTCGTAGAGATTTTTCACCACCAGACCGGCGAGCACGACGGACTGCGCGCCCAGGAGCGCCAGTTTTCCGCCAAGGATGCCGATAATCATGATGCCGATCAGCCCGACCGGCAGCAGCGCCTTGGTCAGCAGGCCCCAAGCCTGGTCCGGGTCGGACAGCGAGGGCCCGAACATCGCCAGCGCTATCAGGCCGCAGTAGGCCCAGGCGATCGTCACGAACCGTTTGCTAAAACCGCCGGTCACGGCGCCGATGCGCGCGGCGTATTCGTTTTTGGCCGAACCTGCGATGGTCATGTTCGCCTGCGAGCCGACAATGCCCACCAGCTGCACGAAGAGCAGCGCGGCGATGGAATACCAGGTGTATTCGCTGGCCCCGTCACCGCCGAACAGGTTGAACATCGCGGCCGGCACCTTCTCGTGCAGCGCCGCAAATCCGCCTATTTTGGCCAGACCAAAAGGAATCAGGATGAATGAGATGACGATGACCAGCACGGCCTGCAACGCATCCACCATCGCCGAGGCCTTGAGTCCGCCCAGCATCACGAAAATTGCGACCAGCACCGTGGACACGAGGTAGAACTGCACGGGCTTCAGATAGGAGATATAGGGCTGGAGTTCGCCACGGTCATAATAGGCCTTCAGCACGTCGTAACGGGCGGCGCGTTCGCCTGCCAGCGAGACCGACTGCCGTTCGGTGCGCAGCGTGACAAACTCGTGATAGTCGGCGACCCGCTGGGCCTCCACGACGGTGTAGGCGGCCGGTTCCTTCACCATGAGCGGCTGAAGCGTTTTCAAGGCGACAACATTGCCGCCGGCGATGCTCACGATCGCCATCAGGACCGTGGTGGAGGCATAGAGCGTGGCCAGGAACCGGTTGCCGAACCGGTCCTCAAACAGCTCGGCGGTGGTGGTCAGACGCACGCGGCGGAACCAGACCGTGCTGAACCAGTAGTACGGCGTAAGAAACAGCGTGATCAGCGCCAGCCAGGCGCCGCCGGCTCCCTGCCGATAGACGGAACTTGAGGTGGTCGTGGCCTGCCCCGGGTCCGTCATCGTGCCGAAGCTGAGGAAAAACTGGAACCACTTGCCGAGGGAGCGGCCACCGAGGAAAAAATCCTTCTCGCCCTTGACCCCGTGCGACAGCGCCTTGCCGATCGCCAGCACGGCGATCATGTAAACGACGATGATCAGGGCATCGACCCAGTGGAGACCGAAGAAAGTGGCGAGGAGGGATGGCAGGGGTATGGCGGTCATGGGGTGTGGGGTAATCAATTAAAAGGGCCAGTAGCCGATCGCGTGCATGCGGCGTTCAAGGCCGAAGGTCGTGAAGAGCTTCTCCGTCGCGTCCGGCACCCGGCGCTCCGCGCGCAATTCGGAATCCTCGCACAGCGCGAGCACGAGGTCGCCGATCACGGCGGTAGAATCGACCACGATCTGTTCCGGGAGCTTGTCGATGGTGTCGGCAAGGTCGTGGTAGTAGCGGACCGATTCGCGCGGAATCGGCGCGTTGAAGGTGATGGCCCGCACTCCGGCGAGCTGGTAAGGGGTATGGTCCGAGCCGAACCAGTTGATGTTCTGCACGCCCAGGGAAAGCGGCTTTTCGCGTGCGGCGTTCCAGCGCTCCAGCGAGGGCACGAGCGAGGTGTCGCCGAGGGCGTTCACTGCGATTGGCACGCCGACCATGTCGAGGTTGATCATGGCAACGACCGGCGCGTCGCCGATCCGGCTCGCGGCATGGCGCGAACCCCACAGCCCCTGCTCCTCGCCGTTGAACCAGTGCAGCTCGACTGTGCGCGCCAGGTCGCGTCCGCGCAGGGCGTGGGCGAGCGCGAACAGCTGCGCGGTGCCGAGCCCGTTGTCCAGGGCCCCCTGCCCCAGGTCCCAGCTGTCAAAGTGAGCGCCGACGATGATGCGCTCCGGCGAACGACCGGGCAGGCGCAGGACGAGATTGGCGGTCTCGATCTCACGGCACCGCGATTTGGTCTCCATGCGCACACGCACAAATTCGCCGCGTTTGAGCAACCGCCGGAGCCAAAGCCCTTCCTCCTGCGTGATCGAGTAGGCCGGCAGCGGCAGCGGTTCGCCGGTGAAGGAACTCGAGCGCGCCAGCAATTGGCCGCCGCCTTCGCGGTTTATGAATAGGATGCCGCGCAAGCCGCGCGCGGCCGCAGTGCGCGCGATCTCGCGCAGTTGCAACGCGGTCGAGGCGCTGAGCAGGCCGACCCTTCCCTTGCAGTCCGTTGGAAATTCTTCCGGTTTCCCGCTGCCCATGTCCAGGACCGCCGCCTCAAAGGGCCGGTGCGGCTGCGTGTAGGCCAGCGCCGCCACCCGCAGCGAACGCTCAAGCGGGGCCACCAGCGCGACGCGATCAGCGCCCCGCTCCCAGCCGGGCATCTTGAACGGCACCACTTCCGGTTGCAGGCCGAGTGCGCGCAGTTCCTCCGCGAGCCGCACCAGCGCCCGCTGGTTGGCCGGCGTGCCGGTCAGGCGTCCGCCGAAATCGTCGCAGAGCCGGGTGAGCATCGCATGCGCCGCTTTCGAGCCGTCATCAAGCGATCCGCCCGCCATCGCGGCGCAGGCGAGCCAGAGACTGAGAATAAGCGTCAGGATTCCCTTAGCCATACTCGCATTTCTCCTTCGCCCCGGTTGGCCCACAACGCATAAGGCACGGCCCGAAACCGCGCTGGGGTGACGCGGGGGGCTGCGGTTGCATAAAGTTTCTCCCCGGGCTCGGTGCGACAAGCCTCTCCCTCAATGACAAAGCATCCGGCCAGCAAATCCGGAACGAAACGCGCGTTGAGCTGGCTCGCGCGCGGCAGGCTGAGGGCCGAGAGCTGTGCCCCGTTGTCGACCTGTTCCGCGCAGTAAACCAGCGGTCCGCGCTGCAATGCCACCTGTCCTGAGGCTGCCGACACGCGGGCATCAGCGCGCACGCGTTCGACCGGCATCGGCAGTTCCAGCACCACCTTGTCTCCCTGCTTCCAGAGACGGCGGAGGCGCGCATAGCCCCGGACGGTTTCCAGGTCCGAGGGGCGCCCATTCAGTTCCAGCCGGGGCGCCCGGCACCAGCCTGGCACCCGCAGATGCAGCGTGAATTCGGCCGACGTCTCCGGCTCGACAGAAAGCTCGACCCGCTCCTTCCACGGATAGTCGGTCGTGACGCGCAGCTTCACCGGCGTCGGGCCGACGCGGAACGAGACATCGCCACCCGCGTAAAGATGCACCGCCAGTCCGTCCGCCACCTGGGCATAGGCATAGGCGCCGAGCGAAGCGAAGAGTCGCGCGACATTGGGCGGACAGCAGGCGCAGCCAAACCATGGCACGCGCTGGGTCTTCACGAGGTGACACTCGAAGCGCCGCTTGGCGACGGCCGGGACTACTTCCAGCGGATTGACGTAGAAATAGGTCCGCCCGTCCAGCGCGAGCCCGGACAACACATTATTGTAGAGCGCGCGCTCCATGACATCGGCGTGCGAACCATCCAGCTCATGTTCAAGCATCCGGCGGGCGCACAGCACCACGCCAATCGCCGCACAGGTCTCGGCGTAGGCTCGGTCCGGCGGCAGGTCGAAGGGCTCACAGAATTTCTCGCCGTAAGGTTCACTGCCGACGCCACCCGTCACATAGAGGTGCCGCTCCACGATGGCCTGCCAGAGGCGGCGACCGTGTTCGCGGAGCGCGGGATCGCCCTTGTCCTGCGCCAGGTCGAGCATCGCCGCGAGCAGATACATCATCCGCACCGCGTGGCCGACCGGTTCCTTCAATTCCGCCACCGGGCGAGCGGCCTGCAGGGTCGCGAGGCCGTCGTGATGCATGTGCCAGGGCAGCTTGTCCTTTTCGCCGCGGCGTAGGGCTTCCGTCTCGAAGTAGTTGGGCGACTGCCCGCGCTGCGTGATGAAATAGTCGGCCAGCGCCAGGTAGCGTTGCTCGCCCGTGGCCCGCGCCAGCTTCACCAGCGCCAGCTCAATCTCCTCGTGTCCGCAATAGCCGGGAATCTGCCCGGGGCCGGTTCCGAAGGTTCGGGCAACCAGATCGGCGAGCTTGCTGACCACGGCGAGCAGGGTGCGCTTGCCCGTGGCGTGGAAATGCGCGACCCCGGCCTCGATGAGGTGTCCGGCAACATAGAGTTCGTGGCAGTCGCGCAGATTGGCCCAGCGGTTCTGCGGTTCGACGAGTTGAAAGTAGGTGTTGAGATAGCCGTCCTCGCGCTGGGCCTTGGCGAGCGTGGCGATCAACCGGTCGAGCTCCGTGTCAAGCGCCGGGTCCGGATGCGTGGCGAGCCGGTAGCTCGCGGCTTCGATCCATTTGGCCAGGTCGGAGTCCTGCCAAAACAGGCCGTGGAACTCCCCGGCCTTCTCCCCCGCGGCCACCTGCAGGTTATGCACGCAGCCGCTGCGTTCGGCACCGGGGATCCGGTCGTTGAGCGCCTCCCACTGACCCGGGATCACCGTCTCCCGGACGAGCCGCGCCCTTTCGGCCAGGAAGCCGTGGTCGAAGCGCACGCGGAACAGCGGAAGGGCCGAGGGATAGCTCATGCGCGGGACTCAGTTGCCGCGGACGCGGTCGGTGATCGTGAGCGTGTTGAAATCGAGCATGCGCTCGAGGCGGCCGTGTGTGATGGTCAGCTTGCGCGAGCCACGGTCGGCGTTGAGGTGCGGGCCCTCGAAGAGCTTCCATTTCGCGTAGTCCACCTTCTTGCCGTTGACCCTGGGGGCCTGGCCGTAGGCGAAGCTGACTTCACGGCCGCGCAGCGTGCGCATCTTCACCGACGGGACCGGCGTCAGCGTGAACTCGAGCGGCAGCGCGCGGATCGCGTCCTGAAACGCGGCAAAATCCTTGAACTCCCCCGCGCTGGCGGCCTGCACGATGGTGCCGTTCTTGCCGTGCGGGCTGACGAGGAGCCTGTCGCCCTTTTCGCCCCGGTCCACGCGCTCCCACTTGTAGCCGCTGGTCGAGGGCAGCTGTTTGTAACCGAGCAGGTTTTCCCAATGGAACGGCGCCAAAGGCCGGTAGGCCAGGTAGGTGTTTCCGCCCTGGGCAAAGATCCAGCCGGACTGCTTGTCGTCGCTCACATTGACCAGGTCTTTCGAAAAGAAGCCGTTGACGCGCGGGTAGCGATCGTCCGCCGGGATGTCGTAGAGCGCGATCACGGTGTCGAGGTCCTGGAAAACCTGCTCGTAGGGCGAACAGCCGAGGATCTTGTCGGGCACGTCGTAGGACGGTTTGCCCTGGCTCGCCAGCAACTCGAGCATGTGATCCGGCAGCTCGGTGAAATACATCTGCATCGCGCGGGCGGAGGCGTAGGGATGCGCGGAAAACATCGTGTTGTGGATGCCCCGCGGGTCTGGCACGGACCAGGTCACATCCCAGACGTGGGCTTGGATCGGATCGGTCATGCCGCCCTGGTAGGAGCCGACGGCGTAGTCGCGGCGCACGTAGTTGGTCTTGTAAACCAACGCCATCAACTCGTCGCTGTAGCGCCAGCGACGGCGGCTGCGCTTGAGGTCGCGCTGCAGAAAGTCCTCCTGGCGATCGACCGCGATGCGATGGATGACCTCGGGCACCTCGTAGTTGGCGGCGGCGACCGCAAACCAGACGCCAAATCCGCCATAGCTCGGCGGCGGCGGCGTGTTGCCGAAGCACTGCCAGCTGAAATAGGACGACAGGGCCAGCCAACGCTGGATGACCGACGTGTCGTCGGTGCGCGCATTGGGTCCGCGCAACACGCCGTCGAGCGTGTTTTCCGCCAGGTCGGCGAGCAGCCAGTCGAGCTTCATGCGTCCGCGGATCTTCATCTCGGGGTCCTTGGCCCAGGTCGCGAGATAAAGCATCGGGATGGCGTACTCGCCGATGTAGTGCGTCGGGTTGAACTCCCCCTGCCCGATCGTCGTAGCCAGGTCCATCCAGTGGATGAGGTAGGCCTTGGCCTCCGCGCGGTTCTCGGCCGAGCTCTTGCCGTTGAACCAGCTGTCCGCCGGATCTTCGGGATAAAGCTCGGTCATGAGAAAGAGCGACGTGTAATACATCGCCCAGTGGTTCTCCGTGTCCCCGCGCATCGGGAAATAGGTTTTCCACTGGCCGCGGATCGCGGCCTTCGCCTCGGGCGTGAGCTGGTCGCGGCCGAGGAAGGAGATCGCCGTCCAGGGAAACATCCAGAACATGTCCGCACTCTGGGGCCGGCTCATGAGCTCAATGATCCGCGCCGAGCAGGCGGCGGCATCCTCGCGCCGCGCCAGCTTGGCGGCAATCTGCCCGGAGTTGAAGGTCGCCGGTTCGCCGGGCTTGATCGAATCCACATACCATTGGAGCACCTCATTGGCCCGGGCGACATAGGTAGTGCGCCGCGCATCGGCGAAGAAGTCAGCCGGAGGCACCGGCACGGGGCCGGTGGTGGATGGCTGCGCATGCGCGAAGACGGCCAGAACACTGAAAAATGGAATGACGGAAAGGAGACGTTTCATGGTAGCGGATGTTCAGGGACCGGTCCGGGGCACAAAAGTGAAGGTCTGGACTGAGCCGCCTTCCATGCCGGGCACCGGCCGCCAGGTGAGTCCAGAGTCGCTCGAGACGTGAAGCCCTTGCCCAAAAACGGCGGCGAAGAGTTGCCCGTTGTCGGGATCGATTGCCGTGCGCCACACCCGCGGCGAGCCCTCCCCGGGCAAACCGGCGTGGCGGGGCGTCCAAGTCACACCGCCGTCGGCGCTCAACAGCAGCCCGTAGTTCCAACTCGCGATGGCGAGGCGCCCGGGCTCGCGTGCATCAAAGGCGACATTGTAGAGGGCTTTGGCCGAGGGCACGGACGCCAGTTGCTTCCAAGTCGCCCCGCCGTCACGGGAAATCAGCGCCCCGGCGCTCTGGGTCACCGCGATCCAGAGCCTGGGGTCATGCGGCGACTGCTGGAGGTCGTTGACGGTTTCGGCGGTGGCCAGCACGCGCTTCCAGGAGTCCGCGCCGTTTTCCGTGAGGTAGATTCCGGTCTCGCAGCCGATCATCACCCGGCCTTGGCGCGTGCGGTCGGCGCGCACGACCTGCGTGTATTTGCCGCGCTCGGGCAAACCGCGCTCCCGGCGCTGCCAGGTCTGGCCGCGATCGCGGGAGACGACGATGCCATCAGGGAGGCCGGTATAAACGTGATCGGGTTTCAGCAGGTCCACGGCAACCGATTTGGGCTCCGTCTCATCCCAACCCGTGACCAGCCGCCAAGTTTTTCCGCCGTCCAGGGTGCGGAGGACTCCGCTGAGGCACGCCACGTAGAAAACCTTGGCGTCGCGCGGGTCAAACGTCGCCGAGATCGCCAGCGGGTAGTTGATGCCGATGTGACGGAAGCCCTCCGGGGTGCGCACAAACACGCCGTTGGAAGAGCCGTCGTTGGAACCCATCACGCGGCTGCCGTTGTTGAAGGCGGCGCACACATACAGGTCGTGGGACGCGGCGGCGGCGCGGGTGGCGAGCAGCCCGAGCACGGCGCTCAAGGCACCGCCCAGCAGGAGCCGGAACATGGGGGATGATCTCATCATGGGGAAAAAGTTTCGACGTTGCGCCGGTTGGAGGCGAAGTGTGCAGTCGGCGCATGAAGCACATCCTCCGTGGCCTGTTGTTTGCATTCATCGCGCACGCCGCCGCCGGCGTCACACCCGCCGACCGGCTCAAGGAGCTGGGCATCACCCTGCCCGCCGCGGCTCCGGCCATCGCCAATTACGTGCCGGCCGTGCGCAGCGGCAATTTGGTTTTCCTGGCCGGACAGATCGCCCGCGACGCGGACGGCAAAATCGTGACCGGCAAGGTGGGCCGCGAACTCACCGTGGAACAGGGCGCCGCCGCGGCCCGCACCTGTGCGATCCAGCTGCTGGCCGCACTGCAGGCGGAGGTTGGCGACCTCGCCAAGGTGAAGCGGATCGTCCGCGTGGGCGGCTTCGTGAACTGCACCGATGACTTTACGGCCCAGCCCAAGGTGCTGAACGGCGCCTCCGACCTGCTCGTCGCGGTCTTTGGCGACCGCGGACGGCACGCGCGCGCCGCGGTCGGCGTCAACGCGCTCCCGGCCGGGGCGCCGGTGGAGGTCGAGTTGATCGCGGAAATGGAAAATTGACGGCCGCATGGCTCAGAGGTCCCGGACCGACGCCCGCACGGCGGCGATGACGCGCCGGCAGTCGGCGCGGGAATTGAAAACGTGGGTGGAGATGCGCACGGCGCGCAGGTCCTGCTCGGTCACGGGCCGGCAGCGCAGCCGGTGCCGCTCCAGCAGGTAACCGAAGAATTTTCCTGCGTCGGCCCGGGTGTGCCGGATCGTGATGATTGAGCCGCGCATCGAGCGGGCAGCCGGCGTAAGCACCGTGATGCCGTCCACGGCGGCAAGCTCCTCCTGCAGGAGTGAAGCCAGGTCGGCGCCATGCTGCGCCACGCGCTCCCGGCCGATCTGTTCCTGCAGGCGGACGGCGGCCAGGAGACCTTCTACCTGCGCGGCGTTGCGCGTGCCGTATTCATGGCGCGAAGCCGCACCATGATACTTCAGTTCCCCCGGCAATTGCGCCAGTTCGCCCGAATAAGCCCCGATTCCGGTGGGGGCGACTTCCTCGAGCCGGTCGCGGCGGATGAAGAGCACGCCGGTCTCATGCGGCCCGCCGAGCCACTTGTGTCCGCTGAAGGCATACGAATCGCTGCCGAGCGCGCGGAGATCCAGCGGGATCATGCCGGCCGCCTGCGCGCCATCCACATGCAGCCAGATGCCGCGCCGGCGCACCGCCTCGGCGATCAAGGGCACCGGGAGAAGCTGACCGGTGGTGCAAGTGAGATGGCTGAGCTGAACGACCTTCGTGCGCGGCGTCACGAGCGCCAGGATGCGGGCGAGATTGCCGTCATCAGCCGCCGGGTCCGGTTCAAACAGCTTCACGACGACGCCGCGTTGTTTCGCCTGGTTGAACCACGGGAAAGAGCCGCCGGGATGCGCGTGCGAATCGAAGATGACCTCATCACCGGGGCCGAGGGCGAGGCCCGCCGCGATGATCGAATTGCCCTCGGTGGCGTTGCGGACAAAGCAGATTTCCTCTGGCTGGGCGCCGAGAAAACGCGCCATGCCTTCGCGCGCCGGCTCGAAGAGACCGTGGCCCGATTCGGAATGCTCCTGGAGGCGCCGCGCGGTCGTTTCGACGGCCGCGAGCACGGGCCGCGACACGGGACCGAGACCGCCGGTGTTGAGATAAAGCGGATCATCGAGCAGCGGATATTGCGCCCGCACGGCCTGCCAAAACCCGTCGGCGCCAGACGCCGTGAACGTCGGCAAACCGTCCCCGTCCGCCCGGGCCGAGGCAACCCCCGCCAGCGAGCCCAGGGCGCCGGCCCCCAGCCCCCGCAGAAAAGTGCGACGATCCAGCCTCATGCGTCGGTGAAGGTGAGGGTGTGATCGAGCGTCAGCGCGGCACCGGACTCCAGCAGGAGATCCTGCGCATACTGAAACGGCAGGGCGGCGAGCGGATTGTTCCGGCGCACAAACCAGTGCAGGGCGCCGGAGTGATTCTCGAAACGAACGGCCACGCGGCGCAGTGACGTGTCCTTTTGCCCGCGCCATTCCATCCAGCGGGCGGCGGCGCCGTGCACGGCCTTTTCGCCCACGAGCCCGCCCTCGGCAAAGACATTGATGGTGTCGTCGAGATGGTCGTCGAGCAGATCGCGGGCGCCGCGAAACTGCAGGCCGGTGTAATGCGAGCCCGCCAGGCCTTCCCGGGAATGATACTGACCGAGCGACAGCGGGCGGGCCGTGACGTTCCTGAGCGTGGCGGTCCAGCGCAGGGTCCAGGCCTTTGGCGAAATGATGGCGAAAGCCAGTGCGCGTTGCTCCGCCAGCAACCGCTCGCCGGAGGCGTTGACGCACCAGTCGAGCGTGTGAGCCAGTCGCGTGGCGTTTTGCTCGGTCCAAGCCACATGCCGTTGGCTGCCGTGATCACCGCGCATCTGGTAGCCATCGGCCTTGCGGTAGGTGCCGCCGCCCCAGAAATTATGGCCCGCGAGACAGTTGATGGTGAAGTTCAGCCCGTGGTGCCAGCGGTGGTCATTGGGCCGGAAGTTGGTCAGCAACTCCCCGGCCAGCGTATTCACCGGATGGGCGAAGGGCCGGGGTGATTCATCCGGAGCCGTGTCGGGACGATAAACGTAGCGCAGCAGCAGGCCGCCTCCCGCGCGGTGGATTTCCACCGCACGGTCCTCCATGCGGTGCAGTTCGAGCTCTGCACTCATTGCAGGACTCCCTCCAGGCGGATGCGGCCGCCGGCAAACTCCCGCGAGGTTCCGTCAGGCAGCGTCACGCGGGTGGGAATATTTCCCGGCACCCTGGCTTCGAGCAGGAAGCGTTCTCCCTCCACCCTCCACCCCGTCTCCACGAGCCCGTGCGGCGTGCAAACGCTGCCCTTGGCGTGGGTCAGGCCGCAGCGGTGCGGCCTGATGGCGATGCGCGCAAATCCGGGTTCAGCCGGCAGGACGCCGAGGATGCGTTGCTGGAATTCCAGCACCGGGTGCGCCGACCACGCATGGCACAGCGAACGCCAGTAACTGTTCTCCTCGACGAAGGTCGAGAGCCCGCAGTTGACGGATTCGTGCCACGGCCCCAGGTGCCGGGGCAGGTCATCAAAGCGTCCGCACCGGGCCAGCGCGGCAAATCCCGTGTGCCACCAGAAGAAAGACCCGGGCGCGAGCTTCGCGTCCTCCGGGAAACGCCGCATGAGGATCGACCGTTCACGCTCACCCGCGAATCCGGCGACCACCGCCCAGGCGTTGCCATACTGGCTGATTTCCGGACCGCCCGGGCGGTCAAAATAGAGTCCCTCGGCTTCCGACCAGAAGGTTGCATGGGCAATGCGACGCAGCCGCTCCGCCTCGGCGGTCAAGGCGTCGGCCTCGGCGGGCTTGCCCAACTGGCGCACGATCCACGCAGTTTCATCCAGCGCGTTGATGAACTGGGCGGAATGGATGCAGGTCGCGCCGGTGTCGGCGCCAGGCACGACGCCGCGTGGCCACCATGGACACCAGTCGGTGATGTTCCAGAATGGCAGTTTGGCCGGCAGTCCGTCCGGCCCGGCCTGACGGCGATACCAGTCGAGCACGGCGTGCACGCCCGGCAGCAGGTCCGCCGCCGTGGTGCGGTCACCGGTGCAGAGGAGGTAATCGCGGAGCGTGGAGATCCAATGAATGCTCCACGCGGGGATGACCTGGATGAGCCGCGAGGGATAGCGCGATTGGGTGAGTCCGTCGGTGAGCCTCGACCAATCGAAGTGGTACAGCGCCTGACGGCTCAGCCGAGCGTCGCCCGTGGTGAAGAGCGCGAGCTGCGACGTGATCATCGTGTCGCCGGCATACTGCATCTGCTCGTAATGCGGACAGTCCTCAAAAGTCTCGTGCGAGCACATGCGCATCGTGTGCAGCCCGACCTGCCAGATGCGGTCGAGCGCGGGATCAGAGGAACGGAAGCGGGCCTTGATCCGGTAGGGATAGGCCGTGAAACGCTGGCGAACCGCGCGCACTTTCAGCGGCTGTTTCCCCACCGTGATTTGCAGGCCGACATACCGGAACGCACGCCAGTGCAGCGGCTCGAACACCTCGTCGCGACCGCTGGGCTCCCAGCGATCACACCAGCCGGTGACCTTGCCCCGGCGATCGAAGGTCCAGCCCGAGCTCTCATCGGCAAAGTGCGAAGCCAGGTTGGCCAGCGACTGCTGTCGGCCCAGCAGCTTGGCGCCGGACGTGTTCCACGGCAGGCGCAGGGCCTCGGCGTAGGTGAGCCGGAAGCTGCTGCCCGCGCCGCCCGAAACCGCAAGATGCGGAAACGCCGTGGTCAGGCGCCCCATGTCGAGCACGAGGTCAATCCTGGTGCCCGGCTTGAGGGTGAGCGGACGTCCGGCCGCGAGCAGTTTTTTCCACGCGGCCGGGACTTCGCCGCCGCCGGCGATGTAGGCATCGGGAAAGTTTTGCGGCTCGGCTTCCTCCAGCATCGGAATCATGCGCGGCATCAGTCCGTAGGGACTGGTCGGGTCGCGACGGTTCTCCCGCAGCTCGGCCTGAAAGAGCACATGCGCCGGAGGCCATCCCGAGTCGTCGAACCGCGTCGTGTTCCAGCCGGCCGGAATGAACTTGGAAACCCGGTGCTCGAAGTAGCCGTGGTAACCCTCGAAGGTGGTGTTTTCGTTCTGAAACCGATGCGCGCGGTCGATCGCGACGCGCCAATTGGCATCAGTCCGCAGATCGGCCATCACCTTGCCGGATTTTCCGGTGAGCACGCCTTCCAGCACAAAGCCGCCGGTATAAGTCATCACGGAACAGGGCGGCCCCAACCGGGCCGGCCGGTGCGCGACGCGGGACATGTCGAGCACGATCGCGGCCAGAACATTGCGCCCCTTGCGCAGGTGCGGCGTCAGGTTGAAGGTATCGTAGAAATGGTGGTTGATGTCACCTTTCGCCGGACCGCGGCCGATGAACTCGCCGTTGCAATAAAACAGATAGCGGCTGTCCGCCGAGACATGCACCGTGAGCCGTGCCTTGGCCGGATCACCCACCACGAAGGTCCGGCGGAAATATCGCACCTGATAATGGGAAGGACTGCGGTTCGGCGCAGAAGGCGCGGCGTGTGAACCTTCCGCCGACCAGATCCATGACGCTGATTTTTGAAAAGGTTGGGCGGACACGACTGAAATCTGGGGTTGCGAGACTGGGGTTCGGTCTCTGCGCCGCCCGAATGGTTCGGGCTGGCCGCAAAGCGTCGTGAGCGAAAATGGGCTGGCCTTTCCCAGTTTTTCAACATCTCTTTTCATTTATTTTCATTAACATCATGAAAATTGTTTCACCCCAGCCCCGCCTCGTTCTCTGTGCCCACACCTGGTCGATGGTCGGGCACCCCGCCCCGCGTCGCGAATGGACGCTGGACCGCAAGCTGGCCGCCATCAAGGCGGCAGGATTCGACGGCGTCGCCGCCTTCATCAATCCGGAGATTGCCGACGGTGCCCGGCGGCACGGCCTGAAACTGCTCAGCGGCTTCGACTGCGGCGACCTGCCCACGGTGACCCGGAGGCTTTCCGAGCAGCGCGACTGCGGCGTGCACTTCATCAACATTCAGCTGCTCAACCACGACACGCCACCGGCCCGCGCGGCGGCCATGGCGGTGAAGCTGATCAAGCTTTCCCGGCGCCTTGGCCTGGGGGTGCACATTGAAACCCATCGCGACACCGCGACGGAAACGCCGGAGAAGTTCACCGAGATCGCCCGACGCTATCGCCGCGTCACGGGTGAAACCATGCCGGTGACCTGGGATCATTCGCATTTCGCCGTCTCGAAGCACGTGCTGCCGAAGGACTATGCGGCGCGCCTGCTCGCGTGGCCGCGCGAGATCCAGCACTCGCAGCTGTTTCACCTGCGGCCCTTCAACAGCCAGCATTGCCAGGTGCCCGTCACCGACGGCCGCGGCCGGCTCACGCCGGAGTTCCTGGACTACCGCGCCTTCGTCGAGGAACTCTTTGTGCTCTGGCTGCGCGGCCCGCGCCCGGGCGGCGAACTCTGGGTCTGCCCGGAGATGGGCATGACGCATGGCTACAACGTGAGCACCAATCCCCCGGTGTGGCCCGACGTGATCCGGTGCCGCCGCGAACTGCTCGGCTGCTGGCGTCGGGCCCTGCGCCGCGTCGCTTGAGACTTTGTTGCGCCTCTTTTCAGCCCGGGCTGCTGAAAATGCCTTGACTGTCGTGCATCATTTTTCATGCATTTGCATGAAAGTTTCACGCCGGGTCTGACCTTACCCCCATGTTGATCACCGAAATTGCCCGCAAGGCGCGCGTCTCCCCCGCCACCGTCTCCCGGGCCATCAACCAGCCGCAGCTTGTGGCGGCCGACAGCTTGGCGCGCATCCGGGCGGTGATGCAGCAGCACAACTACGTGCCCGCTCCGCTCAACCGGCGCCGCGGCCCCAAGGCCCACCTCCCGGAGCAACGCCGCATCGGGGTGTGGTTTGTCGGGGCCAAGGCCAACAATCCCAGCCTTAACTGGTTTCAGGACCAGCTGCTGCAGGTGCAGTCCACCGATCCGCGCTATCGCGTCGATCTGCGCGTCATGTTTTCCAGCACGCCCGATGAGCCGCCGCGCAACCTGGCGAACGAGCACCTCGACGGCGTGATCATCCAGGGTATGGAGCCGTCGGCCGGCTGTCTGGCGAAGTTGCGCGAGATTCCCCATGTGTGGTTCATGACGCGCCGGTCATCTTCCTACCCCGGCGACTACGTCGAACCCAACAACGAGGAAAACGGCCGGATGGCGGCCGATTATCTCAAGGAACGCGGCCACAAGGCCGTCGCGGTCATCTCCACCGACCCGGACTACAGCGCCATTGTGCGCCGCAAGGACGCCTTCACCAGCCGCGCCACCGAACTCGGCCTCACGGTGCACTCCATCCTGGGTGCATCCAATCCGGGTGTCAGCTACCTTGAAATCGCGGCGCCGCACGGTGAGAGCGACCAGCTGGTAAGCCGACTGCTCGCCTCCAAGCCGCGGCCGACCGGGCTCTACATTCCGGCCGATCATTTTTGTGGCTCGTTCTTCCGCGCCCTGCGCGAAGCCGGCAAAACCGCGGGCCGGGACTTCGAGGCGATTCTCGGCAACTACAACCCGGTCATCTACCACAATCTCGACCACTCTCCCGCGGCCATCGACGTCAACCTCCAGCTGCTCGTCCGCAAGGTCGTCGATCACCTGATCTGGCGGATCGAGAACCCCGGCCTCAACGGCCGCATGGGCATCACCGTGTCCCCCCGCCTGATCGCCCCCAACCACGCCAACGGGCCCGCCACTCCCTGAACCTCTCCTCGACCGAGGAGAGGTTACCCTCCCCGGTTTTGTCACCGGAAACTACAAACCACCCGCAAGCATGAACCCCCATAAAACCCCCATCGACCTCGCCAAACGAATCATGGCGATCGGTCTGGCGGGATTGCTGACGACCTCGACTGCCACCGCGCAATCGACGGACGCCAATGCATTCCGCCAACTCCAGGAAGAGAACGCTGCCCTGCGCAAGCGCCTCGCCGAAATCGAGGGCCGGACCCAGCCCGCCACCCCGTCCGACACGCGACCCCAGGCCGCCGCCCCCGCCGTGCAACCGGCCGCCACCAGCCTGGCCGCCGAACCGGTGGACAAGGACGTTCTCGTGCTTTCACCCTTCGAGGTGAGTGGCGAAAAGGATTATGGTTACCTGAAAACCAATTCCGCCACCGCGACCAAGATCGGCATGGATATCCAAAAAGTCCCGCTGAACATCTCGGTCATCTCGGAGGACTTCATCAAGGATACCAACATGAAGGACATCCAGGATGTTCTTCGTTACCAGAGTTCCTCCGCGGGTGACGGCCGCATGGGCATCATCCAACCCGCCACGGGCTTCACCCCGTCGGGCATCATGACGCTGCGCGGTTTCCCGATCAACTCGCGCCTGCGCAACGGCCTGCTCCGCTACAACGCCTACAGCCTCGACAACGTCGAACGCGTTGAGGTCATCAAGGGACCGGCGGCGGTGTTCTTCGGCAACGCCTTCCCGGGCGGCGTCATCAACTACGTCACCAAGCAGCCTTCCTTCTCGAAGATTCCGACCACGGTCACCGCTTCCTACAGCGGCTACGACGACCGCATCGGCGGCGAGCGCGTCACGCTCGACACCAACCAGGTCTTTTCGGAGAAGGCGGCCATGCGCGTCGTCGGCGCGTGGGACAACGGCATCGGCAACCAGCGCTTCGAATACCAGAAGGGCTACTCGGTCAACGCCGGCCTCACCCTGATTCCGTTCAAGAGCGGCCGGCTCAAGGTCGCCATCGAGGGCGAAGTGCTGCAGCGCCTGCGCAACCAGGATGACAATTCCTACATCTGGCCCACCCAGTGGCTCGATGACTACAAGGCCCCGCCTGCGGCCCTGCTGACCCTCACGGGTCTTTCGGCCACCGCCTACCAGGCCCGCATCTTCAACAACGTTGGCCAATGGATCGCGGACAAGCGCAACGCGGCGAACGACCAGTATCTCCCCCTGTATACCTCCGTCGCGCGCGGCGCCTATATCACCGATGCGAGCGGCAACCGCGTGCTCGACGAGAAGTTCAACTACTACGGGTCCGGCACCTACACGAAGGACGAAAACTCCACCTTCGCGGTCGTGACCGACTTCAAGGCCACCGACTGGCTGGATATCCGTCACAACTACACCTCGGTTCAGTCGCGTTTTGACCGCGTGTTCTCCTCGGCCAATCCTTATGCCGACGGGCGCCGCTACAACCTCGGCGGTGTGGCCACACAGGGCTACCAGATTGACGCCTACTACCACCAGCTCGATGCGGTGTTCAAGGCGAGCTTCGCCGGCATGGACAACAAGATCCTCGTGGGCGGACTCATGGGCGAGACCTACAACTCGTTCTACGGTTCGAACAATCACACGAACCTGTTCCCGTTCTACGGCTACCTCCCGGGCGCTTACGACAAGCCTGACGAGGGCTACGTCTCCCCGATCCCGGCCGCCTTCCGCCACCCCGTGCTGGGCTGGGGCGTGGACAAGCAGTTCATCCGCGACCGCTTCGGCAAGATTCTCACCCCGCAGCAGATCTTCTCCGAGTATGATCCGGGCGTGCACATGAATCCCGACATCCGCCGCATCACCCCGATCGATCGCGGCCTCGTGGACCACAGCCGTCCGAAGCGCGAGGAATGGTATGTCAACTGGCAGGGTTCGGCCTTCGACAACCGTCTCACCGCCTTCCTCGGCTATCGCGAGGAGAAGACGAGCACCGTCGGCCAGCTGGTCGCGGCCAACCCGCCCTGGTTCATCGTCGACGACTTCGCCCTGCAGAACATCCCGCAGGCGGACTGGGTCACCTACGGCCTGAGCCCGATCTTCTCCCGCCCGCGCACCACCAAGGGCAGCTCCAAGATGATCGGCGCCTCCTTCGAGGTGAAGAAAAACGTCAGCGTCTACGCGAGCGTGTCGCAGACCTTCCTCCCGAGTGGCGTCACCTACCTGGGCGGCGACTATGATCCGAACGCGGTCAACACCCGCGCGACCCTGCTCGGCCTGAACGGCTCCACGGAAAACGCCCGCCTCGTCTCCGAGGGCGGCCTCACCGAAGTGCAGAACGAAAAGGGCTTGAACATGGAGTTCGGCGTCAAGGTCGCGCTCGATGACAACAAGATCGTCGGCACCGCCTCGGTCTTCCGCGTGAACCGCAAGAACCGCGTGCTCGACGACACCCTCCGCCAGTTCAACGAACCGCTGAACTATCTCCTGCCGAACAAGCAGGGCACGTTCAGCCGCATCGTCCGCTGGTATTCGGCCTCCGCCGAGGAGGAGAACGAAGGCGCCGAGTTCGAGGTCATCTGGACCCCGAAGCGCAACTACCAGGCCGTCATCTCCGGTTCCTGGATCTGGCGCTCCGAGACGCTGGCTGATCCCAGCCTCGCGCTCACCCCGACCTCCACCGTCGCCCAGCGCATCCAGAACGAGATCACGTTCAGCAGCCGCCTGATCAACACGCCGGAGTTCCGCTTCAACGTGTTCCAGAAATACACGTTCAGCGACAACTTCATCGGCGACTACGGCCGCGGCTTCAGCATCGGCCTCGGCACCCGCTACTCGAGCGAGATCAACATCCAGAACAACGTGAACATGTGGACCGCCCGCGGCGGCCTTGCGGCCGGCGACTACGTGGTGTTCGACACGGTGTTCAGCTATCCCTTCGAGGTGTTCGGCTACAAGCTGTCCGGCACGCTCAATGTCAGCAACGTGACGGACAAGGAATACTCCGAGGGTAACTACAACCTCGCCGAGCCCCGCTCCTACATGTTCTCGCTGGGCATGAAGTTCTAAGTCTCGGGTCAATCCGACCATCCAACCGAGGGCGGAGGCACCTGCTGCCTCCGCCCTTTTTCTTCTCCGCGCTCCCCTTTCCTGTCGGTCCCATGTTCCGCCTGCTCACGATTCTCCTGCTTGGTGTCATGTCCGCATCGGCCGTCGCCGTCGGCAGTCCGCTCGCCGGCCGCTGGCGCCTCGACCCCGCGCGCAGCACTGAGCTGAGTCCGTGGCAAAATTACGAGTTCACCCTGTCTGTCGCCGGCAACCGGATCACGCTCGACCGCCAGCTCGGCGCGGGGCGCCGCGGGTTCGCGGATGTGATGACGGTGGACACGTCTCTGCCCGACAATGTCGTGCCGGTGAACCTTTGGCCCGACAACCGTCACCTCGGCGCCTACATCGGTGGCGACCGTACCAAGCACGTCCGAGCCGAGTGGCTTGATGCCGGCCGCATTCTCCGTCTTTCGACCAATCTGATTTTGTCCACACAACAGGGCGAACGCCCGGTCAACATCCTCAGCGACTACAAGCTCTCCGCCAACGGTGCCGTGCTGACTCTCATCGAACTTCGCAGCACCCGCAACCGTCCGGTCGTTTACGTATTCACCCGCGTGCCATGAGCCTGCTCCGCCGTCTTTTCGCCACGGTCATTCTGGCCCTGGGCGCCGTCTTCGCCCCGGCCCAACCCGCCGGCACGGTCAAAACCGGACCCGCGCCCGCCGCAGCCACGCTCATTCCACTGTCCGAAAACTGGCAGCTGACGGGCGACCTGCCCGCGCACGCCCTGCTCATTTCTCTTCAAGGCCTCGCCAACCGCGGCCAACCCCGCCTTTACCTCGAATACCCCAAGAACTGGCAGTGGGAGATCGTTCACCCACTGGTCGGGTTTCTTGAAAAGCGCCACGGCCTTAAGTTCGACCGCCTCGGCCTCAATGACACTGCGGCCGCCCTCGCCCGCTTCGGGACCCGGGCGAAGGGGGTTGTGGTGTGGGACAAAGCCGTTCGCTCCTCTCTCATCGTGGCCTTCACCATCGCCGGCGTCGAGGACCTCGTCGTCGTCAACGAAGACCAGCTCGCACTCGCCGCGGCGCAGGGCCTGAAGCCGGTCGTTGACCTTCGTGGAAAGTTCACCGGCCAGCCCGACCATGTCATCTACCAGTGGGCCTACGATCACTACTATGCCCGCTGCTCGCGCGATTACTACGTGGTGATGGGCGGCGAAGCCGGTGCCGTTATGCAGCCGGGGATCGCCGACTTCGGCATCCAGCAAAGCGCCTTCTTCACGGACCTCTCCGCCAATCCGAAACACCCCGAGGAACTCGCCCTGCTGAAACGCATCCTCGGCGGCCAGAACCCGGCGAGCATCGTCCTCGGCTGGCACTCCTACGCCAAGGATACCGAGGGCCAGCACACCACCCTCATCGGGAATTACGGGCTCATGATGGAGGGCCTGCACAACCTGCCCAACGTCTCGTTCACCTCGCAGATCGCGCTCACGCCCGACTTCCGCTTCACCAACAACCATCACGTCGCGCCCGACGCCAACCTACAGGCCGGGAACAAGGTCTATGTCTGCGCCGTCGCCACCGACTCGATGGGTATCGGCAGCTGGACCAAGCCGGGACGCGGACGCATTCCCTACACCTGGCAGGTGCTGATGAACTGGGTCTGGATGAATCCGCCCGCGCTCCAGTTCTTCTACGAGGACAAATCACCCAACGACTACTTCATCGGCGGGCTGTCGGGTCCGGGTTATCTCTATCCCAAGTCCATCCCGGCCGACAAATTCCCCGCGCTCGCCGCCATCGGCCGCAAGCTCATGAAGCAGCTCGATCTGCGCGTGCTCGAAATCATGGACTACTCGGAAGGCAACCGCCACGTCGGCAACACCGACTTGCCGCGGGAACTCGTGGACCGCTACTACGCGGAATACCCGGATGCCCTCGGCTTCATCAACGGTTACGGCACCGCCCGCACCTTCGATCTGCGCGACGGCAGGCCATTCCTGAGCTACGACTACTACCTGGCGATTGAGCGCCCCGAGGACGAGGCCGCCGCCGACCTCGAGGAACTCATGCAGCTCAATCCCGCGCGCCCTTACTTCCTGCTCATGCACGTGCGGGAACGGAACACGATCGAGAAGGTCGCCAACGTGATCGGCCGGCTGAGCGAGCCCGTCGAGGTTGTGCCGCTTGACGTGTTCCTGAAGCTCGCCGCCAGCGCCAAGACTTACCGCACCTATCACCGGCAGCCGTCCGATCCCGTGAACCACAATCCCTGATCCGCGCTGCCCCGGCGACATGCACCCCAATCGACTCCTTCTGCTATTCGTCGCGCTTTGCGCCCTGGCCATCCATGGCCGGGCGGCCGCTGACGTAAAGCGGGCATTAAGCCATGTGGATTTCGACGGGTGGCGGAGCATTTCCGGCCAGGTGCTTTCGCGCGACGGTCGGTTCCTCACCTACGCCTACATGCCGCAGGAGGGCGACGGGGAGGTGATCGTGCGGGAACTTGCCGGCACACAAGAATGGCGTGCCCCCGTCGGGGCCCTGCCGCCGGTGTTGATGACGGGGTCGGAGGCCGACCCGGAACGGCCGCCCCCGCGCCGGTCCGTCAACGTGACGCTCACGAGCGACAGTCGCTTTGCCGTCGCCAACACGTTTCCGGCCCGTGCGGACACGCTCCAAGCGTTGCGCGCCGGCAAATCGGGCGCCGAGTTGCCGCCGGAGGGACTCGTTATCGTCGAACTCGCCACCGGCCGCGCGGTGCCCATCGCCGGGGTGAAAAGCCTGCAAGTGCCGGCCCGCGGCGGCTCCTGGCTGGCCTACCTGAAAACCGAAGGTGAACTTGTGCTGCGCGAGCTGAACTCGGCCGCCGAACGCAGCTTTCCCGGTGTCACCGAATATTCGTTCTCTCGCGACGGACGGACGCTCCTGTTTGCCACCGCGTCCGCCACTGCGGCTGAAAACGGCGTATTCGCCGTCACGCCCGGTGACCAGGCCCCACCCCTGGTGCTTGCCTCCGGACCGGGGCGCTACCGTAAAATCACCTGGAACCGCACGCAGACTGAAGCGGCCTTCCTCACCGACCGCGACGAAGCGCCCGCCCCGATGCCCCGGATGGCGGTTTACCACTGGAGACGCGGTTCCGGTGCGGCCGGGCGTGTTCTCCCCGCGGATGCGCCGGGTTTGCCGGGCGGCTGGATTGTCAGCGGCGATGCCGCCCCCGCCTTCACCTACGACGGCAACCGGCTTTTGGTTTCTACCCGGCCCGCACTCAATGCACCCGATCCCCGGTTCGCGGCGCTGCTCGAGGAGGAAAAGATCCGCGCCGACCTTTGGCGCTGGAACGACGATTTCATCCCGCCACTGCAGAAGGTGCAGGCGGAGAAAGAACGGCAGCGCGCCTACGTCGGCACTCTGGACCTGGCTAGCGGTCGTTTTGTCCAGCTGGCTGATCCGACCCTCGCCTTGCTGACTTTCAACAACGACGGTTCCAAGGCCTTCGGCCTCGATGACCGCCCCTATCGCCGGCGCATCGACTACGACGGGATTTATCATGATCTCTACTTCGTGGACGCGACTTCAGGCTCCCGGAAGCTCCTCGCGCGGGAAGTCGGTGAGAAAGCCGGCGTTCGCTGGTCTCACGACAACCGCTGGCTCGCCTGGTATGCCGACCGGCAGTGGTTCGTCGCCGACAGCCGTGACGGCTCCGTGCACCCGGTCAGCCAGGCCCTGCCGTTTCCCGTCCACAACGAGCGGCACGACATGCCGGAGATGCCCGGCGCCTACGGCTCCGCCGGGTGGAGTCGTGACGGCCAGTCCCTGCTCATCTATGATCGCTTTGATCTCTGGCAGGTTTTCCCCGACGGTCGCCCCGCCCGTAATTTGACGGGCGGCTTCGGCCGGCTGAACCAGATTGAACTGCGGCTGAACAACCTCGCAGGCAACGAGCCCGAGCATGAAATCCGCGGCATCGACCTCGACCGTGCGCTGACCTTTCGCGGGGAACACCAAGACACCCGCGACACCGGCTTCTTCCGGTTCAGTTCGGCGGACTCCGCTCCGCAACGCCTCCTTTGGGCCGCCAAGGATCACCGCTTCGTCGGTCGTGCCCTGGAAGCCGACACCCTCATGCTCACCGCGTCACGTTTCGACGAGTTTCCTGACATCCTCGTTACCGACACCAATTTTGAATCTCCCCGCAAGGTGACCGGGGGCGGCGCCCAACTCGCGCCCTTCCTCTGGGGTTCGGCCAGCCTCGTCCGCTACCGCGGACCGGACGGGCAACCGTTGTCCGGTATGCTCTGCAAACCGGCGAACTTCGATCCGACGAGGAAGTATCCGATGATCGTTTACATCTACGAGCGGCTCTCGGCCAATCTGCACCGCTTCTTCCTGCCCGCACCGCTGGCGGTGATTGAACCGAGCTTCTACACCAGCAACGGCTACGTCGTGCTCATGCCGGACATCGCCTACACCACCGGCAAACCCGGCGCGAGCGCCTACCAGTGCGTCATGGCCGCGGTCGATGCGGTCGTGGCACAGGGCTTCGTGGACGAGAACGCGCTCGGACTCGAGGGGCATTCGTGGGGCGGCTACGAGACCTGCTACATCCTCACGCAAACCGGCCGTTTCCGCGCCGCCGAGGCCGGCGCGATCGTGGGCAACATGACCAGCGCCTCCGGTGCCATCGGCGAAAGCTCCGGACGCTCCCGTCAGTTCAAATACGAAAAGAACCAGAGCCGAATCGGCGCCACCCTGCAGGAGGCTCCGCACCTGTATGTGGAGAATTCGCCGGTCTTTTTTGCGCACCGCGTCACCACGCCGCTGCTGATCCTGCACAACGACCACGACGATATCGTGCCGTGGCCGCAGGCCGTCGAGTTCTTCCTCGCTCTGCGCCGCGCCGGCAAGGAGGCCTATCTTTTCAACTACAACGACGAACTGCACAGCCTGCGCCGGCGGGCCGACCAAAAGGATTTTGCCCGCCGCATGCACCAGTTCTTCGACCACTTTCTCAAGGGTGTGCCCCAACCTGCGTGGATGTCCGACGGAATTCCCTACCTTGATCGTGAGGAGGAAAAGCTCCGCTTCCGCGACCCACCCTGAGCCCGCATTTAATTTTCCGCCATGACTACTCCCCGAAGACTTCTGCTCTCTGCCTTGCTCCTGCTCGCGCCCCTCGCTGCTCATGCCAGCTCGCCGTTCGACAGTCGCTGGCGCCTGGACCCTGCACGCAGCTCAGCCCTCGATGGGTGGAGCGCCTGGGACCTTGTCATCACGGTGGATGGCCCGCGCGTGAGCCTGCGCCACGACATGCAGTGGCGTACGACGAAGCATCAGGCTACAAACACGGTGGACACCACCGCCCCGGTCGAGCTCGCGGATTTCTTCCGCGTCGAGCAGCGCCACATGGCCCTCTATCCGGCCAAGGGCGGCAAGACCGCCGCGCGCGCCGCCTGGCTGGACGCCGGACGCACGCTGCGCGTCGAGGCCGACGCCCCCATCGAGATTTCCCAAGGTCAGGCCGTCATGCGTCTCTACTGCGAATACCGCCTCGTCGAGGGCGACCAGTCCCTCGTGCTGATCGAGCTGCATAGCTCCCGCCCCCAGCCGCTTGTCTACCGTTTCAACCGCGTCCCCTCATCCCCCTGAACCATGCGCTGCGCCCTTTTATTTTTCGCCCTGCTGCTCGCCCCCTTGTTGACCGCCGCCGAAAACGCGCGGTCGGCCTTCGTCATGCATTGGGACGGCCAATGGCAGGTCGCTGGCGGTTTGCCCGAAAAAGTCCTGCTCGTCAGCCTGCAGGGCCTCGCCAACCGCGCCGCCCCGCAGCTTTACGTCGTCCACCCGCGGGACTTCCAGTGGGAGATCACCGAGCCGCTCTTCGATTTCTACCAACGCAAGCACGGCGTTCGCTTCACCGGGCTCAAGACCGCCGAGGAGGCGCTGAGCCGGTTCGCCGGCGCCGCGAAGGGTTATGTCGTCTGGGACCCGGCCGTGCCCGCAACGTTGAACGTGGCCTTCACCATCGCCGGCCTCGAGGACGCGCTCGTCGTGACCGCCGGCCTTGTCCCCCTCGTGGAGAAACACGGCCTGAAGCCCATTGACGACCTGCGCGGTCGCTACACCGGCCAGACCGACGCCCAGATTTACGGCGATGCGGTCCGGCGCTACTGGGCACGTTGCACGCACGACAGCATCATGCTCATGGGCGGACACGCCGGTGCCGTGCGCCAACCCGCCATGGGCGACTGGGGCGTGCGCCAGCGGATGTTTTTCCAGGATCTCTCGGCCAATCCCAAGCACCCGGAGGAACTCGCCCTCGCCCAGAAACTCCTTTCTGAACTCAATCCCGGTGCCACGGTCTTCGGCTGGCACTCCTACGCGAAGGACACCGAGGAGCAGTGGACCACCCTGCTCTCCGGCTACGGCCTCAAGATGGAGGGGCTGCACAATCTCCCGAACCTCAGCTTCAACTGCCAGTTCGGTTTCACCCCGGGTTTCAAGTTCACGAACTCCCACCGCGTGGCGCGCGATGCCAAGCTCACGGCAGCGGCAAAGGTTTACCTCTCCTTTGTCCAGTCCGACAGCATCGGCATCGGCGTCTGGACCAAACCCGGTCGCGGCAAGCTGCCCTTCGCGTGGCAGGTCACGATGAACTGGACGAAGTTCTCGCCCGCCGCCCTCGAGTATTTCCACGAAAGCGCGACACCGAACGACTACTTCATCGGCGGGCTCTCGGGGCCGGGATACATGTATCCCAACCATATTCCCGCCGACCGCTTCCCGCTGCTCATGAAGGAGGCCCGCGAGCTGATGGCCGTGCTCGACGAGCATGTGATGGAAATCATGGACAACTCCGCCGCCGACGGAAACGTGGGCAACGCCGACCTCACCAAGGAAACGGTGGACCGCTATTACGAAGCGTTTCCCGATGTGATCGGCTTCATCAACGGCTACGGTCCCGCCCGCACCCGCGACCTCCGCGACACCCGGCCGCTGATTTCCTACGACTACTATATCGACCCGCGCCGCCCGCGCACCGAGGTGGCGGCCGATCTCAACGAGCTCATCGCCCTCAACGCCACCCGGCCCTACTTCCTCCTCGTGCACGTCCGCGAATCCAACGACGTCAACAGCCTCGTCGAGGTGGTCAAGCAGCTCGACGGGCCCGTCGAAGTCGTGCCGCTCGACGTTTTCCTGAAGCTGGCCGCGAGCAAGAAGACCTACACGACCCGCTATCAGGACCCCGACGACCCCAAGCACTTCCACGGCTACAAGTGAGCCTCCGTCCCCTGTCATCCGTTCTCCGTCTTCCGCACTCCGCCCCACCCGCCCCATGAATACCCCCACCCGCCGCACCTTTCTCAAGAGTTCCGCCGTCCTCGCCGCCACCCTGCCCTTCGCCCGCCTGCCGCTCGGTGCAGCGACCGCGGCCAACCCACCGTCCGCCGGACCCGGGCGTGGCCTGCTGTTCGACCCCGCCGACCTGCCACGCATCCGCGCCAATCTCGATCTTCCGCGCTGTGCCGAGATCCGCAGCCAGTTGCTCGACGTGGATTTTGCCGCCGAGACGAAGTTCGTGCGCGAGGAATCACGCCTCAACAACCATGTGGCCGACTTCATGCGCCTGTGGAAACTGGTGCAGAACTGCGCGTTTGCCTACACGGTCTGGGGCGACCGCCGCCAGTTGGACCTGTGTCTGCTGGCGCTCCGGCGCATGTGCGCATACCCGCGCTGGGATTACTTCCTCGAGGGCGGCAAGGACACCATCGGCCTGCAGCGCGCCCCCGAAGCCACCATCGCCGCCTGCTATGCGCTCGACTGGCTCGGCGCCGCCGTGCCGGCCGACCTGGTGAATCTTACGGAGCACAGGATTCTCACGGAGGGAGCCCCCGCCTGTTACCGCACCCTCTACGGCATGAAGTATCCCGACCGCGTGAAGGGCTGGGGCTTCGATCCCGAGGACGACTATCCGCAGGCCTACCGCGTGAGCCTTGCCCGCTGGCCGCTCATCCTCAATGCCACCAATCTCAAGATCATCCCCACCTGCGGCCTCGGTCTCGCCGCCGTCTGGTTCCATGGCCGACACCCTGATGCGGGCAAGTGGCTCGATCTCTCCCGCCAGAGCGCGCAGGCCTTCGCCACGATGTATGGCTCGGACGGCTCTTACGACGAGGGCGTCGGCTACTGGGGCTACACCACCTCCCACCTGGCGATGCTCGCGGAGGCCGTCTGGCGCCGGCTTGGCCTCGATGACCGCAAGCTCATCAACTACCCGGGCACCATCCGGTTCGCCCTGAGCATGGCCATGCCCTGCGGCGGCGGCGTGGTCGCGGATCCGAAGCTCGGCACCGCCTACAACGCCACGCCCAAGGGCAACTACAACCCTGCGCTCGATCTCGTGAATTTCTGCGATGCCGGCGTGGGTATGGATGTCTCGGTCGCCGGCTGGGTCGGCAGCACAGCCCATGATCCCCTCTGCCATCATGTCGCCCAGAACACCGGTTCGCTGCGCCTGCTGCAGGGCGCGGTCTGGTATCAGCCCGATGCGCCGAGCCAGGCGCCCGGCCCTGACTTGCACGATGTGCGACTGAGCAACGACTGGGTCATCTCCCGCACCGGTTGGGCCCCGGCGGACACCGTCGTCGCACTGCGCAGCGGCGGTCCGGCCAACCACGAGCACGCCGACCGCAACAGCATCATCTTCAAGGCGCACGGTGACCGCCTGTTTCACGACCCATTCCGCGCCGGCTATTCCTTCACCACGCCGCAATGGCTGCTCCGACTCACCGAGGCCCACACCGCGGTTCTGATCAACGGCCAGGGCCACCAATACCACAACGGCTCCGAAGGCACGAATGCCTCCTGGGCCGTGGCGAGCGTCACGGATTTTCGCTCGGGCCCGGGCTGGATGACGGTCACGAGCGACGCCTCCGAAGCCTACGCCCTCGTGCTGCCCGACGCCGCGTTCGTCGTGCGCACGCTGGTCTTCCTCAAGCCCGAGGTCCTGCTCGTGCTCGATCGCGTCAAACTCAAGAGCACCGCGCCCGTGCAGGTGCGCTTCCAGGTCTTCAACGACGACGGCAAGGGCGCCGCGACCGCTGCCGGCACCACCTTCGGCATTGACCGGCCGCTGGCCTCGCTGCGCGCCACCGTCGCCTCCGCCGGCTCCGTCAGCGCGGGCACCGCCAAGCTCGCCCTGCCGGAGAGCGTCGGCGTCTTCCCCTATGTTGAAGTCGTCTCCCCCAGCGCCACCGACCATGAGGTCCTCACCGCCTGCACCACCGCCCCCGCCGGTGGCGCCCATGGCAAACTCGCTGTCACGCGCACGGCATCCGGCTGGCACATCACCGGCAGCCACTCCGGACAGAAGGTGGACGTCACGCTCCAGACCACGACCAGCGTCCCTGCCCTCACCATCGCCTGACAGCGTCATTCCTTTGTAAGGTCGCCGCACGCAACGATCCTGCATTCTTTACCCTCTGATTCCGGCCATGCCCGTCCTCAATCATGCCAACGGTGCCGATTATGCGCTGATCACGCTCTACTTCGGTATCGTCATTTTTGTGGGATGGTATTCGTCGCGGAAAAACCGGAACACCGACGATTACTTCAAGGCGGGCGGCAAGGTTCCCTGGGTTCTCGCTGGTGTGTCGAACTGGGTCTCGGGTTTCTCGGCCTTCATGTTCGTGGCCGCGGCCGGCTTCACCTACAAGCACGGGCTCGGCGCCGTCGTCGTCTTCACCGCGGCGACCTGGGCCTACCTCGTCGGAGCGTTCTACTTCGCCGCCCGCTGGCGAAGGGCCCGGATCAACTCTCCGCTTGAGTTTCTCACTCGCCGCTACTCGTCCTCGACCACCTATTTCTACACGGTCACCGCGATCATCCCGCAGGTCATCCTCATCGGCCAGGGCCTTTATATTCTCTGCATTTTCGTTTCCACCGCTCTCGGCTTTGCTTCGGAACAACACGCCTTCCTCGGACTGACTTTCTCGGGTCTGGAACTCACGATGATCTGCACCGGTCTCGTGATGATCGTTTATACCGTCATCGGCGGGCTGTGGGCGGCTGTGCTGAGTGATGCAGTGCAGGGCGTCATCATCCTGGTGACATCGCTGTTGATCCTGCCCGTGACCTTCCTTTACCTGGGTCAGGGCGACGGAGTTGCGGCGGGCTTCTCGCGGCTCTGGCGGGAGGCGCCGCAAGGTTATTTCGGGCTGAACGGCCAGACTGGCCAACCCCTGTTTTTGCTCAGCTACGCCGCCGCCTCCATGCTCGGCTACAACGTCGCCTGGTGGCAGGTGCAACGCTACCAGAGCGTGCCCGACGAGCGCGGCGCCCGGAAGATGGCGATGCTCTGTGCGGGCCTCTCCCTGTTCGGCCCGCTGCTGTGGATTCTGCCCGTCATGGGCGCGCGGGTCATTTTCCCCAACATCACGGAGATCTGGCCGCAGTTCGCCGCGCCCGAGGAGGCCTCCTTTGTCGGCCTCGCCCTCCTGCTCCTGCCTCACGGCCTGATCGGCTTTGTCATCGCCGCCATTCTTTCCGCGACCCTCGGCCAGGCCAGCGACGGCTTCAACTGGCTCGCCGCCACCATAACCCGCGACATCTACGTGCCGTTGCGCAAACGATTCGGCCGGCCGGTCCCTGGTGAAAAACACCAGATGCGCGTCGGCCAGGCGACCATGCTGGTCATCGGCGTGCTCGGCATCGTCGCCGCCTTCTTTATCGCCCGGACGGGCGGCGCCTTCGCGTTCGCATTGAAATACTACTCGCTCTCCGGCCCGGGCTTCATGATGCCCGTCTTCCTGGGCATGATCTACCGCAAGACGCCGTGGTGGTCCGGCATGGCCTCCTGCATCGCGGCCTTTACCGTCGCGTTCGCCCTGCTGTGGGCGGACGTCTTCCCCGCTCATGCCTACGAGCGTAACATCATCAGCGCCATCACCGCCGCGACCGTGGTGTTCTTCCTCTCCGCGTTGTTCTACCGCAAAGACGACCCGCGCAGCGCCGAATGCCGGCGGTTCGACGCCGACCTGCGCACCCCTGTGCCCGTCGATCCCAACCTGCCCCCGGCCAGCCTGCGTGACTTCCAGATGCTGGCATTGGTCAGCGTGCTGCTGGGCCTCGTGTTGATCGCCTGCGTCGTTCTGCCCTCGTCGCCCCTCGCTCCGCCGCTTATCAATCTCGTCGCCGGCGGGCTGCTTTTTCTGATCGGCGCCCTGCTCTGGCGCGCTTCCCGTCCGGCCAAAACCAAACTACCCTGACCCCGTGCGCCTGCCCGCCCAGCTCTATCGTCAGTTCGACGCCGATCCCGCGCTCGCGGTGCCGGGCGAGGGCTACGGTGGATGGCACACGGTCGAGGCTGAACTCGCCCCGCAACACACGGCGTTGGTCGTGATGCACGCCTGGGACTGCGGCCAACCGCACGAATTCCCCGGCTGGCGCCGCGCGGTCGAATATACCCCGCGAGCCGAGCGCATCCTGCGGGAGGTCTTCCCGCCCCTGCTGGCCGCCGTGCGCGCTTCGCCGTTGCCGGTCTTCCACGTCGTGGGCGGCGGCAAGGACTACTACTCCCATTTGCCCGGACACCACCGCGCGATCCAGCTGGCCGGAGGCTCCAGTCTCCCGCGGCGCGTCACGCCCGACCCGCTCCACGAAAGAATGCAGCGCCTGCGGGCCGCGCAGGGTTCGCCCGGCGCCCATAACAGCGCCGACATTGCCGCCGGGTTCGCCCGGCTGGATTTTGCCCCGTCCGCCCGCCCGGTCGGCGAAGAAGGCATCGCCGAGGACGGCGCCCAACTCGCCGCCCTGTGTCGCGCCCAAGGCATCAATCATCTCATCTACTCCGGGTTCGCGCTCAACTGGTGCCTGCTGATGTCTCCGGGCGGCATGGTGGACATGGCCCGCCACGGTTGCCTTTGCTCCACCATTGCCGAAGCCACCACCGCCGTGGAAAACCGTGAGACTGCCCGCGAGGAGCGCGAAAAACGCCAGGCCCTGTGGCGCGTGGCCTTGGAGTTCGGCTTTGTCTTCAAACTCGCGGACTTTCTCCGCGCCCTTCCCTCGCCATGAATCCGACCCTTGCCCTCCACGGCGGCCCCAAGGCCGTCACCGCCCCCCGCCCCGAGCGTCATCGCTGGGGCGCCGAGGAATTATCGCGACTGACCGCCATGGTGGGACAGAAATCCCTTTTCTACGCCAACGGCCCGCAGTGCGCGGACCTCGCCGCCGAGTTCCGCCAGACCTGCCCGGCCAAATGGCTGATGCCGACCTCCTCCGGCACGGCTGCGCTGCACGTCGCCGTGGCTGCGCTCCAGCTGCCGCCGGGCTCCGAGATCATCACCTCGCCCATCACCGACATGGGCTCGGTCATCGGGATTCTCTACCAACAACTGGTCCCGGTCTTCGCCGACATCCACCCGCACACCTACAACCTGGATCCGCAGGACGTCCGTCGGCGGATCACATCGAAGACGCGTGCCATCATGCCGGTCCACCTGACCGGGAATCCCTCCGACATGGAGGCCATCATGACCATCGCCCGGGAGCATGACCTCTTTGTGATCGAGGATTGCGCGCAGGCCTGGGGGGCTCTCTACCGCGGAAAACCGGTCGGATCCTGGGGCCATCTCGCCTGTTTTTCCTTCAACGAGTTCAAGCACGTCAGTTGCGGCGACGGCGGAATCGTGATGACCAACGACGAGCGCTTCGGTCCGACGCTCGCGAAATGGGCCGATAAGTTCTACGACCGCAACAGCGCCGCAGACGCGCGCAACCCGACCAGCCTCGCGCCCAACTACCGCATGAGCGAACCCCAGGCTGCGGTCGCGGCCGGCCAGCTGACGAAACTGCCCGCCATCATCGCCGACCACGTCCGTCTGGGTTCGCGGCTGCTCGCGCAACTGGAGACCCGTGCCCTTCCCGGCGTTTCCCTACCCGCCATCGACCCACGGGACCGTCACAGTTTCTGGTTCTGCCTGCTCCGGCTCGATCTCGCCCGCTTCCGTTGCACCCGCGATGAATTTGCCGCGGCCCTGGTCGCGGAAGGCGCCGCCGCCACGCCCGGCTACATCCCGCGTCCGGTTTACCGATACCCCCTGTTTCAAAATCACGATTTCTTCGCCGGGTTCTGGCCGCTCCGCGAAGCCGGCCTCACCACGATGGATTACCGCCGGGTCAGCTGCCCCGTCACCGAGGCCGTGCTGGCCGACAGCATTTCGCTGGCGATCAATCCCGGCCTGACCGACGAGATCATGGACCAGACCGCGGCCGCGGTGGCGAAGGTTACCCACCACTTTGCCCGCTGACCCGATGCGTATCATTGACGTCCATACCCACCCGATCCTGCGCGACGACCACCGCGGCCGCACCGGCGCGGAGCAACTCCTGGCCCGGGCCCGCGCCCACGGCATCCGCCAGGTGGTCGTGCTGGGCGACGTGCTTGCCTTCGGCCGCTCGCCCAATGCGGCGCAGATCCGCCTGATCAACGACGAAACGCACGAGCTGATGTGCCGTCATCCGGAGTTCGTCACGGGATTCTGTCATCTCAACCCGACCCTCGGCGCCCCCGCCGTCCGCGCGGAAGTAGCCCGCTGCGTCGCCCGTGGCTTTCGCGGCCTCAAGCTGGAGATCGCCAACAACGCCGCCGATGCGGTCATGCGCCCGCTCATGGAAGAGGCTCGCCGCCACCACCTGATCGTTCTCCAACACGCCTGGAGCATGACCAAAATCGGCGAACGTGCCTTCCACACCGATCCGGAGGATGTTGCGACGCTCGCCCGGCGTTTTCCTGACGTCCGCATCATCATGGCCCACCTGACAGGCTGCGGCGTGCGCGGCGTGCAGGCCGTGAAAGCCTGCCCCAACGTCGTGGTGGACACTTCCGGGGCCGCCCCCGAGACGGGCATGGTCGAATACGCGGTGGAGCAACTCGGCGCCGGCCGGATTCTCTACGGCTCCGACGCCCCCATCCGCGACTTCGGCGTAGCCATCGCCCGTATCACGGGTTCGCGCCTCGATCTCCGCACGCAGCGAAAAATCCTCCACGACAACGCCGCGGCCCTTCTCGGACTGAAATGAACTTCTTCGACGCCAACACCTGGGTCGGCCGCTGGCCCTTCTCCTTCGCCGCCGCCCACACGCCTCGCTCGCTCGCGGGGCACTTGAAGCGACACGGCATCGCCCGCGCCCTCGTTTCACCGCTCGACGCCGTCTTCGCCCCGGCCCCGCAACCGGCCAACCTTGCCCTGCTCGCCGCGACGAAGCGCCAGCGCGCGCTGCTGCCCGTGCCGGTGATCAACCCTTCTCTCGCGAACTGGCGCGCTGATCTTGCCGCCGTCGCCATCGATCCGGGCGTGCGCGCCGTGCGGCTGTTGCCCAACTACCACAATTACCGGCTCAACCATCCCGCGGTGGACGAATTGTGCGACGCCCTGAAATTTCTCCGCCTGTGTCTCATCATCCAGCTGCAGCTCATCGACCAGCGGCATGAGTATCACGCCCTGACGATCAAGCCGGTGCCGGTTGGCGACTTGGCAAACCTGCTGCGGCGCCACCCCGGTCGCCCCGTGCTAGCCAGCGGACTCCTGCGCCCCGACCTGCTCAAGCTGGCCCCCCGCCACCCCAACCTCCTCGCCGACCTCTCTTTCGCCGAGTGGCACGATACGATGGAGCACCTCCTCGCCAAGGTGCCCGCCCGCCAGCTCGCCTTTGCCTCCCACACCCCGCTGCTGATCACCGCCGCGGCCCGGGCCAAGCTGGACACCTCCACCCTGCGCGCCGCGCCTCGCCGCTTAATTGCTTCCGCCAACCTGCAACGTTTTCTCCGTCTCTGAACCTGCCTAGAGCCATGCCCGAGCTTCCCTCCACCGATCACGAGATTGAACTCCTGCTTTCGACGCCCACCGCTGGCGCCATTGAAGCCGTCCGTAATCTGCCCGGCGATTTCATGGTCCTCGGAGTCGGTGGCAAGATGGGCACCTCCACCGCCGTGATGCTGCGCCGCGCGCTCGACGCTGCCGGCCGGGGTGAGGCCGTTGTCACCGGCGTTTCGCGGTTCAGCCGCCCCGAGGCCCGCGCCGGGCTCGAAAACCTCGGCGTGCGCACGCTCCCGTGCGACTTGGCGGATGCCGCGCAGGTGGCTGCGCTGCCGCTGGCGACCAATGTGCTTTATCTCGCCGGACAGAAGTTTGGCACCGACAGCGCTCCCGGTCTCACCTGGATACAAAACACCTATGTCCCGGCGCTGGTCGCACAGCATTTCCGCAACTCGCGCATCGTCGTGTTCTCGACCGGCTGCGTCTATCCCTTCGTGCCGGTCACCGGCCCAGGGGCCCATGAAGGCGAGCCGGTCGCCTTTCTTGGCGAATATGCCAGCACCTGCGTCGGACGTGAACGCGTCTTCGCCCACTTCGCGCAGGAATTCGGCACGCGACAGCTCATGTATCGCCTGAACTACGCGGTGGAGCTGCGCTACGGCGTGCTCGTGGACATCGCCCTGAAGGTCGCGCGCGGAGAGCCGGTGGACCTGACGATGGGCTGGTTGAACTGCATCTGGCAGGGCGATGCGTGCGCCCGCGCCATCCAGTGCCTGGTTCACACGGCCAATCCGCCGAAGCTGCTCAACATCACCGGCGCAGAAAAACTCAGTGTGCGCTCGCTGGCCGGGGAATTTGGCCGGCGTTTCGGCCGCCCGCCGCATTTCACGGGCACGGAGGCCCCGACCGCGTGGCTGTCCGACGCCCGCGAGTCGCTCAAGCTGTTCGGCCCGCCTGAAACATCCCTGCCGCGCATGCTCGACCTGATCGCCGCGCACGTGGGCGGCGGCGGCCGGCTCCTCGGCAAGCCCACCCACTTTGAAGCCCGCAGCGGCAAATTCTGACCATGGACCTTCGTTCCCATCTGCTTGCCGGCCACGTCATCCCCGCCCAACCGCTGGCGCTTGATCGCCAGCGTAAATTTTCCGAAAGACACCAGCGCGCCCTGACGCGATACTACGTTGCGGCCGGCTCCGGCGGGCTCGCGGTCGGCGTGCATTCAACGCAGTTCGAGATCCGCGATCCGCAGCATAACCTGTTGCGGCCTGTGCTGGAGCTCGCCGCGGCGACCGTGCGCGCCGAGCTGTCCGCCGCGCCCCGCAACTTCGCGCTGATCGCCGGCATCTGCGGCCGGACCCCGCAGGCCACCCGCGAAGCCGAGCTCGCGCTCTCGCTTGGCTACCACGCCGCCCTAGTCAGCATGGCCGCGTTCAAGACCGAACCAGAGGAGACCATCATCGCCCATGTTGCGACCCTCGCCGGGCTCATCCCCGTCGTCGGCTTCTACCTCCAACCGGCCGTCGGTGGACGCGTCTTCAGCTACTCCTTTTGGCGCCGCTTCGCGGAGATTCCCGGCGTCACGGCCGTGAAGATCGCACCCTTCAACCGCTACCAAACCTTGGACGTCGTCCGCGCGATCGTGGACGCCGGCCGCGACGACGTCGCGCTCTACACCGGCAACGACGACACCATCGTCGCCGACTTGCTGACACCGTTTACATTCCCGCATCACGGACGACCCGTGACCCGGCGCATTGTCGGCGGACTCCTCGGACACTGGGGCGTGTGGACCCATTCGGCGGTGAAGCTGTTTCGCGAAGCCCAAGCGGCCGCCCAACAACCTGTGATCAGCGCCGAATGGCTGCGGCGCGCCGTGGCGGTGACCGACATGAACGCCGCGCTCTTCGATTCCGCCAACGCCTTTCACGGCTGCATCCCCGGCATTCTTGAGGTCCTGCGCCGGCAGGGCTTGGTTGAGTCAATCCATTGCCTGAATCCCCACGAGGCTCTCTCGCCGGGCCAGGCCGAGGAGCTCACCCGCGTCGGTCTCGCTTACCCCGAGCTGACCGATGACGCTTTCGTGGCGGAGAACCGTGAACGCTGGCTGCGCTGAACATGCCCACCCTGCCCCCACCCACCAGCTGCGAGGAGTTGCTCGCCCAGATGGTCTCCTTCGAGACCGTGAATCCGGATTTCGGCGGCCCGGCCGGCGGGGAGTCGGCCCTGGCCGCCCATCTCGAGACCCTCGCCCATCACTGGGGACTGCAGACCCGGCGCCTCCCGGTGGGCGATCGCGGTTTCAATCTGCTCATCACCGCCGAGACCGCGCCTGATGCCGAATGGCTCCTGTTCGAAAGCCACCTCGACACCGTCAGCCTGGACGGCATGACGGTGCCGCCGCTGAAGCTGACCGCGGACGGTGACCGGCTTCACGGCCGGGGCACCTGCGACACCAAAGGGTCAGGCGCAGCCATGCTCTGGGCCCTGCAAGCCTACGCGCACTCGACTCAGCGCGTCCGGAATGCCGGGGTTGTGTTCGTCGTGGATGAGGAGGCACAGATGCGCGGCGCCAAGGCTTTCGCCGGGGAACTCGCGCACATTTCTCGACTGCGCGGGATCGTCGTCGGCGAACCCACCGGACTCCGCCCCGTCGTGGCCCATAATGGCGCACTGCGCTGGCGCACCATCACCCGCGGCGTGGCCGCGCATTCGGCCGATCCCAGCAAGGGTCGTTCGGCCATCCATGCGATGCTGCACGTGGTCGCCGCCCTGGAGGCGCGCTTCCTGCCGCTGGCCTGCCGGGGATTTCCCCTCACTGGCCGCGCCGCAGCCAGCATCAACCTTATCCGCGGCGGATCGGCCGTGAACATCATCCCCGACTACTGCGAGATTTACTGCGACCGCCGGCTCGTGCCGGGCGAGACCGCGGCCCAGATTTTGGCGGAACGTGATGCCGCCCTGGCCGGCCAGACCGTGGAGCACGACAGCCTGTATCTCGCCCCGCCGCTGCCCCCGCAGAATTCCGCGGCCTTGCACGCCTGGGCCGCGCCAGCGCTCAGGGCCTGCGGTCTCGACGCGACGGCCATCGGCGCGCCCTACGCCACCGATGCCAGCCACTACGCCGCCGCCGGCGCCCAGGTCATCGTGCTCGGCCCCGGCGATCTTGCGCAGGCCCACACCAAGGATGAATGGCTCGACCGCCGTGAACTGGAGCGCGCCATCGCGGTTTATGGTGCGCTGCTGCGCCTGCCCGCCGGCTCGGCCTGACGGTCCTCCCCCCCCCATGGCCCTGCCCGTCGGTCCCTCCCTCGAGGAATTCTCCAGCGCCCGGCTGACCTGCCGGAACGGCGAACTTTTCAATCCCCCCGCACTCACCAATTTCCTTGGCTGCCTCCAGGTCGCCCCCGACATCACCGCGGTCCAGCACCTGACCTTTGCCCCGTGGTCCGTCGGCGCCAGTTGGCTCGGCACCCTGCAGTTCGACGGTTGCCGCCTTCACACCTCCGCCGCCGAGATCGCCTTCGAATGGCGCCCGGACCGGGTCGTGCGCCAAACCGAGCACCGCGACTGGCATTTCACCAGCACCACGGTCATGGGCGTCCGCGCCCAAACCGTTACCGTCGCGCTGCAGATCACCAACCGCGCCGCCGCCCGCCGGACCGTGCGGTTCGGCCTGCTCGCCGGCGAAGGCGTCGTGCGTTCCGACGATGGCTGGCATACGCCCGTGTCGCCACAGGAAGCCCCGCTCATTTCCACCACCCCGTGGGAAGGCGCGCCACCCGCAACCACGCTGCGCCGCAACCGTCGCGAAGTGCTCGCCGACCGCAGCGGACTCCTCTTCTCCTCGCAGGCCAGCGCCGCGCACGCCCTGCAGGCGACGTCACCGTCTCCGGACTGGCTGGATCGCCGCTGGCTCGGCTTCGACTGGTCGTTCGAGCCCGGAGAAACCCGCACCCTGCACTTCATCATCGCGGTTGGCGGAGACCCGGATGAACTTCACTCCGCGTTGGCCCGCTGGCGCGAAAACCCGGGAGCAGAACTCGCCGCCGCCGAAACGGACTGGCGCGCCGAGATCGCCGCCGCCTTCACCCCGGGCAATGCGCGTTACAGCGGCCACCTGCCCGTGCTGCGCACGACCAACGCGGCCCTGCGTGCGGTCTATCTCAACGCGGTCATCACGGCCATTTACTTCAAGCGCGAGCCCCGGGTTTCACCGCACGGACGCACCTACGTCACGTTGATGCCGCGGTATTGGGTGACGACCAGCTTCATCAACGACTGGTCCCTCGCGGCGTTCCTGCTCACGCTCCTCGACCCGGCCTGCGTCCGCCGCACGATCGAGCGCTGGCTGGAGCGGGACATTCACCGCCACTTCGGGACGGAATACGTGAGCGGCCGGAGCACCGGCAACTGGTATTCGTGCAACGACTATGCCATGGCGCGCTTGATCACGCTCTATGTGCGCGTGACGGGCGAAGCCGACTGGCTCACCCACCGGGTCGGCGACCGCACCGTCCTTGAGCATCTGGTGGCCTGCGCGTCGCACTACCGCACGCTGGACCGGGGCAGCGGCCTCGCCGACTACGGCGACCGCAACAGCCTGCTCGAAGCGGTCGGCACCTATGAGCATGAGGTGGCGTCGCTCAACGCGGCCAACGTCTGGATCCTGCGCGAAACCGCCACGCTCCTCGATTGGCAGGGACGCGCCGGGGAGGCGTCCCGTTTGCGACAGGAAGCCACCGCCCTCGTCTCCCGGGTGCAGTCGCTCTATGTGGCGGGCGCCGGCTACTGGCACTGCCGCCGGCCCGACGGCGAACTTGTGCCGGTCCGGCATGCCTGGGATTTCATCCACACCCTGAACTTTCTCCACGCGGACCTGCCGACGGAACAAATCAACGAGATGATCGACTTCTTCCGCCGCGAGCTGATGACGCCGACCTGGATGTCGGCCCTTTCGCCGTTGGACGAGGACACCGGTTTCTCGCAGCGACCCGACCATCAGTGGAACGGTTCCTACCCGGCCTGGGTCTCCCTCGCCGCCACCGCGCTGCTCAAAACCGACCACGCCGACCTGCTCGCCACATGGCTGCCCGGCCTGGCGGCCACCGCCCAACAGGGTCCGTATTCCCAGGCCCACTTCGTCGAGACCGCCGCCCCCACCGTCGCCGGTGGTGCCCGGAAGGCGCCGACCGAGTGGCCTTATATCAACGACTGGACCTGCCTTTCCGCCGGCAACTTCTTCGAGACCGTCGTGCTCGGCCTCTTTGGTTTCGACCCTGGCTACACCCAGCCGAAGTCCCGGCCTCAACTCGACCGGCTCGATCCGCATGCCGCCCTGCACGGCCTCCGCTGGCAGGGCCGGCTGCTGGAAATCCGCGCTGACGGCACCATTCACTCCCCTGGCTCCTAATGTTCTCATCTCCTGTTTCAACCATCCGAACCATGATCCGCCCCTTTCTCAGCCTGTTTTTCCTCGCCTTGCTCGGCTGTCCGCACCTGCCGGCGGCGCCTTTGCCCTCCTTGCCAACCGACCTCGTCGAACTGGCCGTGCGCACAAAGGCGCCGCGCTGGAAATTCGTGGATCACCAACGCATGCGCGAGATGCGCGAGACCTTCGCGCTCCAGGTGACGGCCGCGGCCGCCTTCCAGGCGCCCGATCAGGTCGTGGACGGGAAAACCCTCGCCACGCACCTCGCCGACAAACTCCGCTTCTTTCTCGTCACGCCTGAGCTATA
Source organism: Oleiharenicola lentus (assembly GCF_004118375.1). NCBI lineage: Bacteria > Pseudomonadati > Verrucomicrobiota > Opitutia > Opitutales > Opitutaceae > Oleiharenicola > Oleiharenicola lentus. Next base: position 2,500,100 of record NZ_SDHX01000001.1, read on the forward strand.
TCCCGATGGCAGCACGCGCGAACCCGAGGCCCAGGGCGGCATCGGCGGCTGGACACATCACGTCCCCGCGCACGCCCTGTTGCTCGCCAAGCGCACGCCTGCGGCCTGGAGCCAGCTCTCCGCCGATGAGAAGGCCCGCGCCGACCTGCTCATGCAGGCCCTCGCCCTGGCCGCCCACTTCTGCCTCGACGATGACAACGACTACTACCTGCTCCTCGACGGTTACTCGTTGTTTCACAAGAGCTGGAATCCGAACCACGTCGAGGGCTACGTGGGCGCGATCATCTCGGCCTCGCTCTACTTCGGGCCCGACGAACTCAACGCCTTCTTTCGCGGTTTCGACTTCGACCGCTTCATCGCCCGGCTCGAGGCCGCCCGCTTCCTGAACATCAAGCGCTGCTGGACCTGGAATCCCGCGATCCGCGACCTGATGATGAACGGCGGCTCCGTCGCGGTGCCGGCCAAGCAGGTGCTCGCCCAAGGCGTCATCACGCGAGGCGCGGGTGTCCGCAATGATTTCACGTTGAACGGCGATACCCTGCACCAACCCTGGCTCCTGCACCGTGGACAGGCGCTGCGGCTCTTCTCCAAGGCCGTGCGCACCGTGGTGCACACGGGCACGGGCTACTCCTCCGGCCTGATGCAGCGCGCCTCCGCCGCCACCGAGTCGCCGTGGGAGGGCCAGATGGGCATGCTGCACGAGTTCGAGAGCACCGACTGGGACGGTCTGCGCACCAGCCTCGGCTACGCCTTCGAGGGCGCGATGATTGATATTCCGACCGCGGCCACGCTTAAGCTGGTGGGTGAATGGCGCGCCACCGAAGGAGGCGACATGCTGGAGCGGCGCATGGGCGTCGGCATGGGCGACATGATCTTCAAGGCCCGCGAGGGCTACCGCAGCTTCTCGCAGGCCAAGCAGCGCGAATACAACTGGGACGAACACCTGCTGCCCATGGGCGCCGACTTCATCGTCGGCCTCTGGCAGACTTACTTCGCCCCGCCACCCCCGCCGTCGAAATAAATGCAGGGGCGCAGCTTGCTGCGACCTCATGTGCGAGGTCGGCGCAAGCGCCGCCCCTACAGGTTTAATTTCCGTTCTATTGCAGTGTCTTCTCCCCATACTCAGGTTTCAGATCTCAAGTTTCAGGTTTCCTTTTCTCCATGCCCCGCTCCCCGCTCATCTCGAAGGTGGAAATGCGCGCCGGTCGCCCGACGCTCGTGCTCAACGGCCAGCCCCACGCGCCGCTCATCTACGCGCTCAGCGACTGCCCTGGCGCCCGCTGGTCATGGGAGGAACTGCCCGCGCGTAACATCAGTCTCTTTGCCGCGCAGGGTGTCCGGCTTTTCCAACTCGACCTCTGGTTCGAGCAGATGCTCAGCGGGCCGGACGCCGCACTTGATTTGACCCTGGCGCAGCGCCAGATCGCCGGTGTCCTGGCTCAGTGTCCCGACGCGGCCGTGATGCTGCGCCTGCACGTCAACGCCCCGCCGTGGTGGTGCGCCCGGCATCCCGAGGAATGCGTGGGCTACGCCGATGTGCCGGTCGAGGAAAAGGAGCGCTGGGGCCTGGTGCGGCCCTTGCACGGCGACGGTGACCGTCCGCTGCGGGCCAGCTTCGCCTCAACCAAGTGGCGCGAATGGGCGGATACGCATCTGGCTGACTTTTGCACGCGCCTCGGCGCCACGCCCGAGGGCGGCGGGCTCTTCGCCATCCAACTCGCCAACGGGCTCTACGGCGAATGGCACCAGTTCGGCTTTCTTCACCACGATCCCGACACCGGGGTCGCCGCGACCCGCGCCTACCGCGAGTGGCTGCGCACGCGTTACGGGTCGGACGAACAGCTGGCTGATGCGTGGCAGCGTCCCGGCGCACGTATCGAGGCCGTTCTGCCGCCCGATTCCCCGGCCCGCGAAACCGTCGCGGTGGGTCCGCTCCGCGATCCGCGCACGCAACAGGACCTGATCGACTACTTCACCTGGCTGCACCTGACGATGGCCGATGCGCTGCTCGGGCTCGCCGCGACAGTGAAACGGTGCTGGCCGCGGCCCATCGTAACGGCGGCCTTTCAGGGCTATTTCTACGGCCAGTTCGCGCGCAATGCCGCGGGCAGTCACCTCGCCCATGACAAGGTTCTCGCCTCGCCCCACCTCGACTGCCTGTGCTCGCCCGCGTCCTACACCGACGGCGTGCGCGCGCTTGGTGGCTCCGGACACGGACGCGGCATCACGGGCGCCGTGCGTCGTGCGGGCAAGCTGTGGCTCGACGAGAACGATCACGGCACCTTCCTCGTCGGCTGCCCGTGGGACCGGCATTTCAAGACCACGCTGGAAGATGACATCGCCTGCCTGCGTCGCAACGCCCTGCTGCCGGTCATCCGCGGCGGCGGCCAGTGGTGGTATGACTTTGGCATGGTCGCCGGCACGCCCGACTTCGCCACGCATGGCAATGTCGGCTGGTGGGACCACCCGCGCCTCGCCGCCGAGATCCGCGCCATCCACCGCGTTGCCCAATCGCGCCATGGCCGGCCGTACCGGCGTCCAGCCGATGTCCTGGTCATCCACGATCCGTGGTCCTTCTGCCACACGGTCGCCAAGCGCTGGTCGCTTGAGGGTTTCAAATTTGGCGACCAGCCGCCCGTCGGCCCCAATCCCTTCTCGGGTCGCGGCATGGACGGCCTGCTCGAGGGCCTTTACCGCTCCGGCCTCGTGGCCGACGAGGCGCTTATCGGCGAACTTGGCCAGCTCGATCTCTCCCCTTTCAAGCTGGTGATCTTCGGATCCACCGTCGTGCTTAACGAGACGCAGCGGCAGGTGATCGCCAGCCAGGTCGCAGCGGCCGGTAGGCATGTCATGTTCACCGGCTACGTCGGTTGGAGCAATGGACGTGAAATCGGTGGCGCGCTCGCGGGCGCCGTGACGGGCATCACGACCCACGGCCGCGATGCCACCCGTCCCATCTCAACCCTGGAACTCGATGGCATTCGTGAGGTGCAGACGCTAGAACCACCGAAGCACGTGCCGGTCTATGATGTTCCTGCCACCCAGGTCGCCGGCCGCTGGTCCGACGGCAGCATCAGCGCCGCATGGCGCAAGACCGATACGGCGACGTGGTGGTCCTTTGGCGTCAGTCCGACCGCGCCCGCCCTGCTGCGCACGCTTGGACGGCGGGCCGGATGTCACGTCATCAACGACCATGACGACGCCACTTTGCTCGGCGACGGCTTGCTGATGGTGCACACCCTCACGGGCGGGCCACGGACCCTGCGCCTGCCCGGCGGGCCGACCATCCCGGCCAACCTCTCCGCCCGTAGCACGACCGTTTACGACGCCGAGTCCGGCGAAGTGCTACTGGGATCATAGCTCAACTTCCTCAATGTAGGGTCGGCGATTGCGCCGACCTCGCCCGCGAACCCATTTACCCAAAGAACTCCTCCTCCAACATCAGCGAGAGGCAGTGATAGATCGACAGATGGTATTCCTGAGCGAGGTAGGTCTCGCTCGTCGGAGCACGGAGGCACACGTCGCTGAGTTTCTTGAGTTTCCCGCCGTGCGCAGCAGTTAGGGCCAGAATCTTCATTTTTTTCGCACGTGCCACCTCGGCGGCGGCGCAGACGTTGGTGGCGTTGCCTGAGGTGCTGAGCCCAACGAGCACGTCACCGGGCCGACCGAGGGCAGAAATCAGCTGCGCGTAGGCCAGCACCGGTTCGACGTCGTTGCCAAAGGCCGTGCTCGCAGCCGGGAAGGAAGTTAGCGGAATCGCGGGCAATGCGCCCTGGAGCTTATTCGCAATCGCCGGGCGCAGCTTGCCTCGCAGTGGCTTCGTCAGCGGACGCTTCTTGCAAAACCCCTTGAGTAGTTCGCCCGACCAGTGATCGGCGTCCGCCGCGCTGCCGCCGTTGCCGCAGAGGAGGACCTTGCCGCCGGCGCGGTAGCAATCGCGCAGCAGTTCAAAGGCCTCGGCGATATCGGGACCGATCGCAGCGAGTTCCGGACGGCGTTTCAGCAGATGGTTCAGTTGGCTCTGGGGCATGGTGAGTGGGTTCGGGAATCCTGTAACTTGGCAGTTGAAACTTATTCCTTGGCGCCGCCTTCCGCGACGCGCTCGGGCAAGGTATCAAGAGCGTGCAGCGCCACGGCAACCGCCGCGTTGCTGCCAATGCTCTCTCCCAGCACCGCGGGCAAAATCTGGCAGGCCGCCCGCGCGCTGGGCAGGGCCTCTGCCGCCAGCGCCCGGTTCATCGCGGGAAGGAGGAGCTCGGAGCAACGGGGATAATAGCCGCCCAGGACAATCCGCTCGGGATTCAGCGTATCCATGAGCAGCGCCAACGCTTCGCCGAGCCGTTCGCCGGCCGTGTCCAACACCTGCCGCGCGAGCGGGTCGCCCCGGGTTGCCGCCTCGGCGAGATCTTTCAACGTCACCTCCGTTTGCGGCCACCCCATCGCCAGGGCGAGCCGCGCGATGCCGCCTCCGCTGCAAAAGCCCTCGAACGATCCGTGCTTCCCGAAGCCCAGCGGGCCGTCCGGCCGCAAGCGCAGGTGTCCCACTTCTCCCGCGTCACCGGATGCGCCCTCATAAAGCCGCCCGTTAAGAATCAGGCCTGCGCCCATGCCTGTGCCTGCGGTCAAAAAGACCATGTGGCGGCAGCCCTTCCCGGCACCGAAGTGCCACTCGGCCAGGGCGGAGGCGTTGGCGTCGTTCATCAGGAAGGCGCGTCCACCGAAAATCTCCGTGAAGACCCGACAAATCGGGATATCGACCCAGCCAGGCAGGTTGGGCGGACACAGGATGACGCCCCGCGCCGCATCCAGCGGTCCGCCGCAGGAAATGCCGAAGACAACATCAGGGCCGGGCTTGAGCGCGGCAACCGCCTGTCGAAAACGTGCAAAGGTCGCGGTGTAATCCTGCGTGGGAAACCGATCCACTTCCACCACCGCGCCGTCCCGCAACACGCCGACCGCGCACTTCGTTCCTCCGATGTCGATACCGATGATCTGCACGGTCTGTGGGTTTGAGTTGGGTGAATTTTAAGGGCAAATCACGGGGCACAACTAATTCACACTAACTATCCACTAATGAGGCAGGCCGGATGCCCCCGATCAAAACTTTTCCATTGTGAGACATTAGTGAGGATTAGTGGTGAAATCCTTCCGGCAAATTCCCATCTTCGCCACCACCGATGCCCTATCGCCGCTCGATTTCCACCCTGGGTTGCCCTGAATATTCATTGGAGCAGGTCCTCGCTCTGGCGGAACGCCACCGCCTCGACGCGGTGGAAATCCGGGCCTTGGCCGGCACCATCGACGTGCCCGCCGTCCTGACCGAGGCCTACGGCACACCGGCCGCCCTGGCGGCGCGCCTGCGCTCTGCGCCAGCGCCGATTGTGTCGCTCGACACCTCGCTCAAACTCGCGGACAACAAGCAGGCCGACCGCGATGAATTTCTAAAATTCGTCCCCTGGGCGGAGGCTTGCGGCGTACCGTGGCTGCGGGTGTTCGACGGCGGCAAGTCCGCCAACGCCGCCACCCATCGGGCCATGGCCGACACCGTGACATGGTGGCGGGCAGAACGGAAGCAGCACGGCTGGCGCACCGACATCATGATCGAGACGCACGACGCCCTGTTCACCGCGGCCACGATCCACCAGTTCCTGTCCCTCGCGCCCGGCACCGCCATTCTTTGGGACAGCCAGCATACCTGGCGCAACGGCGGCGAGGAACCGCTCGTGACCTGGCCGGCGATCAAGCCGCACGTGGTGCACATTCATGTGAAGGACAGCATCAGTAAGCCCAGTGAGCGGCACCCGTTCTCCTACGTGCTCCCCGGCGAAGGGGAGTTTGCCATGGCACCCTTGCGCGCGGCGCTGCAGGCGGACTTCACCGGCTGCGTCAGTCTCGAGTGGGAAAAACTCTGGCATCCCTATCTCGCCCCGCTCGACGACGCCCTGGCCGCCGCGGCCAAGCGCAACTGGTGGTGAGGCGGACTTGACTGGAGGCGGGGTGCTCTCACCCGTTGGTTCAGATTCTCGCGGTCTCCAACTCGCGGGTGAGGGCACCCCGCCTCCATTAGGGAACAAGCCCGTGCCGCCGCAGAAACGCGATCATCAGCTCGCGCGACTTCTCCTGCCACTCGGGCACGTCGTTGCCGAAATTGTGGCCGCCACCGGGCACGATGTGCAGCTCGCAGACGTTGCCGGTGGCGATGAGTTTATCCCGCAAGGCCACGGCCTGGCGCAGCGGCACCGTCTTGTCGGTATCGCCGTGGAAGGCCAGCACGGGCGGCATCTGCGCATCGAGCTGATGCACGGGCGAGAGCGCGGTCGTGTGCTCGCCGAAGCGCTGCGGGGTGTAACCGGTCTCGGCCGAGGTGTCGGACACCGTGCTGAAGAGAATGAGCGCCGCCGGCTTGATCAGGGGCGACTCCGCTTCGCGGGAGCCCGGAGGCGCGTGCGTGATGCCGGTCCAGAGCGCGACATGGCCGCCGGCCGAATTACCGCCCACGACGATACGCCGCGGATCCACGCCCAATTCGGCCGCATGATCCTGCACCCAACGCACAGCTGCGCGGCTGTCCGCCACGGAACCCATCGGCGGCACATCGTGCCGGCCCTTCGTGCGGTAGTCGGGAGCGATGCCCACCAGCCCCAGGCCGGCGGCAAACTTCGCCCAGAAGATCGAACTGGCTGGCGTTCCGGTGGTCCAGCCACCGCCGAAGAAGAAAATCAGAGCCGGACGCCGGTCACCCGCCTGCCAGCCCGTTGGTTTCACAACGAACAGCCGCATCGGCGACTCTTCCGTTTCACGATAGAGTAACGTCTCGGCGCCAGGCAGCTCAGTCGGTGTGGTTTCCGGTCTCGACTGCGCGAACAAGGCTGTCGTGCAGCAGGCCAGGAAGAGAAGAGGCATTCTCCGCATGGTCGCGGACTATACCGTCGCTCCAGCCGTCAGCCAGCGCCGAAATTGCTTCTGAAAGGTGGTCGCGAGCGTGTCGCCGGGCATGACGAGCACGCCCCACCCTCCGCGCGACGGATTGAGCGGCACCTCACGCGGGATCTGCAGCTCGCACATCTGGCGGTCCTCATCGAGCACGCGGACGGCGAACTCGATCTGCTGCTCCGGCGGCGGTCCGCGAAATCCGGGTGAAATGGCGAGCGACCAGAACACCGTGCAGCTCTCGCCGGTGTTGGGCGACGGCACATGGACCAACACGCGCTCGTCCCCATCAGGAAAGGACTGGCGGATGGTGGTGAAGTTCGGCAAGTGGCAGCGCTGTCGCCGATGATGCGTACTCTGGAGCTTGCCGGGCATTTCGTGGGTTGATTGCAGCGCAGGAAAGGGCGCGTCCATCTGGAAACCGTCCTCGTGCAGTGTAATTTTCATGTCCGGTATGCGCGGATCGGCGGCCTGGCCCAGCGTGGCGCTGTGGGCGAAGGCGAAGTGCGACATGTCGAGGTAGTTTTCCACTTCACGCCGCCAGCCCGCCGCAAACTTCATGGGCGGCCCCATCAGGTAGGTCCAACGCTCGTCCTCGAACTCCGGCACGGCGGGCAGTCCGTGTCGGCTGGCCACGAGTTTTACCCAGATGAAACCATAGCGCTGCCGCACCTCGTAAGTGCGCAGGTGTGAGAGCGCAAGTTTATCGGCGTTCGGCTCCAGCAGCGAGGGGATGCTCAGGCAGTCGCCCTCGGCATTGAAGCGCCAGCCGTGATACGGACACATCAGCTGCCCGTCCCGAATGCAACCGGCGGATAGCCGCGCGCCTTTGTGCGGGCAGGCCACGTCGGCGGCGAGCAGACTGCCGTCGGCAAACCGGGCAATCACCAGCTCGGTATTGAGCAACGTGTAGCCCATGACACCCCCGGGCGGCACGGCGGCGGCGTTGGCCACGGGCTGCCAGGTGCGGCGTAGCGCGTTGAGGGCGGTCTCCTCAGTCAGGAGCGGCAGGACGGTGGGCGGGAAATCAGACATGGCAGATGAGGCAACCCAGCGTAGCAGGTCCGTCGGATAACCGCTTGGATTATCCTGTAATCCGGCTTTGGTAGATCGGGCACTTCATGAAAACCGCGCATCCCCTCAGCATCACGTTGCCGGCCTCCGGCGTCCTCTTTGCCGAGAGCGTGCACACCGGGGATTTCCAGATGGCCCCGCGCACGGACCCGTTTCACAAGCTGCTCTACGTGCTGCGCGGACAGATAACCTGCCACGAGACGGGGCGGCCCGGGGAAAGTATCGGCACCGGTATGATCCTCGTGATGCCGGCCGGGACCCGGCATCGGCTGGAGGACGAGCAACCTTCCACCCTGCTGTTGCTTTGCCTCAGCCCCGCCTTTCTCCGCACCGACCCCGAGCTACCCAGGCTGTGGCGCGAGCTGGCCGGCCGCCGCGAACGCCGCCTCGCCCTGAGCCGGCCGAGCCAGCTGCAGGTCGAGTCCACCTGGCGCCGGGCCTTGCTGGAGCGCGTGCATCCCCGCCTGGGCAGCGCCACTCTCGGCCGCGCCCTCGCCGCCCGCCTGCTGGTGACGCTGGCGCGAGTGCCCGTGCTGCAACCCGTTAGCGCTCCCCTCACCCGCGTGGCCGCGGTGGCCCGGGAACTTGAGGCCACCTTCTACGACGACTGGAATCTCGACCGCGCCGCCACGCGCGCCGGGGTGTCGCGGAGGCATTTCAGCATGCTGTTCCGCCGCGTCACCGGGCGGACCTTCTGGGAACAACTCACCGACCTCCGCCTGACCCACGCCGCCGAACTGTTGCGACAGGGCGAGCACTCCGTCACCGGCGTGGTCTTCTCCTGCGGCTTCGGGGATCTCTCCCAGTTTTACCGCCTGTTCCGCCAGCGCTACGGCCTGCCTCCCAAGCAATGGGCCGACCGTGAGAAACGGAAGGCATGAACGCCACCGCGACGTTATCAGTCCGGTGGAAGCCGGCCGACTAAAAACAAAACTCCAGCAACCTGTTGGATTGCCGGAGTTTCAAAAGTGGCGCACCCGTAGGGAGTCGAACCCCAAACCTTCTGATCCGTAGTCAGATGCTCTATCCAATTGAGCTACGGGTGCGCGAGAGAACGGCGAATAAGCGGGGTCTGCGGAGTGACTTCAAGCAGAATTTTTTCCGTATTTCGGCGGACGAATTCGAGTCCCCCCGCCGGTGCTCCCTGCCGGTTTAATCCCGCGCGGAGCGCGGAATCCACCTCATTCGTCCCACTTCATCCGGGCTTCGCGGACTTTCTTCACGACCACGATCACGACGACCACGAAGATGACCCCCGCTACAATCATCGTGTAGGTCTGGGTGCGGGAAAGGGCCTTGTCGAGTTGGGCGATGTCGTCCTTGAACTTGCGCCACAGCCAGTGGCCGAGCCACACGAAGAACGGCACGCTGATGAGCGCGGCGAGGCCGTCGAAGAAGAAGAATTTCCAGAACTTCACCCGCGAGGAGCCGGCGGTGAAGAAGATCGGCATGCGCAGGCCGGGCAGGAAACGACCCACAAAGAGCACCCAGGAATGGTAGCGTTCGAAGAGGTCCTCCACCTTGTCCTGTTTCTTCTGGGAGAAATAGCGCTGGAACCACTTGGAGTTGCGCCAACGGACGCCGAAGTAGCGCCCGGCGAAGAAAATCGTCGAGTCCCCGAGCATCACGCCGGCATACATCACTGCGGTGACCTCCAGCCAAGGACGGCCGTCGATCTCCCCGAGCGCACCGGCGGTCACGAGCACGACGTCCTCGGGGAGCGGCAGCCCGAGACCGCAGAGCAACAGCACGAAGAACGGCCCCCAGAGCGAGAGCGGGGAGTTTTGGAAGGACTTGAGCAGCGTCTCGAACATGAGCGGGCTTAGTGGCCTTTAAGTTCCGGTTGCGCGCCAATCTAGCAACTCCATTTGCAGGGTGCGACGGCCGTTGTAGTAATTCCAGTTCAGCTGCACGGCCAGTTCCAGCGGGGTGCCGACGGGCGGCAGGCGGTCAGCCATTTTCCAGGCCACTCCGCTGATGCGCCGGCCGGCGGCATCCTCGGCCGTGAAACGGAAGTGCTGCTCCTTGAAAACATCGGGCCGGTTCCGCAGGCGCAGGCCGCGCACGCCGAACACCGGCTCGGGGTTGCCCATGCCGAAGGGATGCAGCCGGTCCAGTTCGCCCATGAGCACCTCGTTCACCGCCGTGCCCTCGAGCCAGCCCGACAGCTCCACGCCGGGCTCGACCCCGGACCCGTCATGGCGGGCGCGGATGGCCGCTTCGAAACGGGTGCGGAATTCCTCCAGCCGTTCCTTGCGCAGGGAAACGCCCACCGCCATCGGGTGTCCGCCCCACCCGTCCAGGCAATCGGCGCAGGCGCCAAGAATCTCGACGAGGTTGAAGCCGTTGATGCCGCGGCCGGAGCCCTTGGCGAGTTCGCCCTCGTTGCCCAGCACGATGGCCGGACGGTTGTATTTGCGCGAAATGCGGCCGGCCACGATGCCCACCACGCCGGGATGCCAGGCCTCGTCGAACAGCACCAGCCCGCCGGCGGTGGCAAAGCGTTCTTCCACGTGCCGCTCCGCACATTCGGTGATCTGGCGCTCGATGTCCTGCCGCTCGCGATTGAGACCGTCGAGCTGGCGGGAGGCCTGTTCGCAAAAACCCGGATCGCGGCTGAGGAGCAGATCCACCGAAAGCGCCGCATCGGCGAGGCGTCCGCTGGCGTTGATGCGCGGCCCGAGCCGGAAGGAGATGTCGGTGGGCACCAGCCCCTGCTCGGCCTTGAGGCCCGAAACCTGCATCAGGGAGATCAGACCGGGGCGGCGCGTCTCGGCGAGCACGCGCAGGCCGTGCCGGGCAAAAATGCGGTTCTCCCCGTGCAACGGCACCAAATCGGCGATCGTGCCCATCGCCACGAGGTCGAGGTAGTCCTTCAGCACGATGGAAAGCGCCACCGGGTGCTGCTCCTGGCGCAGTTTTTTCAACAGCCCGTGAGCCAGCTTGAAGACCAGGCCCACCGTGCAGAGGTAACGCCAGGCGTCGTCCCCGGCGGCCGGAAAGACATGCGGATTGATCAGAATCGCATCGGAGGCGGGCGGCTCGGTGGAACGGTGATGGTCGACGATGATGACCTCCGCGCCCTTGCCGCGCAGAAACGCCACCTCCTCGGCGGAGTTCGTGCCGCAGTCCAGGGCGATGAAGAGGTCGGGCACGCCGGCCTCAAGGGCGCGCTCGATCGAGGTGCAGGTCAGGCCGTAGCCTTCCTCGGCGCGGCGCGGCACGACATAGGTCGGCTCCAGGCCGAGCCGGCGCAGCAGGCACACGAGGATCGTGGTGCTGCACACGCCATCCACGTCGTAGTCGCCGAGCACGGTGACCTTTTCCTTGCGCTGCAGGGCCAGCAAAAGCCGGTCCGCCGCCCGCTCCAGGTTGGCCACCAGGAAGGGATCGGCCAGACTGGCCAGCGTGGGCTGGAGGAAGCGAATTGCCGCCTCCCCGTCCACGCCGTTGCGCAACAGCAGTTCGGCCACGATCGGCGTCGTGCCCAAGCCGCGCGCAAGGGCCTCCACGCTTTCGGCGCGGACCGGCGTGTAATTCCAGCGCATGAGGCGACGGGGCGTCGCTTACTCGGATGCGCGGGAAGAGCCGGCCCACTCGTATTTCGGGGCGATGTCGTGGTGCGCCTCGACGTGCTTCCGGTCGCCCTTGTGCCACCAGTAGAAGATGGGGCTGGCGATGAACAGCGACGAGAACGTGCCGGTCACGACACCGATGAGGAGCGTGAGCGCGATGTCGTTCACGTCGCCGGTGGTCACGAAGATGAGCGTGAGTGCCGTGAGCAGCGTGGTGCCGCCGGTGATGATCGTGCGGGAAAGCGTCAGGTTGAGCGAGCGGTTGATGATCTCGCGCAGCGTGCCGGTCGGGTTGATCTTCAGCTCCTCGCGGATGCGGTCGAAGACCACGATCGTGTCATTGATGGAGTAACCCATCACCAGCAGGATGGCCGCGACCATGGAGGCGTTGAACTGCCGGCCCAGAAGCACGAAGATGCCGATGGTCATCAGCACGTCGTGGATGGTGGAGATGACCGCGCCCATGCCGTAGCCGAACTCAAAGCGGAACGCGACATAGACGAGAATCAGCGCGAGGGCCCAGAAGGAGGCCTTGAGGGCGTTCCACTGGATCTCGGCTCCGACCGAGGCGCCGATCCGGGTGACGCCCTCGTTGACAAACTTGGACTCGGGGAAGGCCTGCTGGAGCTTCTCGACCAAGGGAGCGGCCTGGTCGAACGGCGTGGTGATCTTCAGGGTCTCGCGGTCGGAACCGATGGTCTTCTGATAGACCGGGTTGACCTCCTTGAAACCGGCGGCCTGGGCGGCGCTGCGCAGCGCGCCAACCTCGACCGGCTTGGCGAAGGACAGTGAGACGGTGTCACCGCCGAGGAAGTCGATGCCATAGACCGCCTTGCCCTTGAAGGCGACCGTGGCGACGCCGATGAGGATGACGACCCAGGAGGCGATGAAGGCCGGCTTGGCCCGGCCCATGAAATCAAAGGAGGTGTTTTGCAGCACGGAGAACATGGGCATCTTCTTGAGCACGTTGCCGTGCACCAGGATTTCCATGAGCAGCTTGGAAACGACGACCGCGGCGAACATCGTGGTGAAGATACCGATGGTCAGCGTGACGCCGAAGCCCTTCACGGCGCCGGTGCCGAGCACGACCATGATGGCGGCGGTGATGAGGGTCGTGAGATTGCCGTCGAGAATGGCGGACCAGGCCTTGTCGAAGCCGGCCTCGAGGGCGGTGGCGAGCGACTTGCCCTGCTTCAGCTCTTCGCGCATGCGTTCGAAAATCAGGATGTTCGAGTCCACCGACATGGCGAGGGTCAGCACGATGCCGGCGATGCCGGGCAGCGTGAGCGTGGCGCCGAAATAAGCCATGACCGCGAGCACGATGAACACGTTGATGGCCATGCCGACGGCGGCGACCAGTCCGCCGAAGGTATAAAACACCAGAATGAAGAGGATGGTCAGGCTGGTGCCGATGATGAAGGCCATCTTGCCGCTGGCGACGGCGTCCTTGGCCAGCGAGGGTCCGACCTCATACTGCTCCTTGACCTGCAGGGGCACGTCGAGGGGGTTATTGAGCACATTGGCCAGGTCCACGGCCTCGCGCTGGGAGAACTGGCCGGAGATCTCGGCGGAATCGCTGTTGATTTCGCGCTCCACGCCGGGGGCCGAATAGAGCTTGTCGTCGAGCACGATGGCGAGACGGCCGCGGCGCCCGGTGCGCTGGCCTTCCTCGGCCACGGCGCGGGTGACATCGGCGAAGCGCTTGCTGCCCTCGCTGGTGAAGCGGAGGATGATCTTGAAGCGGCCGAACTCATCCATGATCGGATAGGAGTCGGACACGGCCTCGCCGGTCATCTCGGGGATGCGCTTGACGTAGAGTTCCTCGGTGTAGGTCTCACCGTTGCGGGTCTCGCCCTCGAGTGTCATGGCGATGTAGCCCGGAGGCGCATCCATCGGCGGGGTGGCGAAAGGATGCACCATGCGGAAATCGAGGCGGGCCGGCTTCTTGAGGCTGGCGAGAACCTCGGGGTTGTCGCGGGTGGAGATACCGGCGAGCTGCACCTCGATGCGGCTCGTGCCGACGGCCCGGATGATGGGCTCGGAGACGCCGAGGCCGTTCACGCGGTTGCCGATGATCTCGATGGCCTTGTTGAGCTTCTCCACGCGGGCGTGCTCGGGTTCAGCCACGGCGGCGGTCTCTTCCACCTCGAGGGTGAAGGCGACGCCACCCTTCAGGTCGAGGCCAAGCTGCAGCTTGCCCTTGGACTGGCGGAGGAGCTCGTTCAGGAGAAGGTCGTTGCGCTTCTCAACATTCTTGAGGGTCTCCTCAAGGCGGACCTGCGGGAAGAACTGCGAGAGGTCGAGTTTGTCCTCGCGGCCGATCTGCTTGAGCGCGACGAACACGCTTTGGGCCTGGCCGGACTTAACGCGCTCGGACGCACGGGTGAGCAGCGTGGCGAACTGGGCGGGCTTGGCCTCCGCCTCCGTTTTGAGGTAGTCGCCGAAGTCTTGATCCTTCAGCGGAATCAGGTTGAACGCCGCCCACAGCACGACGGCTGCGCACAGCATCAATTTCCACAAGTTTTGACGAAGCATGGGTGTTGGTTGTTAAAGGGGTATGGTGCGGCACACGGGCCGCGGAACGGACTCGGACGGAAGACTCAGGCCTTCTTCACCAGCGCGCTGATGAAGCCCTTGCCGATCTCGACCTTGACGTTGTCGTGGCCGATGCGAACGACGAATCGGTCATCCTTCACCTGCGTGATCTCGCCATAGATGCCACCGGCCGTAACGACCTCATCGCCGGCCGCGAGGGCCGCGAGCATCTTCTCGTGCTCCTTCTGCTTCTTGCGCTGCGGGGCGATGAGGAGGAAATACATCGCGGCGAACATCAGCACGAGCGGCAGGAACTGCATCAGGGATCCGGCGCCACCGGGGGCGGCGGGCGAGGCGGGAGCGGCTTGGGCGATCAATAGGGAGATTTTAGTCATTGCGTCTGCGGGTGTTTTGAAAAATGGAAAAGGGCGACTAAGCCCAGCCCGATTTTAAAAAGCAAGCCTAAGCCCTCCCCTTTTCCGTCTGTAAAATTGAAGATCAAAGCCGCATCCGCGTGGTCCGCCGCCCAGTCTGAAGAATTCTATGGTTTCAAGCGCTGGGGCGCCAATCACTTCTCCGTCGATTCCGAGGGTTTCGTGCAGGTTCAGCCACTCGCCGACGGCCGTACCGTCCGCCTCATGGACGTGGTGGACGAGGCCACCAGCATGGGCCTCAAGGCCCCCCTCGTCATCCGTATGCAGGACACCCTCCGTCACCGGGTGACCCAGCTCAACGAGGTCTTCCGCAAGGCCATCAAGGACGAGGGCTACAAGGGCGACTACCGCGGCGTCTTCCCCATCAAGGTCAACCAGCTGCGGGAGGTCGTGGACGAGGTCGTCTCGGCCGGCAAGGACTTCAACTACGGCCTCGAGGCCGGCTCCAAGCCCGAGCTGATGATCGCCCTGGCGATGCACGAAGGCGGCCAGCGCCTCATCATCTGCAACGGTTACAAGGACAAGGATTACATGCGGCTCGCCCTCCTTGGGCGCAAGCTGGGCAAGAAGGTCATCATCGTGATCGAGCAACTGTCCGAGGTGGACAGCATCATCGAGATCTCGAAGGAGACCGGCGTGAAGCCGATGATCGGCTTCCGCGTGAAGCTCCAGACCCGCGGCGAGGGCAAGTGGGCCATGTCCACCGGCGACAACGCCAAGTTCGGCCTCAACACCGCTGAGATCCTCTTCGCCGTCGAGAAGCTCCGCGCCGCCAAGATGCAGCAGTGCCTGCGCCTCGTGCATTTCCACATCGGCTCGCAGGTGCCGAACATCATCACGATCAAGGCCGCCGTGACCGAAGCCGCGCGCTTCTACTGCCAGCTCGCCAAGATGGGCTTCCCGATGGGCTACCTCGATGTCGGCGGCGGCCTCGGCATCGACTACGACGGCTCGCGCACGAACTTCGAGTCCTCGATGAACTACACCGTCGGCGAATACGCCCGCGACGTGGTGTTCAACATCCGCGAAATCTGCGAGGCCTCCGGCGTGAAGGTGCCCGACATCGTCACCGAATCCGGCCGCGCCGTCGCCGCCCCCCACTCCATGCTCGTGGTCGAGGTCTTCGAGCGGATCAACAAGCACGAGTCCCTCGGCAAGCAGCACCAGCCCAAGTCCCGCCACAAGATCGTGGACGACCTCGCCGTGCTCCTGAAAAACAAGGCCCGCCTGGGCCGCCTCGAGCGCTTCCACGACGCGCTCCAAAAGAAGGAAGAAGCCTTCTCGCTCTTCAACCTCGGCTACCTCGACCTCGAGAACCGCGCCGCGGCCGAACAGATTTTCTGGCAGATCTGCGAACAGATCGACAAGGAGAGCGACAAGGCCGGCTACCAGCCCGAGGAACTGCACGACCTCAAGAAGCTCCTCGCCGACCAATACGTCTGCAACTTCTCGGTCTTCCAGTCGCTCCTCGACAGCTGGGCCCTCAAGCAGCTCTTCCCCATCACGCCGCTGCACCGCCTGAAGGAGAAGCCCACCGTCAACGCCGTGCTCGTGGACATCACCTGCGACTCCGACGGCAAGGTGGACCGCTTCATCGACCTGCAGGACGTGAAGGACTACATGACGCTGCACCCGCTGAAGCCCGGCCAGCCCTACTACCTCGGCATCTACCTCACCGGCGCCTACCAGGACATCATGGGCGACCTGCACAACCTCTTCGGCCGCGTGAACGAGGTCCATGTCTTCCTCGAGGACGACGAGCCCAACGGCTACTATATCGAGGAAGCCCTCGCCGGTTCGCGCGTCTCCGAGGTCATCGAGGGCGTGCAATACCAGTGGGAAGAGCTCTGCCGGAAGATCAAGCAGCAGATCGACCACGCCACGAAGAAGGACCTCATCAAGCCCCGCGAAGGCGTGCGCCTCGTGGAGTTCTACGAGGCCCAGATGCAGGCCAAGACCTACCTCAACATCGAGCAGAACGGGAAGCGGAAGCGTTGACTTGGATGAGCTGCAGCCGGTCTCGCTGAGGCCGGTCCAGAGGCCGTGTCGTTTGCGACATCCCCAGGTCCCATCCTTGCCTGGAGTTTGCTTATCGGTATAAACTGAAGCACGCTGGGACCGTTCCGGCACCTGCCAATACCTCTTAAACGTGAGACTACCCCTCTGCCTCCTCCTTCTTGTGGCGATCGCCTCCGGGCGTGCCGCCGAAACGCCGCTCCCGGAAGTCATCCGCGCGAGCCTCACCGCCGCGGCCCGGCAATACGAGTGGATGTTGGCGCACCTGCCGGCCGATCCCGCCAAGCCGATGCCGCGCACCTTTGAGCACGGCAAGCTCGTCACGGTCGCGACCCGCGACTGGACCAGCGGTTTCTTCCCCGGCTCGCTCTGGTATCTCTTCGAGGCCACGGGCGACACGAAGTGGCGTGCCGCCGCGGAAAAATTCACCGCGCAGCTCGAGCCCGAACAACACAACACGCGCACGCACGACGTCGGGTTCATCCTCTATTGCAGCTATGGCAATGGCCTGCGCCTGACGGGCAACGCCGACTACAAGCCGGTCCTGCTCAACGGCGCCAAGTCCCTCACCACCCGCTTCAACCCGACCATCGGCTCGCTCAAGTCGTGGGACTGGAGCAAGGTCTGGGAATTTCCCGTCATCGTGGACAACATGATGAACCTCGAAATGCTGCTGTGGGCCGGCCGCGAGCAACCTGGTTCGCCCTTCCGCGAAGTGGCGATCCGGCACGCCGACACCACGCTCGCCCACCATTTCCGCGACGACGGCAGCTCGTTCCATGTCGTGGATTACTCGGCGGCGGACGGCCGCGTGAAGTCCCGCGTCACCCATCAGGGCATCGCCGACGCCTCGGCCTGGGCGCGCGGCCAGGCCTGGGGGCTTTACGGATTTACGGTGATGTATCGGGAGACCAGGGACGAGCGCTACCTCGCGCAGGCGCGCAAGATCGCGGCGTTCATCATGAACCACCCGCGACTGCCGGCCGACAAGGTGCCGTATTGGGATTTCGACGACCCGAAGATCCCCAACGCCCCGCGCGACTCTTCGGCCGCGGCCATCATCTGCTCCGCCTTGCTGGAACTCCGCACCTACGTGCCCGCCGACGAAGCCGTCCGCTACGCAGCCTTTGCCGAAGCGCAACTGCGCAGCCTCGCCTCCCCCGCCTACCTGGCCGAGACCGGCACCAACGGCGGATTCATCCTCAAACACGCCACGGGCAACCATCCAAAGAACAGCGAGGTCGATACGCCGCTCAACTACGGCGACTACTACTTCCTCGAGGCCCTGCTCCGCGCGCGGAAGTGACGGGTGGGCGGGATCGCGGATCCCGCCTGTTTGCGCGCTTCCCCTCGCCTCAGCGGCAGGATCGGCGATTCCGCCCTACACTACTCTCATGCGACTCCCCCTGCTTTTCGTGCTTTTGACCGGACTCGCTCTGGCGCACGGTCGTGAAACAATCGATTTCAACCCCGACTGGCGCTTCCTCAAGGAGGACCCGGCCAAAGCCGAGACTCCCGGCTTCGACGATTCCGCATGGGAGCGCGTCTCGGCCCCGCACACCTTCAACGACACCGACACCTTCGACAATTGGTCGCTGCCCGGCCACCGCGGCGAACAGGACCAATGGAGCGGCCGCACCTGGTATCGGAAGACCTTTGCCGCTCCCGCCGAGTGGCAGGGGCGCAAGGTGTTCATCGAGTTCGAAGCCGTCCGGCAGGTCGCCGAGGTTTACCTCAACGGTGTGAAGCTCGGCACGGCCAAAGGCGGCTTCACGCCCTTCGGTTTCGATCTCACACCGCATCTGCGCCCCGGTGAACCCAACGTTCTCGCGGTGATGGCCGACAACCGTTTCCAGCGCGATCCGATGGACCCGGCGCTCGACCCGCAGGCCGCGACCAACGCGAAGACCCACCCCAACCTCGCGCAGCTCTCGAAGCAGCTCATGGAGCAGATCCCGGAAACGCTGGAGGAACTGCAGGCCGACCAGATTCCCTGGAACAACCCCCACTGGCATCCGGCCCACGGCGGGATTTACCGCAACGTCCGCCTCATCGTTACCGACCCGCTGCACCTCACGCTCCCGCTATACAGCTTCCTCCAGACCGAGGGCCCCTACGCCTACGCCACGAGCATCAGCGAGAAATCCGCCCAGATCGGTATCGAGGTCCCCGTTCGCAACGACCGCACCGGCTCGGCTGACTTCCAAATCGGCGCTGAAATCATTGATGCCGACGGACGCTCCGTGGCCGCCATGCAAGTGCGCGAGACATTGCCCGCCGGCGGCAGCCGCAAGTTCACCCTTCCTGCCATTGTCATCCCCCGGCCGCGCCTCTGGGAGCCCGCCTACCCGCACCTCTACCGCGTCGTCATCAGCCTCAATGTTCGTAATACGAACATTGATCGCGTCGAGATTCCCCTCGGCATCCGGCAGGTCCGCTGGGAGACCGACGGCGGGCTCTTCCTGAACGGCGCGCATCTGAAGCTTCGTGGCTGGGGCCAGAAACCCACCAATGAGTGGCCCGGCCTGGGCGCGGCGCTGCCGGATTCGCTCCAGTTCTACACGCTGCAACTGATGCGCGAGGCCGGCGGCAACTTCGTGCGCTGGGGCCATGTGCCCGGCGGTCCGGCGCAAATCGCCGCGGCCGACCGACTGGGCCTCGTCACGCTTCAACCCGGCACCGACGGCGAACACGACACCAAGGGCGGCGCCTGGGCGTTGCGCGTGGCGAACTTCCGCGACGTGCTCATCTACTATCGCAATCACCCGTCCATCCTCATCTGGGAGGGCGGCAACCAGAAGATCTCGCGCGAACACGCGGCCGAGTTGCGCGCGCTGATGGACCGCTACGACCCGCACGGCCAGCGCGCCTACGCGCACCGCCGCGCCGATGCCATCACGGCCGAGTTCATGGATGTCGGCATCGGCACCGAGGGCGGCCGCGAGATTGCGCGGCTGCCAGTCGTCGAGGGCGAATACAACCGTGAGGAGTCACCGCGCCGGGTCTGGGACGATTTCTCCCCGCCGAACTTCGGTTACCCCGAGGCCAAGGGGCAGACCTACCAGCTCACATCCGAGCAGTTTGCCGTCAACCAGATCGGCCACTACGTGAAAAAACTCGGCGCACCCGAGCACGCGGGCGGCGCCAACTGGATCTTCTCCGACTCCACAAGCGGCGGCCGCGTGGCCGTCGAGGTGGCGCGCACCAGCGGCGAGGTGGATGCCGTGCGTCTGCCCAAGGAGGCCTACTACGTCACCCAGGCGATGTTCCGCGACGATCCGCAGGTCCACATCATCGGTCACTGGTCCTATCCCGCCGGCACGCGGAAAAGCGTCTATGTCGTGGCCAACACCGACACAGTCGAGCTGTTGCTCAACGGGCGTTCCCTGGGGTCGGGCAAGAGGTCCGACCGCTTTCTCTTCACGTTCCCCGAGGTCGCGTTTGAGCCGGGTGAGATAAAGGCGGTCGCGTCATCCGGCGGCAAGGTGCTCGCAACCGCCACCAAGCTTACGGCCGGGCCCGCCACGGCCCTGCGGCTGAGCCTGGTCCGGCATACCGGCGGTCTCGTGGCCGATGGAGCCGATGTGGCCCTGGTTGATGTCGAGGCCGTCGATGCCGAGGGCCGGCGGGTGCCGACCTTTCAGCAGCGCGTCGATTTCGACGTGAGCGGCCCCGTCACTTGGCGCGGTGGCTACAACAGCGGGAAAACCGACTCCATCAACCACCGCCATCTCGACTTGGAGGCCGGCATCAATCGCGTCGCCTTGCGGGCCGGTCGCGAACCCGGCGAAGTAACCGTGACCGCCCGTGCGGCCGGACTGCAGAGCGGCCATATCCGTTTTCGCCTCAACGCCTACGCCGGCGCCCCGCCGGCGTTGCCGACGGTGTCACTCCCGGCCACGGCTCCTGCCCGCCTCATCCTCGCCGCGACAGCCGCCACCGCCGCCCGGACCGACGCCACCCGGCTCGGCCGATTCATCCGAACCCTGAACTACACCGGCCCCAACGCCTCGATCGTCCACGTCGAGACGCATGCGCGCGACGGCCGCAACGCCTACGTGAACACCGATTCACCTTTCGCGGGACTGCCCGTCGCCCTTCAGGACGCGGATTGGGTCCAGGTGGACAACCGCGACGCCCTCTACAGCGCCGTGGACCTGATCGAGCTGTCCGTCGCGACCGACGCAACCGTGTGGATCGCCCATGACGAGGCGCTGCCCCGTCCGGCGTGGCTGACCCGGCAGTTCGAGCCCACTGACACCGTTCTTCGCGTGCTGGAGCGTCCGATGAGGCTGTTCCGACGCAATGTGACAGCCGCCGCGAGCCTCACCCTCGGCTCGAACACCGAAGACCCGCGCCAGACCGAAGGCAACCTCTACCTCGTCTTCGTCGGCCAAACGCCTCCCTGACCCGCGTCACGGTGCGATGCGGCGGTAGGCGTATTCCACGCGGCGCGTGGTGCCGTCGGCCCGGGGTCCTTCGATCCAGGCCAGCAGCGAACCATCGGCGTTCAGGCGGTAGCCGATGACCTGCGGAAAATCGTGCTCCTTGTTTTCGAAAACCACCTCGGTTTCGCTCTGCGTCGCAACCTTGAAGGTGGCCTCCTTTTGCCGCGCCGGCAGGGCGACGTAGTAGAGTTCGCCCCCCGGGCCGCTGCGGATCTGCAGAAACTCATGTTCAACCACCTTGCCCTTGGCCACCGTGCGCGACATGCCGAGCATGACACCGCCGGCGGGCGCCATCCACTGTTCGTCGGTCACGCGGCCGGCGCGCTCCATCCGCCAGCTGCCCGCCAGCCAGGCGAGACGGTCGAGCGCGAAGCCGGACGGCTTTTGCTCCTGGGCAAAGGCCGCGAGCGGCAGCAACAGGGCTAGGAGGAGGCGCATGGGGAATCAGGGCTCGAACAAACGATGGGAGATAAAGCAGCCCGTGGCAGCATCGACGCGCATGTTCTCAATTCATAACTTTTCCCTCTTCCTTCTCCAACGGGGTCACCGGGTCGATGAACAGCCAGCAGAATGCGCCGAGCGAATAGATGATGCTGGTGACCACGAACACCTGCTGCCAGTCGCGGTTGGTGAGCGTCAGCACCCAGCCCACCACGATCGGCCCGGCCATGCCGCCAAAGTTCCCCATCATGTTCATGCTGCCCGAGACGGTGCCGGCGTATTTGCCGCCCACGTCCATGCAGGTCGCCCAGCTGCCCGGCAACGTCAGGTCGTTGAAAAAGCCCGCCATGCCCATGGCGATCATCGCCAGGAGCGGGTCGCGGATGTAGAACGAGGCCATCAGGAGCGAAGCCGCACCCGCCAGGCCCACGAAACCGAAGGTGCGCCGCACCCGCGTGACGCTGCCACCGCGCGCGATGATCCGGCTCGACACCTGGCCGGCCAGCAGGGCGCCGAAGCCGCCGAAGAGCAGCGGGGTGCCGGAAAGCGCCGCGGCCAGGATCTTCAAGGTGAGTTCGGGGCTGAACCAGCCTTCCAGCACGGCGGCGAGCCACTTCATCACAACGTTCGACTTGATCTCCAGCCCGCGCTCGTCGCGCAGGTAGGTCGGCAGCCAGGTGACGAAGAAATACCACCCGTAGCTGAGGAAGAAATACTGGCCCCAGAGCAGCCACATGGTCGGCCGCGTGGCCAGTTCCCGCCACGGCACGTTGCCGTGGCCGCTGGCGTTGGCGGCGTTTTCCTTCAGCAGCTCGAGTTCGGCCGCGTTGACCTTGGGATGATCCTTGGGGTTGTCGCGATACCACTTGGCGAAGACAATCGCCCAGATCACGCCGAGCAAGGCGAACACCACGAAAGCCGCGCGCCAGCTCACCAGCGTCATCACCAACACCACCAGCAGCGGTGCCGACGCCCCACCCCAGCGCGCGCCCATCCACATCAGCGACTGCGCGCGCGTGCGATCCACCTTGGGCAGCCACGTGCTCAGCGCCTTGGTGAGGTTGGGGAAACACCCCGCCTCGCCCGCACCAAAAAGGAAACGGGTGACCAGCATGGAAACATAGTTCCAGGCCCAGCCCGTTGCCGCGGTGAAAAATGACCACCACAGCACGACGCGGATCAACACGCTCTTCGCACCGAGCTTGTCGCCCATCCAGCCCGTGGGAATTTCGAAGAGCGCGTAGGCCAGCGTGAAGGCCGAGAAAATCATGCCCTTCTGCGCATCGGTGAACTTCATCTCCGCCGCGATGTCGGGCATCGCCTGCGAGATCGCCACGCGGTCGATGTATTGGATGACGGCCAGCGTGACGGCGAAAACAATCACCCAATAGCGGGTGCGCGTCGGCCGGTCGTGGGGATGGCTCGGGGCGGAGCCGGTCGGGGTGGACATGCGTGGTGACTAAGACGCGCCTCCGGTGTGAAAGCCAGTCTCTGTTTTGCGCTAGCGTTTGACCGGCCCGCTCAGAAGAACATCGCTTCGGCCAGCGCCTGCTCGGCGGTGAGCAGGTGCGCTCCCACTGTTAGCGTCGTGCGGCCGCGGCCCAGATCACCGACAAACTCGGCGTGATTCCTGGAAAGATCCGCCTGCCAGAGGAAAGTCTTCTTCGGATCGGCGTAGCTGAACGAAAGCTCGAAGCAGCCCTGACATTTTTCCGGGGTCACCCGGAAGGCGATCTGCGCAAGGTCGGCGCCGCCGCGGGCCAGGCCCTTCTTGATCCAGCCGAGCAGACAAGCGGCCTCGGCCGCATACTCGGCCTGATGACGCAGCGAAACACCCTGCAGCCCGGCCGCAATGTCGGCCGGTTCGTAACGGCTGAGGAACTGTCCCAGGTTCTGTCGGAGCGGCAGGGTGCGGGTGTAGGCCAGATCGCGCACCGCCGACAGGTTAGGCCAGGGAAAGGTGAAGGCGTCCGGCGGCACAATGGCGCTGTCGAAGAGCACGCGCTGCGAGCGGGTGAGCAGCGTGTCGTAGTCGGCGATCTTGCGGCTCTCGGCGAAGGCGTGCGCCCAGTAGTAGAGCGGCAGGTCGGTGGAGAGGCACACCGACACCTGGTCCTGCAGGTGCGCACGGGCGGCCATCGTGTAATGCAGGATGACAAACTCCACACAGCGGGTGTCGCTCTTGGATTTGCCGAAGAAGCACTCGCCGTAGATCTTCGCGCGCATCTCGACGGGACGGCCCTCCTCGTAGTCCGGACAAAGCACGACCACGCGGGCCGGATAACGGTGGGCGAAGCTCAGCAGGTGGCGGAACTGCGTGACCGCATCGGCCGCGGAGGAGCGTCGACCGAGGTGCAGCACGAGGTTGAGCTGCACGGCCCGACCGTCCTTGGCCGGGGTGTCGGCCCAGAGTTTCTTGAAACCCGCCGCGATGCCGCCGACGGGCACCTCCTGGCCGGGCAGAGCGTCGAAAAATTCAGGCATGGGCTGAGAGGTCGCCAAGTATCAACGGACAGGTATCAAAAACCTGCCTGTTGATAGGGTGAATGTAAGCGCTGATCATCTTGTTACTTGATCCTTGCTTCTGGTTACTTGCCGCGCCGGCCGCGGCTCAGGGTTCCCGCCAGCTGTGGCCGTGGGTCGCGAGCAGGGCCTCGCCGGCCTTCGGGCCCCAAGAGCCGGAAGCGTAGGAGTCGAGGCCGTTGCGGCCCTGGGCGGCCCAATGTTCGTGGATGGGGGTGATCAGCTGCCAGGAGCGCTCGGTCTCGTCGCCGCGGATGAACAGCGTGCCGTCACCGATCATCGCGTCGAGCACGAGGCGCTCGTAGGCCTCGGGCGTGTTGGAGCCGAAGGTCGTGGCGTATTTGAAGTTCATCTTCACCGGCTGCGTGCGCGTTTCGAGGCCGGGGATCTTGGCGTTGAGGATGAGGCTCATGCCCTCGTCGGGCTGGATCTGGAAAGCCAGGGTGTTGGGGGCGAGTTGGAAGCGCTCCGACTCGGAGAACAGGCTGCCGGGGGCGCGCTTGAAACGCACCGCGATCTCCGAGACGCGCCGGGCCATGTGTTTGCCCGAGCGCAGGTAAAACGGCACGCCCTGCCAGCGCCAGTTGTTGATGCTGAGACGGAGCGCCGCGTAGGTCTCGGTGGCGGAGGCCGGAGCGACGTCCTTCTCCTGGAGGTACCCCTTCACGGGTTTGCCGCCGATGAGGCCCTCGCCGTATTGCGCGCGGGCCACGTCGGGATCCGGCCCGTCGAGGCGCAGCGCCTGGATGGCTTTGAGCACCTTCACCTTCTCGTCGCGCACGGACTCAGCGTCCATCGAGACGGGTGGCTCCATCGCGGTGAGCGCGAGGAGCTGCATGGTGTGGTTCTGGATCATGTCGCGCAGCGCACCGCTCTGCTCGTAGTAACCGGCCCGCGCCTCGACGCCCACCTGCTCGGCCACGGTGATCTGCACGTGGTCGATGAAGTTGCGGTTCCAGATTGGCTCGAAAATCGAATTGGCGAAACGCTGCACCAGCAGGTCCTGCACGGTCTCCTTGCCGAGGTAGTGGTCGATGCGGAAAACCTGCGGCTCCTCGAACACATCCGTGAGCTCCTTGTTGAGCGCCTGCGCGCTGGCCAGATCGCGGCCGAAGGGTTTCTCGATGATGACCTTCGACTGGTGGCGCTGGCCGAGGTAGCGCGAGGCCAGCCCGCTGGCGCCGAGGTTGCGGATGATCGGGGCGAAGACGGTCGGGGGCGTCGAGATGTAGAACAGCGGCTGCAGCTCCTGGTTGATCTGCTTCTCCAATCCGGCGATGCGGTCGCGCAGCCGGTCGAAGGCCGCCTTCTCGTCGTAGCCGCCGCTGACATAGAGCGTGCGGGGGGCGAGGCGGCCCCACACGTCGGCCGTGGGCTCGCGCCGGGAGAACTCCTTGATCGCGCCCTCCGCGATTTTCTGGAATTCCTCGTCGGGAATCGGTTTGCGCCCGAAACCGATCAGATAGAAGTCCGCCGGGAGCAGGCCGTCATGCGCGAGATTGTAGATGGCCGGGATCAGCTTGCGCGCCGTGAGGTCGCCAGAGGCGCCGAAGATGACCACGACCGTGGGCGGCGAACCGCGGTGCTTGCTCAGACCATGCAAAAACGGGTGACGGGTGTCTGCCATAAGTGTGTGCGGGGAAAGTCTGTCCGCCGGCAGGCCCCCGCAAGGATTTATTCCGACACCGTGGGGATGTGACACACTCAACCGGCCACGATTTAAAGCTTATGCCCCCCGCTTGCTCCGCTACTGAACGCCGGCCGTGCCGCCGGTGGGACCCTGCCGGGCCAGATGATAGCCCTTGGGGAAGAGCGGTGCGTTCTCGTAGTGCATCACCTGCGGCGGCAGACGCTCACTCAGCGTGACCTCAACCACGTCGAAGCGAAACGTGCGCGGCGGCGGCGTGAGCTGGCTGAGATAAGCCTGCACCGCCCGGCGCAACGCGCGCTTCTTACGCTCGTCCACCGCATGGTAACCGCTCACCAAAGCCCCCGCCGCCCGGGCCTTAACCTCGACGAAGACGAGCACATCCCCATCGCGGCAGATCAGATCAATCTCATCCCGCTGGTCGCGGGGGCTCCGCCAGTTTCTGGCCAGGATGGCGTAGCCTTGGCGGGCTTTCAGAAAATCGGCGGCCGCCTTTTCGCCGCGGGCACCGGCTGCGGCTGAAGCGGAAACAGGCTCCGGTTTGGCGCCGAGCCCCGTCCACAGATTTTTAAGCCAGCGAATCATTTGCAAGTTAGCCCTCGACCACGCTAAAAAGAGGCATTACAAGCAAGCGCGATTTTTAATCGTCGGCGTTGACCCGCAGGGGTTTCCGCGCGACGGGCGCCCCCCATCCCCTCTTCCACCACATGGCCTCCTCCAGCAATCTCACAGGCACGCTGCGTCGGTCTCTGCTCATCAAGGTCATCTCCAAACCGGCGCCGAGCCGGGAGGACGTCAACTCCGTCATCGAGCTCACTGCCAGCAAGGTCGTCGAATCCCTGCAGGCACAGTCCATGACCCTCTACCTCGTCGAGGCCGGTGAGATCGCCTTCAAGCATGTCTACTACTCCCCGACCCTCTGGGGCTCGGACAAGGACAAGGAGATGCAGCTCAAGGGCACCCAGCAGAAGCTGCTCACGCTCAAGCTGCCCGCCGGCACCGGCAACGTCGGCAAAGTCATCCAGACCGGCGAACCCCTCTTCTTCAGCGGCAAGGGCCCTGATGCCGCCTCGCTCAAGAAGATGGATGTCGGCTTCGAGGTGCACTCGATGCTCACGGTCCCGCTCAAGACCAACATCGTCATCGGCGCCATCCAGGTGCTCAACAAGGAGCCGTCCGCCGGCACCGGCGGGCTCTTCACGCCCAAGGATCTCAGCGTGCTCATGGAGGTGGCCGAGTATTCCTCCACGCTCATCCAGCGCATGCTGGACCCGAAGTTCCAGCTCAGCGCCGAGGATACCGCCAAGTTCATTTCCAAGTTCACCGAGCTGCCGCTCGTGACCAAGGTGGACGACGGCGAGGTGGATGAAAAACTCGTCGAGATCACCGGCGACGCGATCATTCGCCGCGAATGCATTTTCCCCTACAAGAAGACGGGCACGAACTCCTGCGCGGTGTTCATGACCAACCCTCTGGACTACGCCAAGCGCGAGGCGTTCTCCCAGGCGACCGAGATGTCGATCGACGACGTCAAGGTCATCCCCGCCAGCCTGCTCGACACGCTGCTCAAAAAACACTTCGGCGAAAAGGCCGGGGCGAAGAAGGCCGGTGAGGAAGCCGCGGAGGTGGACATCGACGAGGTGAAGGACCTGATCGCCGGCGCCTACACCGAGGGCGGCACGAGCGAGGTGAAGGCCACCGACCTCGAGAGCGAGGACTCCGCCCCCATCATCCAGCTCACCAACCGCATCATCGAGGATGCCTACGTCTCCGGCGCCTCGGACATCCACATCGAGCCGCAGGAAAAGGACCTGATCGTGCGCTACCGGGTGGACGGCATGTGCGCCGAGAAGATGCGCCTGCCCAAGCAGGTCACCCACGCGCTTGTCGCCCGCCTGAAGATCATGTGCAACCTCGACATTTCCGAGCGCCGGTTGCCGCAGGACGGCCGTATCGTCTTCAAGAAATTCACGAAGAAGAACATCGACATCGACCTTCGTGTCGCCACCGGCCCGATGAACCACGGCGAGAAGGTGGTCATGCGTATTCTCGACAAGCAGAAGTCCACCCTGCCCCTGCCGATGCTCGGATTCTCCGACGAGAACCTCGCGAAATACCGCGAATGCGTCCGCCAGCCCTACGGCATGATCCTCCACTGCGGCCCCACCGGCTCGGGCAAGTCCATGACCCTCTACGCCGCGCTGGCCGAGATCAACACGCCCGACGTCAATATCCAGACCGCCGAGGACCCGATCGAATACACCCTGCCCGGCCTGAACCAGATGCAGATGAACAAGCAGATCGGCCTGGATTTCCAGCGCGCGCTCCGCTGCTACCTGCGTATGGACCCCGACATCATCCTCGTCGGTGAAATCCGCGACAAGGAGACCGCCCAGATCGCCTGCGAAGCGGCGCTCACCGGTCACTTGCTTGTCTCGACCCTGCACACTAACGACGCGCCCTCGACCGTCTCGCGTATGGGTGAAATGGGCATCGAGCCCTTCAACATCTCCGCCGCCCTCGTCTGCGTGTGCGCCCAGCGCCTGCTCCGCCGCGTCTGCAAGAACTGCAAGGTCAAATACAAGCCCGAGGGCCGCGAGGCGGAGGTCATCATGAAGGCGCTCAACCTCACGGAAGCGCCCGAGATCTTCAAGGCCGCGCCCGGCGGCTGCCACGTCTGCAGCGGCAACGGTTACAAGGGTCGCGTCGGCATCCACGAGCTCATGGTCAACAACGAGGAGATCGTCGAGGCCATCAACGCCGAGGTCGAGGTCGCCGATCTCAAGCGCGTCTGCATGAAGACCGGCATGAAAACCCTGCACCAGGACTCGATGCTGAAGGTCAAGATGGGCCTCACCACCATGGAGGACGCCCTCGCCAACGTGCCCGCGGACATGATCACTGAGGATTCTCCGGATGGCGGCGCCGCGAAGAAGAAGGCCCACGCCCACTGATCCTTTCCCGACCGGCCACCCCACGGTCGGGCAAGCAAAGAAGGCGCGATCCGCAAAGGTCGCGCCTTTTGCTTTTTCCTGTCACCGGGGCCGGCGCACAGTCACCCCACCCGCCATGACCTTCGGCGGGAACTGCGCCGGGGCTCCGGTCAATTGTTTCTCAGCGGTGCCCGTGATGGCCGTATTGCTCGAAGGTCCAGGCGACCAGCCCGGTGCCGAAGAGGATCACCGCACAGAAGGCGATGTCGATCTGCCGGCCGAAGAACAGGTAGAGCAGCCAGAGCCCGGCACCCGCCAGGATTGCTACGAAGGGGGTTTTCATGGGGTTTCCTTTTGAGGCAACTATACCACACCCCGCCCGGCCAAGGCCGGGTCGCGCTACGCTAGAGGTTGCGCTAATGACAGCCCGTGCGCAGCAATCCCTGCGCACCGAGGCCGTCAAACCGCGGCGGGAGCCTGCGGCTTGGCGCCGCGCACGGAGTCGGCGATGGTCGTCGGCAGGGTCTCGGCCTCGCCGCGCTCCTTGTTGAAGCGCATGGAGACGGTCTTGGACACGCCGCGCTCCTGCATCGTCACGCCGTAGAGCGCGTCGGCCGCGGCCACGGTGCTCTTGTTGTGCGTGATGATGATGAACTGGGAGTCCTTGACGAACTGTTTCAGCAGGTTGGTGAACCGGTGGATGTTCGACTCGTCGAGCGGGGCGTCGAGTTCGTCGAGCAGACAGAACGGCGACGGCTTCACCATGTAGAGCGCGAAGAGGAGCGCCACGGCGGTGAGGGTCTTCTGGCCGCCCGAGAGCAGCGTGATGCCCTTCAGCTTGGTGCCCGGCGGCTGCGCCACGATCTCGATGCCGCTCTCCAGGGGATCCTCGGCGGAGATCAGCTCGATCTCGGCCCGGCCGCCGCCGAACAGCAGGTTGAAGGTGTAGGCGAAGTTCTTGCGGATTTGCTCGAAGGTGACCTTGAACTGCTCGAGCGAAGTCTTGTTGATGTCGTCGATGGCCTTGAGCAGCTCCGTCTTGGCGTTGATCAGGTCGTCGCTCTGGGTCTTCAGGAACTCGTAGCGCTGCTTCAGCTCGGAGTATTCCTCGATGGCGACCAGGTTGACCGCACCCATCGTGCCGATGCGCTGACGCAGGGCATCCACCTCGGTCTTGATTTCGGCCCAGTTCGTGTTGTCGAGCGCGGCGAGGTCGGACTCGGTCGGCTCACCCTTGTTTTCCTTCTTCCTGCGACGCTTCGGCTTGGTTTCGGCCGCCGGCTCACCTTCGACGGGTTGGGCGGCGGGCGCCGGGGCCGAACCGTCATCGTCCTCGTCGAGGTCAAGATCCTTCATGCCCTCGGGCTCGTCTTCGGCGTGCCAGAGCAGGCGGCGCCAGTCGAGGGTCGAGACATCGGTCTGGAACTCGTGGGTGATCTCCTCAACGAGGAACTGCACGCGCGCCTTGGTCTCGGCGGCCTTCACCTCATGGCGGGAAAGCTCCGTCATCGCAGCCTCGGCTTCCGTGCGGATGGAGCTCATGCCCGATTCCTCGGCGTTGATCTGCTGCTCGATGCGGGCGAGGTCGGTGCGGACCTTTTCCACGTTCTCCTGCGCGTTGGCGAGGGTGACTGCGATTTCCTCGGCGCGGGCGCGCTGGCCGGCGCTCTCCTGCTCGAGGGCGGCAATCTGCTCGTTCCAGGTCTCGATCTCGATCTGACGCTGGTCGTGGAGATCCGCCAACTGGACGCGGCGGCGCTCCATCTCGGTCAGGCCGCGGTCGAGCACTTCGACCTTCTGGCGGCGCTCGGCGAGCTCCAGGCGGGCCTGCGCCAGGGAATCGCGCTTCTGGTCCCGGTCGGCCCGCTTGTCGTTGATGGAAGATTCAATGGCGGCGATGACCTGCTTCTGGGCCTCGACCGCCCCGTGGGCCTCGGCCAGCTGGGCCTGCGCCTTCGCGAGGCGGGCAAGGGCCTCGTCGTGGTCGCGCTTGAGGTTGGCCAGCTCGTTTTCCATGCGCTGGAGCCGGTTGCTGGCATCGTCGAGGGAACGCTGGGCGTTCTTTTCCTCGGTATGGAGGGCCGCGGCGTGCTGCGAGGCGGCGAGCACGTCCTTGCGCCGCTGCTCCAGCGTGGCCTCGGCCTCGGCGAGCGCGGCGTTGAGCTGGTCGATGAGCGCACGCTGCTCGTCGTGCGCGGCCTGCTCGGCCACGACGGCCTTGCCGGTTTCGCGCAGGTCCACCTCGCGCTGCACGATGCTGTTCTGCGGCTTCTTGTGATGGCCGCCGGAAATCAGGCCGCGCCGGTCCACCAGGTCGCCCTTCGGCGTGGCCACCATCAGGAAGCTGAAGCCCGGGTTCGCCTGCCAGAAATCCAGAAAACCGTTGAGATCCTCGGTCAGGTAGCAGGCCGACAGCATGGCGGCCGCGGGGTGCGAGGCTTCGAGATTGGCCACCGCCTCGGAGGCCGGCTTGAGGAAGGCGGGAAGTTCACCGTTGGCCGAGACCCCGGCGAGGCCGGAAACTTGCAGGCAGACGCTGCCGATCTGGTCGGCGGCGAGCTGGCCGAGAATCTTCTGCGCGGTGGCGAGGTCGGAAACGGCGATCGCCTCAACCGAGGCTCCGAGCAGCGCTTCCAGCGCCTTGGCGTATTCCGCGCGAACCTCGAGTCCCTGGGTAATGGGCGTGAACTTCTGTTCGCCGATCACCGAGGCGAGCCGGCCCGTCAGCAGCGCCTTGGCGCCCTCCCCGAAACCCTCCCACTTTTCCTGCAGTTGCTGGAGCAGCTTCAGGCGGGCGGTCTTTTGCGCGAGACCACGGTCGATCTCCTGCAGCCGGCGCTGGGCCTCGCGGAACTTTTGCGTCAGTTCCTGGAGCGCGGCCTGGGCGGCCTGGGCCTCGTTGTTGACGCGGCTCTGCTCGATGCGCGCCTCCTGCACCTTCTGGCTGGCCTCGGCCAGGGCCGAGGCGGCGCCTTCGACGGCGGAGCGCAGTTGCGCGAGATCCTGGGAAAGCGTGTCGAACTTGTGCTGGCTGGTGCGGGCGTCCACCTCGAGGCCGGAGCTGTCCGTGCGCAGGCGCGCGACCGTGCTCTCCAGCTGCAGCAGATGGAACTTGTCCTGGTTGAGCTGCTGGTCGGCCTTGGTCAGCTCGCCCTCGATGACGGCGAGCTCGCGGTTGCGGTCCTGAAATACGGCGTCGGAACTGCCGAGCAGCGAGAGCTGCATCTGCTTGTCCTGTGCGCCGGAGTCCACCTGCGTGGCCAGCTCGCGCAGCTGCATCTCCAGCTCGGCAATGTCTTCCTTGCCCGAATCCAGCCGCTCGGCGAGGCCGGTGCGCTTGACCTCGGCCAGGCCGGAACGGTTCTCGGCCTGCTCCTTCTGGGAACGGAGATCGAAAACCGCCTGCTGGGCGTCCTGCACGCGTTGCGTGAGCGACGAACGCTCCGCTTTCTGCTCGTCGAGCGCGCGGGTCTTTTCCTCGAGCACGGTGCGGCGGGACTCGGCGGCGCCGCGCAGTCCGCTGACGCGGCCCTCGAGTTCCCCGAGCGTGGCGCTGAGGCCCTGCCACTGGTGGCTGCCGTGGGCGAGCGCGAGCTGCCGGAGGCGGAAACTGAGGCGCTTGTAGCGCATGGCCTTGGCGGCCTGGCGGCGCAGCGAACCGATCTGGCGCGCGATCTCGTTGATGACGTCGGTCACGCGGGCCAGGTTCTGCTCGGTGAGCGCGAGCTTGTTCATCGCCTCGCGGCGCTGGCTCTTGTATTTGGTGATGCCGGCGGCCTCCTCGAACACCACCCGGCGCTCCTCGGGCTTCGACGACAGGATCTGGTCGATCTGGCCCTGCGCCATAATCGAGTAGCTGGTCCGGCCGACGCCGGTGTCCATGAAAAGCTTGTGGATGTCCTTCAGGCGGCAGGGCTGGCCGTTGAAGTAATACTCGCTCGAGCCGTCGCGCGACACGCGGCGCATGATCTCGATCTCGTGGAACTCGCTGCCGAGCTGCTTCTCGCAGTCGGTCAGGTGCAGGGCCACCTCGGAAAACTGGGCGGGCTTGCGCGTGTCCGCGCCCTCGAAGATCACGTCCTGCATCTTGCCGCCGCGGAGAGCCTTGGCGCTCTGCTCACCGAGCACCCAGCGGATGGCGTCGGCGATGTTGCTCTTGCCGCAGCCGTTGGGGCCGACGATCGCGGTCACACCGGGCTGGAAACTGAGGGTCGTGTTGTCGGCAAAACTTTTGAAGCCGTGGAGCTTGAGAGCCTTGAGATGCATCAGCGATTAAAGCGTCGAATTGAGGGAGCGCTCCCGGCCGGTGCAACGGTAAAAGCGGCGATTTTCCCTCTGAAAAATTGCTCACAATGCCCATTTTGGGCTGGTCAATCCTACGGGGATGGATTGTCCGCGGGCTGAACTCTCGTCCTGTCATTCTGGCGGAGCAAGAACCCATGCGAAGTCATCGCCCCGCAGGGCTGCGCTGCGGATGACCACCTGTATGAGGTGGTCACTTGTGATCCCACGGCAGGTGGACCTGGAGCTTCGGGTATTTCCAGATGCGCACCTCCTTGAACATCTTCCCGGGATTCAGGATGCCCCGCGGGTCGAGGGCCTTCTTCACCGCCTGCATGGCCTTCACCTGGGCAGGCGAATGCTGGATGCGCAGGAAGGGCGTCTTGGCCAGGCCGATGCCGTGCTCGCCGGAAATGGCGCCGCCGAACGACACGACCGTTTCCATCAGGTTCTGCACGGCGGCCTCGGCGGCCTTGGTCTCCTTCGGATCGGCGCGGTGATACATGATGTTCACATGCAAATTTCCGTCCGCGAGGTGCCCGAAGGTCGGAATCGGCAGGCCGGACTTCCGCTTCAACCCGGCGAGGTAGCGGGCAAACTTCTCATAATTGCGCATCGGGACGACGATGTCCTCGTTCAGCTTGGCGTCGCCGAGCTCGAACATGGCGCCGGAACACTTGCGGCGCACGGTCCAGAGCGCCTCGGCCTCGTCGCGGCTGCGCGCCTCCTTGAAACCGAGCGCGTTCGCCTGCGCCCACGCGAGCACCTCCAGCTTCAGGTCGTCCACTTCGCTGACGCCTCCCGCCAGCTCCAGCAAAATCACCGGCCGGCCCGCCTGGCCGGGGAAGATCGTGGTCTTCATCGCCCGCTCGGCGCAGACCACGCTCTCGCGGTCAAGAAATTCGCAGATCGCGGGCTGCACGCGGGCGCGGAAGAGCGCGCGGGCCGCCTTGAGCGCCGCGCCCTCGTCCTTGAAGGAGGTGAGCAGCGTCCAGCGGGCGGGCGGTAACGGCACAAGCTTGAGCACGGCCCCGGTCACGACACCCAGCATGCCTTCGCTGCCGATCCACAGGTCGCGCAGGTTGAAGCCGGCGGAAAACTTCTTCGTCGCCGTGCCCCACTCCACGAACTCGCCGGTCGGCAGGTAGCCACGCAGCGCGATGATGAAGTCGCGCGTCACGCCGTATTTGCCACCGTGCATGCCGCCGGCGTTGCAGGCGATATTTCCGCCGATGGT
This sequence comes from Oleiharenicola lentus, assembly GCF_004118375.1. Classification (NCBI taxonomy): domain Bacteria; kingdom Pseudomonadati; phylum Verrucomicrobiota; class Opitutia; order Opitutales; family Opitutaceae; genus Oleiharenicola; species Oleiharenicola lentus. The sequence continues at coordinate 2,534,175 of NZ_SDHX01000001.1, forward strand.
ACAGTAATTCTTTGATGACGGGTCAGGCGGATAAAACCAGCCCAGCTTCTCCGCCGTCGCCTGGATGTTCGCCGTCGTCGCGCCCGCGCCGACGTGCGCCATGCCGGCGTCGGCGTCGATGGAAATTTTGTTCAGCCGCAGCATGTCGATCACCCAGCCGCCGCGCACCGGCGCCGCCGAGCCCATGAGCGTGGTGCCGCGTCCGCGCACGGTCACGGGCACGCGGTGCCGGTTGGCCATTTCGAGCACCACGCCGATGTCCGCTTCCTGGCGCGGCGTGATAACGGCGTCCGGCAGGAAAGAAATTTTGCTGCTGTCGAACGATGCGGCCCAGCGGCCTTTTTCGGAAACATCCACCGCAGCGCCCAACCGACGCTTAAGGGAGGCAGTGACTTGCACAGGTGTTTTCATTAGCGAAAAAAGAACCAACGGAATTTTTGCGGTCAGCGCAACCCGCATGACAGGCTCGCGGCAAGATTCGCTTTGAGTGCGCCGGCCCGGCCTGCTCAGATTCGCGTTCCCTATGACGCGCATTCTGCTCACCACCACCTCGTTTCAAGACACCCCCGGGGCCCATCACCAGATGCTGGCCGACACCGGTTGGGAAATCATCCGCGCCCGCGGCCCGCTCAACGAGGCCGACACCCTCGCCCTCGTCGGCGACATCGACGGCTACATCTGCGGCGACGACATGATCACGCGCGCCGTGCTCGAGAAGGCCAAGCCGCGCCTCAAGGTCATCAGCAAATACGGCATCGGCGTGGACAAGATCGACGTGAAGTCCTGCACCGAGTTCGGCCTCCCCCTGCTCTTCACCCCGGGCGTCAACCACACCACCGTCGCCGAGCACACTTTCCTGCTCCTGCTCGCCCTCGAGAAGAACCTCCTCTTTCACACCGACTCCACCCGGTCCAACGGCTGGAAGCGCAAGACCGGTCACGAGCTTCTGGAGAAGACCATCGGCATCATCGGCCTCGGCCGCATCGGCAAGGAGGTCGCCATCCGGGCCCGCGCCTTCGGCATGAACGTCATCGGCTTCGACGTCTATTGGGATGAGAAGTTCGCCGCCGCCCACAACGTGAAGCGCGCCGCCACGCTCGATGAGGTTTACGCCGCCGCGGACTACCTCTCGCTCCACACCAACCTTACGCCCGAGACGCGCGACATGATCAGCGCGAAATCCTTCCCGAAGATGAAGAAGGGCGTGCTCATCCTCAACTGCGCCCGCGGTGAGATCGTGCACACCGCCGACATGGTCGAGGCGCTCAAGTCCGGTCAGGTGGGCGGATATGGCACCGACGTGCTCGACTCCGAGCCGCCGACACCCGACCACCCGCTGCTCAAGCTGCCCAATGTCGTCTGCACGCCGCACGTCGGCTCCCGCACCTACGAGAGCGTCGTCCGTCAGGCCACAACTGCCGTGAAGAACCTCATCCTCGCCATGAACGGCGAGAAGCCCCTCGCCCAGATCAACCCCGAGGTGCCGGTCAAGAAGGTCGTCTAAACAAGCCACCAGACTACGGACCCCTGACCACGGCCAAGCCGTCGCGTCTTCAGGTCGGTAGCCAGTGGTCAGTAGTCCCGTAGTCTTAAATAATTCCTCCCATGCCCGAAACCTACTTCATCGTCTCCGAGTCCCAGCATAACGCCCTGATCGAGGCGGCCTACCGCCATCGCGGCTTTGATGCCGACGAGGCCCGCGAGGGCGCCATCGTTTGCGCCGACGCCTCGCGCCACGGCATCCGCACGCACAACGGCATCAAGGCCCTGCACCTCGACCACCTCTTCGGCTCCGGCTCGAAGGGCTGCGTCCCCGGCGCGAAGATCGAGGAGAAGCCCTCGAAGTTCGAGGCCGCCAAGATCTGGAACGCCAACCGCAAGCTCGGCCAATCCACCGCCTACCGCGCCATCAACGAGGCCATCCGCCTCGCCGACAAATACGGCGTGGGTACCGTGTCCGTGGACAACGCCTTCCACTACCTCTGGGGCGGCGGCTACGTGATGGACGCCGCGCGCCGCGGCTACATCGCCTACACCAACTGCACCGCCGCGCTCGCGGAGGTCGTGCCCTTCGGCGGCAAGTTCCCGACGCTCGGCACCAACCCGCACTCGTGGGGCTTCCCGACCACCGAGGCCGTCGGTTACCCGATCGTGATCGACTGGGCCACGTCCGTCGTCGCCATGGGCCGCGTGCAGCAGCTCGCCCGCGAGGGCAAGTCGCTCCCGCCCGACGCCGCCGTGGACGAGAACGGCCAGGTCACCACCGACCCCAAGAAGGCCAAGTTCCTCATCCCCTTCGGCGCCCACAAGGGCTACGGCCTCGCGCTCATCAACGAGATCGTGGGCGGCTTCATCGGCGGCTCGCTGCCCACCATCCGCAACCGCTGGGAAAAGACCGAGGGCGACAAGGGCACCTGCTGCTTCTTCTTCCAGGTCATCCACCCCGACGCGATCAGCGGCGGCGCCTTTGCCAAGGGCCGCAGCCAGCAACAGAACGTGAAGGCCGTCATCCAGGACGTGCTCGGCCACGGCAACGAGAAGTGCATGCTCCCCGGCCAGCTCGAAGCCGGCTGGGCCAAGCACAGCGCCACCGCCGGCGGCCTGCTCTTCACCAAGGCCGAAATCGAGGCCTTCAACGAGCTCGCCACCGAGGCGAAGCTGCCGTTGTGGGACGCATCCGCCTTCAAGACCTACACGGTCTGAACGGCCACCCAGTCAGACACTTCAAGGCCCGGCGCAAGCCGGGCCTTTTTCTTGTAGGGCCAGTCTCCGACTGGCCGGCACGGGGCCAAGCGGCGGGTCGGAGACCGGCCCTACGTTTGCGAGCAACCGCGTTCCGTCATCCTGAGCCGTGCGAAGGACCCGGGCGGTCGGCGAACGACCGTCCTTTTCCTTGGATCCTTCGCACGGCTCAGGATGACGCTGGTGTGGATCTGTTCCGGTTCAGGTCGGTATGCGACGCCGCCCCCCAGCGGAAAGACGCCGCTGTATGGGTCAGCCCCCAACGCGCACTTGCGATAGCCGCGCTGAACGAGTCTCTTCGTGCCCCGCCCATGGCCGACAACATCGACTTCAGCATGAAAGCCCTTCTGACGCCCTGGCGCCGGCTCCTCGCCGAGCGCGAGTTCGTCGTGCTCATGCTGAGCAACCTGGTGCTCGGCATGGCCTACTCGTTCGTCGTGCCGTTCTACTCGATGTTCGGCACGATCGAGGTGGGCATGTCCAACTGGACCTTCGGCGTGTTCATGACCATCACCACGCTGGCCGGCATCGGCATCAGCACGGCGCTGGCGCGCTGGTCGGACACGCGTTTCAGCCGCCGCTCCATCCTGCTCCTCGGCTGCCTCTGCGGGGCCCTCGGCTATGGCTGCTATGCCTACGTGCGCAGCGTGCTCTGGCTGACCGTGATCGGCTCGGTGGCGCTCGGCATCTCGTCGATCAGCTTCGCCCAGCTCTTCGCGGCGGCGCGCGAGGCGATGGGACGCCATGGCATCCCCCAGTCGGAGGCGCCGCTTTACATGAACATTTTCCGCCTGCTCTTCTCGCTGGCGTGGACCATCGGCCCGGCGATCTCGGCGTGGGTGATGATCCACGCCGCCTACGAGGGCATCTTCCTGGTCTGCGCGGGCCTGTTTGCGCTGCTGTTCGTGATCGTGCTGCTTTTCATTCCGCACCGGCCGCCACCCGCCGCCAATGCCGCCACCCGCCTGCCGTTGACGCAGGTGCTGCGCCGCCCGGACCTGCTCTGCTACTTCGCCGCCATGGCGCTGGTCTTTGTCTGCGTCACGATGGGCATGATGGGGCTGCCCCTGATGATCCTGCGCACGCTCGGCGGCAACGAGAGCCACGTGGGCATCGCCTACAGCGTCGCGCCGGTCTTCGAGCTCCCCTTCATGTTCTGGTTCGGTCTGCTCGCCTCGCGCGAACATCCCGGTCGGCTCATCCGGCTCGGCGTGATCATCGCCATCGCCTACTACGTGCTGCTCTTTTTCGTCCGTGAGCCCTGGCACATCTACCCGGTGCAGATCCTCAGCGCCGCGATGATCGCCATCGTGTCAGGCATCGCGATCACCTTCTTCCAGAGCTACATTCCCGACCAACCCGGCACGGCCACCAACCTTTACACCACGGCCAACCGCCTCGGCTCGACCGTCGGCTACCTCGCCTTCGGCACGCTGGCCGAGGTGCTGGGCTATCGGGCCATCTTCCTCGTCTGCGCGGGCCTCTGCGGCGCCGCCTTCCTGCTGCTCTGGCTCGCGCGGGAAAAGCACGAACACCCGGCGGCCTGAGGCGCCGGCTCACGCGAAACTGAGGAGGTGAGGGTGTGAAACCTGAGGATAACGACCTTAAATCAGGTCGAGTCTTCCGCTGCTCTCAGAACAGAGATGGGCAAAGTTGCCGCCATGATTCCCCTCGAAGAAAGAAAAGTGCTCATGCGAAAAAGGACCAAGGCTTTCGCCAGTGCGGTGGTAAGATTTTATATCGGATTGGACAAGCGGCGCGAAGAGTTGAGGGTTCTTGGCAAGCAGGTGTTGCGATCTGGAACATCGGTTGCCGCAAACTACCGGGAAGGCTCCCGCGCGCGAAGCGCGGAGGAGTTCATTGCAAAAATTGAGCAATGCACCCAGGAGGCCGACGAATCCCAGCTCTGGCTCGAGCTGTTGCGCGATGATTGCGGCATCGATTCCCCGGCCCTCACCTACCTCTGGCAGGAATCCGACGAATTGATCGCCATCTTCGTGACCATGGCCAAGCGCGCCAAAGGCGACTAGATTGCCCTCCTCACCCCCTCAGGTTTCACCCCCTCACCCCCTCTCCGCTAGGCTCACGCTTCCGCCAGCGTCGTGGCGCGCTCGATGGCCAAGGTCCGGCATCCCTTCAGGTCGGTCTTGCCCGTGCCGAGCACGGGGATCGCGTCCACCTTCACGATGAGCTTCGGCACCCAGAGATTCGGGAATCCGGCCTCCAGCAGCTTCGCGCGGACATCAGCGAGCACGACCTCCTTCGTCGTGAGGAGCACGAGCGCCTCGCCCTTGGACGCATCGGGGATGCCGGTGACCACGGCGGTCGGGCCGTCGTTCTGGTCCCACTCGAAGGCCGTGATGAGCCGCTGCTCGATCGTCCCGTGCGGCACCATCTCGCCGCCGATCTTGGAGAAACGCGAGAGCCGGCCTTCAATGAACAGGAAGCCGTCCTCGTCGATCCGGCCCAGATCCCCCGTGATGAACCAACGGTCCTTGATGGCCGCCGCCGTCTTCTCCGGATCCTTCAGATAGCCCGGGAAAACGTGCGGGCCCTTGAGCCAGAGCATGCCGGTCGAGTTGAGCGGCAGTTCTTCACCGGTGTCGGGATCGGTGATCTTGGCGGTCGAGCCGGGCAGCAACCGGCCAACGGCGCCGAGCCGCTTGCCCTCCTGGTGCTCGGCCGTCGAGGTCGTGATCGGCGGGTGATACTGGTTGATGCTCGCGGCGGGCGTGGTCTCCGTGAGGCCGTAGCCCTGCAGGATCTCGATGCCGAACTGCGCCAGGAACGCGTCGTAGAGATCCATCGGGAGCTTCTCGGCGCCCGTGACCACGAGGTTGAGGGTCTTGAGTTCCTCCTTCGTCGCCTTCTTGAGGAACGGCCGGATGAAGGTCGGTGCGCCGATCATGACCGTCGCCTGCTCCTCCTTGATCGCATCCACGATTTTCTTGGTGTCGAGCGGGCTCGGCACGGTCACCACGCGGCAACCGCGCATGAGCGGATACCAGAGCGTCACGGTGAAGCCGAACGAATGAAACACCGGCAGACAGCCGAGCATCGTCGCCGTCTCGGGCAGGATGGAGAGCGAGGAAATCTGCGCGCAGTTCGACAGGATGTTGCGATGCGTCAGCACCACGCCCTTCGGCTCGCCGGAACTCCCGCTCGTGAAGAGCAGCGCCGCCTCCTCGTTGTCGCCGGTGCGCGACAAGCCCATGAGGTCGGCCACCCACTGGTTGGGCAGCACATTGGCGGCGAGCAGCCACGGGATGATGGCCTTCTTGCCGCCGGCCGCCTCGACCTCCTTCTTGAAGTCCAGCGTGCGCTCCGGGAAGGGGAAATTCGGCACCTTGGCCCGCATCGCGTCGGCGGAGATGACGGTCTTGATCTCGCCCAACCGCAGCGACGCCTCGACCGCGGCCTTGCCGGCCGTGAAGTTGAGGTTCACCGGGACCTTGCCCGCGCAGGCAATGGCGAGATTGGCGATGGTCGCGCCGGCGCCCGGCGGCAGCACAATGCCCACGCGCTTCTCGGGGACCGTCGCCTTGATGCGGCGGGCGAGAACGGCGGCCACCGCGATCAATTGTCCGGCCTTGATCTCACGGCGGTCCGCCGTGCGGTCCACCACGGCGACATGCCGCGGGTGCTTGGCGAGCGCCCGCACCGCCTCGCGCGCAAGATTGCGTTTCAACACCGGCCGTTCCTGGAAGGCCTGTTCACCGAGGTCCAGCAACGCCCGGCGGGCGGAGTCGAGATTGACCTTCGCGGACGGTATCGGAGCGCCGAACATCACGCAGACGTGCGTCGGCATCAGCCGGGGCGGTTTCCAGAGGTATTTGTTGCCGGCAAAGGAGTAGATCGAACCCCACAGCCCGTCGATCGCCGCGGGCACCACCGGCGCCTTGGCCGACTCGGCAATCAGGCCGAAGCCGCGCTTGAGCTGCATCAGTTGCCCGGTGCGCGAGATCGCGCCCTCGGGGAAGACGCAGACCAGCTCGCCGTTCTGGATCGCCTCGACCGCGAGCCGGATGCCCTTCATCGGCTTGTTGGCCGTGACCGGAATCACCCCCGCCGCCCGAAAGATAAACCGCATGAACGGGCTCTTCACAAAGCCCGCAAACGCGATGAACCGCATCGGCCGCGGCGAAGCGATCTGCAGCACGACCGCGTCCACATAGGAGAGGTGGTTGCAGATCATGAGCGCCCCACCCTGCGGGATGTTTTCCCAGCCGATGGATTTCACCCGGTAGAAGATCGGTCCGATCAACCGCATCACCGTGCAGACCGTGTGGTGCGGGATGTGCCAGACGCCGTAAAGCAGCATCGCGAAGGTCACCGCGGCCAGGAGGAAAAGCTGGGCATGGGGGTTGAGCGCCAAGGCGCCGTCGCCCGCCACCAACGAGTAGACGCCGCTGATCGCCGAACCCGCGAGGCTGTCCAGCAGGGCCACGCCGGCCAGGATGCGCCCGCGCCGATGATCGCCTGACTTCTGCTGGATGAACGCATACAGCGGCACCACGAAAAGCCCGGTGGCAAATCCCGCCGCGACCAGCAGGCCGGTGAAGCCTGAACCGCCAAACGGCGTGAACCCCATCGCAAAGAGCACGCCCAGCAGCAGGGCGCCGCCAATCGGCGCCAGGCCGAGTTCGACGCCGCGCCGCGACAGCAGACCCGCCAGCAGGTTGCCCAGCATCGTGCCGACGCCGACCCACAGCATCATCAGGCTGGAGACGGCCGAGGTTTTCACTCCCCCGCCTTCCAGTTCGTAGGCGATCTGCGGGATAAGCAGCATGAAGTAGCCGCCCACCGCGTAGAAGAAGCAGATGCCCATCGTGGAGCGCCACAGTGGCCGCTCGCGCCACACCTCGACGATGTCCGTGAAGTGCCGGAACCAGAGGCTCCAGCGGAAAGGCTCCGTCGACTGGGACTTCGTGGGCTGGGCCACTTGGAAAAATGCCCACGCCACCACGGCCAATCCGGTCAACAACCACGCCACCTTCAGGCCGGCCGCCCAGATATCCTCCCCCTGTCCCAGCCAATGGGAAAACAGCCAGCCGCCCGCAAAGGTGCCCACCAGGATCGCCGTGATGTTCAGCATCTCCATGTAGCCCACCCAGCGCGACAACTGCCGCTCGCCGACGTATTCGAGCAGGATGCCGCGCTTGGCCGGCGCCAGGACCGCGGTCTCGGCCGAGAGGAGGAAAAAGGCCACCATCGCCAGGCCGTAGGACTTGAAGGAAAGGGCCGCGACCAACAGCAGCATGACTCCCACCTGCGAGATGAGCGTCCAATTGAGCACACTGCGTTTGGGAAACCGGTCGGCCAACCACCCGCAGACCGGCGCAAACAGCACATAGGGCAGCACCAACAGCAGCGCGATGAACGAGATCATCGGCTTCGGATCCTCCCCGGCCGCCCGCGCCAGCTGCTGGGTGAGGCCGATGAGCATGAATTTCGCCGCGCAGTCGTTAAAAGTTTCCTGCGCCTGGGCAAGGAGGAGCGCGGCCAGCGAAGCACGGGGTAGTTTCATGCAGGGGGTAGCGCCCTCACAGTGCCCGCCTACCCTGCTTCGGCAAGTTCTTCCTTTGCTCGCGGGCTGGGGCCGGAATTGGCTGGAAACATTCCGTGCCCGCCCTGTCCTAGACGACATGCTCCGCCCGTTGCTGCTTTCCGCCCTGACCGTCCTCGCCGTGCATGCGGGTGAGCCGTCGGTCCGCGAACAGGTCGGCGAGCTTTTCCAACAGCGCCGGTGGCATGACGCGCGACTCGTGCTCGAGGGCATCACGGCAAGGGAGCCCGCCAACGCCGAGGCCTGGCAGGCCCTCGGCCAGGCCAATCTCGCCCTGCAAAACGCCGACGCCGCCGTCGCCGCCCAGGAGAAGGCCGTCGAGCTTCTGCCCCACGACGCCGTTTACCGGCTCCAGCTTGGCCACGCCTACGGCTTTGCCGCCACCAAGGCCGGGCTCTTCGCTAAGCTGGGTTTCGCGAAAAAATGCAAGGCCGCCTACGACCGCGCCGTCGAACTCGATCCGACCAACCTCAACGCCCGCTGGAGCCTCATGGAATTCTGCCGGCAAGCCCCCGGCATTGTGGGCGGAGGGATCGAGCTCGCCTACGCGCAGGCGGCGGAGATCAAGAAACTCGACGTCCGCCGCGGACGCGCCGCCTACGCCTCCCTCTACTCGCACGAAAAGAAATTCACCGAGGCCATCGCCCTCTACGACGAGGTCCTGCGCGAAACGCCCGGCGATCCCGACGCGCTCTACCACTTCGGCCGCCTCGCCGCCCAAACCGGCCTGCAGCTCGATCGCGGCCTCGCCGCACTGCGCGAGATCGTCGCCCAGCCCGACCGCAAAAACGACGCCCGCGTGCACACCTTCATCGGCGACATCCTCCTGAAAAAGGGCGACAAACCCGGCGCGATCACCGCTTACGAGACCGCCCTCACCGGCGACCCCGGCTATACCCGCGCACTCGAGGCCCTCCGCAAGCTGAAGGAAGGCTGAACCCCGACAGCACTTCCATAAGTGGTGTAGCCGAGCTTGAGCCGCTGGCGAAAGCTCGGCCAGCGGGATACCCCTTTGTCGCTGCGCCCTAATAATCTATCCGAATATCCCCCGCATGAGAGGCAAAACGGTAGCGGGGGGGAGCATCGCTGCAACGAACAGGGCGGAGGTGGATCGGGTCATGGCAGTGGGTGGTTCGCTGGTGTGGTTTGGTGTGTGGCGGGAACACCTCGTTTTAGCACGGCAGGTGCCACGCGGCGGACCCGGGGCCTGCTATGAATTCTTTTCTTAAGCATCCTCCGAACACGTCGGAGGCAGTGACTTAACTCCCCGCGAACCTCCTCCTGGGGCGGTGACCTGGTCTGCCGGCCCGATCCAGTCGGTTTCTACCGACCGACCCTTCCGCGACCACCACCACTCGGTTTATATCTATTTCTAAAGACACTTACGATAGCTGCTGCCTATGACTGTGAGTGGAACTCGGTATTTCCCTTCGCCGGGGCAAACTGGTTTAATCCGTCCTCCTGCCCGCCTCCCCACGCGGGACGAGCTCCTGTCCGAAATCCTCCACTCCCGATCCTCATGGAAAATCATCCTCCCCACGGCAGCACCGGCGGCAAATGCCCCTTCCCCCATCTTCACGGCGGCGCGACCAAGCCCACGACGGCCGGCGGCCGGTCCAATCGCGACTGGTGGCCGAACCAGCTCAATCTGAAGATGCTTCACCAGCAGTCCTCGCTGTCAGACCCGATGGGTGCCGGCTTCGACTACGCCAAGGAGTTCAAGTCGCTCGACCTCGCCGCGGTCAAAAAGGACCTGCACGCGCTCATGACCGACTCCCAGCCCTGGTGGCCCGCCGACTTCGGGCACTACGGTGGGTTCTTCATCCGCATGGCCTGGCACAGCGCCGGCACCTACCGCACGGCCGACGGCCGGGGGGGCGCGGGCGCGGGGCAGCAGCGCTTCGCCCCGCTCAACTCCTGGCCCGACAACGCCAACCTCGACAAGGCGCGCCGCCTCCTCTGGCCGATCAAACGCAAATACGGCAAAAAGATTTCCTGGGCCGACCTCATGATCCTCGCCGGCAACGTCGCGCTCGAGTCCATGGGCTTCAAAACCTTCGGCTTCGGCGGCGGTCGCGCCGACGTGTGGGAACCCGAGGAGGACGTCTATTGGGGCTCCGAGGGCAAGTGGCTCGATGACAAACGCTACACCGGCGACCGCGAACTGGAGAACCCGCTCGCCGCCGTGCAGATGGGCCTGATCTACGTCAACCCGGAGGGCCCCAACGGCAACCCCGACCCGGTGCTCGCCGCCAAGGACATTCGCGAGACCTTCGCGCGCATGGCCATGAACGACGAGGAAACCGTCGCGCTCATCGCCGGCGGCCACACTTTCGGCAAGACCCACGGCGCCGCTTCCGCCGACCACGTCGGCAAGGAGCCCGAGGCCGCTGGCATCGCCGAGATGGGCCTGGGCTGGACCAGTTCCTACAAGAGCGGCAAGGGCGCGGATACCATCACCTCCGGACTCGAGGTCACCTGGACCGCCACGCCGACGAAGTGGAGCAACAACTTCTTCGAAAACCTGTTCGCCTACGACTGGGAGCTCGTGAAGAGCCCCGCCGGCGCGCACCAGTGGGTCGCCAAGAACGCGCCGGAGATCATCCCGGACGCCTACGACCCGACGAAGAAACACCGCCCGTCGATGCTCACGACCGATCTCTCGCTGCGCTTCGACCCGGCCTATGAGAAGATCTCCCGCCGCTTCCTCGCCCACCCCGAGCAGTTTGCCGACGCCTTTGCCCGCGCCTGGTTCAAGCTCACGCACCGCGACATGGGCCCGAAGTGCCTCTACCTCGGCGCCGAGGTGCCCGCCGAGGACCTAATCTGGCAGGACCCGATTCCCGCTGCAAAGCACAAGCTGATCGACGCCGCTGACATCAGCGCGCTCAAGGCGAAGATACTCGCCACCGGCCTGTCCGTCTCCGAACTCGTCTCCACCGCCTGGGCCTCGGCTTCGACCTTCCGCGGCTCCGACAAGCGCGGCGGCGCCAACGGCGCGCGCATCCGCCTCGCCCCGCAGAAGGACTGGGACGCGAACCAGCCGGCCAAGCTCGCCAAGGTGCTCACCGCGCTCGAAGGCGTGCAGCAGGCCTTCAACGCCTCCGCCACCGGCGGCAAGCAGGTCTCCCTCGCCGACCTCATCGTCCTCGGGGGTGCCGCCGCCATTGAGCAGGCCGCCGCCAAGGCCGGCCACAAGATCGAGGTGCCCTTCGCCCCCGGTCGCACGGATGCCACGCCGGAGCAGACCGATGTCGCGTCTTTCGCCGTGCTGGAGCCCGTCGCCGACGGCTTCCGCAACTACCAGAAGACCCGCTACACGATGCCAGCCGAGCAGCTCCTCGTGGACAAGGCCCAGCTCCTGGGCCTGACCGCGCCGGAGATGACGGTGCTCGTCGGCGGCCTCCGCGTGCTCGGCGCCAACCATGGCAAGTCGCCCAACGGCGTGTTCACCAGCCGGTCCGAGACGCTGACGAACGACTTCTTCGTCAACCTGCTCGACATGGCGCACGTCGTGAAGCCCACCGGCCCGAGCGAGGAGCTCTTCGAAATCCGCGACCGCGCCACCGGCGACATCAAGTGGACCGCGACCCGCGTGGACCTCGTGTTCGGCTCGAACTCGCAGCTCCGCGCGCTGGCCGAGGTCTATGCCGAGAGCGGCAACGAAGGGAAATTCGTCTGCGACTTCGTGACCGCCTGGAACAAGGTCATGAATGCCGACCGCTTCGACCGGCGCTGAGCCGGGCGCAAAAATTGCCATGCAACAACCGGCGGGGCCTGCGGGCCCCGCTTTTTTTGCGGCCGGCCTCAGGGCAACGCCTGCGACTGGAAAAACTTCACGATCAAACCGGGTGCCACGTCAGAGGGATAGGCATGGCCGCCGGAGTGCAGATACACCGCTACTTCGTGACCGGTGGACGAAGGATAGGACGTGTAGCCCAACGTATCCGGCCGGAGCGTTCCGCAGCCATTGAGTCGCAGGACAAAGCGTAGCATGCGCTCCTGCCAGGCGAACTTCACCAATTTATCCTCCCGGCTCGCCAGGTGTAGCAGGGGCTTGGGGTTGAATTTCTGAAACCCGCGGGACAACAGCGCTGCAGAGGGCGCCAACGCGGCCAATCGCTCGCCCCGCTCCGCCCATAGCAGGTAGGTGAAGCCCCCGCCGTTCGAGTGCCCGGTGGCATACACGCGGCGCCGGTCAATCCGGTGCTGCGTGGCCAATTCCGCAAACATCGCATCGAAGAAGGCCAGGTCCCGGTCCGCCTGATCCCCCGCGTGCGCCTGCCAGCCGGCGCGGCGGCCAGCCTTGTCCGTGAGTTGTCCCGGCGTAGGCAACCCCTGCGGATAAACCACGACCGCCTCGGGCCACTTTTCATGCAGCGGCATGCTCCGGGCGGCCTGCCGCATCGAGCCACCATGGCCGTGAAAAACAAACACCAGCGGCGCGCCCTCCGGTGGCATCGCGGTCGGCAAGTGCACCAGTGCCTCGCGGGCGGTCCCCGCCACAGTCCACGTCATGCGTGGCAGCGACTCCGCGGCCGCAGGCACGACCGCAAGCAAAGCGACCAGCACCAGTTGGACAAAACGCATGGGGTTGATGACGCCGGACATAACCCATGGTTTCAAGTCCCTCGAACAGGAGAATCAGGCCAGGCGGAATTGCCGCCGGCAGAGTGGCACATGCCTTGCTCGTGCGTCGCCATGTTCCCCACATCCCGCCGTGATTTCCTATGCCGATTGGCCCTGTTGGTCGGGCTGTTTTGGCCCCTTCTGATCCGGGCCGCCGAACCGTCCAAGCCGCTGATCGCCGTGCTCAACGCCTACCCGCCCGAGATGGACGCGATGGTGAAGGAGTTTGGCCTGCTCGACGGCGGGTTCCGCGAGCAGCAGGTGAAGGGCTTCCGCTACTTCCACGGCCAGGTCGAGGGCAAGGATGTGGTCGTGTTCGAGACCGGCATGAGCCTCGTCAACGCCGCCATGGCGCTGCAACTCGCGCTCGAGCGCCTGCCGATCACGCACGTGCTTTTCGCCGGCGTGGCCGGTGGCACGGATCCCGACCTGCACGTGGGTGATGTCGTCATCCCTGAGCAATGGGCCTATCACAGCGAAGCGGCCTATTTTAATCCGACCCCCGACGGCTCAGGCTGGATCAAGGCCGATTATTTCAAGCAGCAGTATCCGAACTTCGGCATGATCTTCCCCGACGCCGTCCATGCCACGCGCAGCGACCGGCCCAGATTCGAGAAGACGCCATTCTTCCCCGCCGATCCAGCCCTGCTGGCCACCGCCCGCCGGGCGGTGGCCAAACTGGGCCCGTTCACCAGCGCCAAGACCGGGCGCAAAGTCACGGTGAGCTTCGGAGGCGTGGGCGTGACCGGCACCGTGTTCCTCGACAATCGCGACTACCGGAAATTTGTGCGCGAGACCTGGGGGGCGCGCTGCGCCGACATGGAGACGACGGCCTACGCGCACGTGTGCTACACGAACCAGGTTCCGTTCCTCGCGGTGCGCGCGCTCAGTGACCTCGCGGGCGGCCAGGATCACGGCGAGAAAAACCCCATCGACGCCCACGAGTCCGTTTCCTCCGCCCACGCGGTCAAGGTGCTGCGCGCCATCCTCCGTGAGATGTAAGGGCCGATCCTTCGCAGGCCATCCCGCGGCGTCACCCAGTCCGGCGACGCCGCGGCGATTAGCCCGATTGCTGACCTTCCGACCTCATCGCCCCACGCCCTTTCATCGGCCGGACCTGGCGGAGCGGAACTTGCCAGTGCCGGCGAGGCTGCTAGTGTGACCAGAGAGTCCATGTGACCGTGTCCAGCCAGCCGCCATCACCCGGACAGCAAGCCGGGCGCCATTTCCGCCGCCGCTACTTCGTGGCACTCAGCCTGATTGCCGCGCTGGCCATCGCCGGACAGGTGCTCGTGCAGCTCACGCTGAACCGCCAAAGCGGCGACAGCCATGTGGTCAACATGGCGGGTTATCAGCGGATGCTCAGCCAGCGCCTGACACTGAAGATCCTGCTCTTCGATCCCACCCAGGCCGACGCCTCCGCCCAGCTCGACGCCATAGAAGCCATGCGCGACCGCTGGGTGGGCACCCACCGGAAACTCGTGATCGGTCTGCCCGACATCGCCTATGGCGCCACCGCCCACAGCACCCTGGCGGCCCTGTTGGACGAAGCCGGCCACCCGCTGGGCCGCATCGCCGCGCTCGCCGCCGACCTGTCACCGCAGTCAACGCTCTCCGCCGCCAATCGCACCGCTTTGCTGGCCGACCAGGAATTGTTTCTCCCGCTGATGGACTCCGTCGTCCTGGGTCTGGAGAAAAGCGCGAGCGCGCGCGTGGCCTTTTTGCAACGAGTGGAAATGGCGCTCCTGCTCATCACCCTGGTCGTGCTGGCGCTGGAGGCCCTCCTCATCTTCCAACCGGCGGTGCGACGCCTGCAGACTTCGATCGACCAGCTCGAACACCGCAACCGCCAGGCCGCCGGCAGCCTGGCGAGCCTACGCCACCTGACCGGCGGCATCGCGCACCATTTCAACAACCTGCTCACCGGCATCATGGGACACGCCGAATTGGAACGCCTCGACGCCCTGCGGGACGGCCGCAGCACCGAGTATGCGGACGCCCAGCTCGAGTGCGGCAAGCGCGCCGCGGCGATCGTCACGCAGCTCACACGCTATTCCGGCGAGGCGCGCTATCGTTGCGAGCCGGTCACGCTCGGACCGTGGCTCCGCTCTTTCATCCCGGCTGGCGCTCCCGACAATCCCGACGTGCGCATCACGCTCGATATCGCCGACGATGCCACCGTCGCGATCGACCGCTCCGCGCTCGAACCCGCCGTGCACGGTCTGCTGGCCAACGCCATCGAAGCGATGAACGGCAGCGCCGGCCTGATCCAAGTGCGCCTGACCCAGGCCGTCTTGCTCGAGCCCAGGACCATGTCCGGCCCCTACCGCGCCGAGCTGCCGCCCGGGCTGTATGCCTGCCTGTGCATCAGCGACAACGGCGAGGGGATCGCCGCGAGCGAGTTCGACCGGATATTCGACCCTTTCTACTCGCAACGCGGCCTCGGGCGCGGACTCGGCCTCGCCTCCGTGCTGGGCATCGTGCACGGCCATGGCGGCGGCATTTGCGTGGAGTCGGCCCCGAATCGCGGCTCGGAGGTTTCCGTTTATCTGCCCCTTTCCGGGCGGACCGCTGGCAAGCTGCCTCCTGCAGCAGCAAAAAAATCCCCGAGCAACGGCGCTGCGCGGGAGTGAAGCCGCGCAGTCCTCGGAGCCGGCGGAGTGCGACGCGTTAAACCGACCGGCTGCGGGCGAGCAGACCGTTGAACTGAAGCTCGCCGCCGGAGACGAGCTGGATGCGCGACACCGAGCAGATCTGGCTGACCGGGACCAATACAACCGGCGAGTGGTAACGGTGACCCGGGTTCTCCGGACTTGTGGCGTCCGGGCCTATGCCGCCGCCGTGGCCGCGCTTACCGGTGCCGCCGTGCCGGGTCGCACCTATGAGCGCGCCGGCGACCCCGCCTAGACATTGAAGGAGCTGGCAGCCGGGCTCTCGCGCCAGGCCGGCCGGGCGATCCCCTCCGTGAACCTGCCCGACGTGGACTACGCAGGCACCCTGCCCAAAGCCGGTCTGCCGCCCCCGTTGGTTACCGGACTCGCCAGCTGGGATGTCGGTGCCGCGCAAGGTGCGTTGTTCGACGACCGGCGGGAACTCAGCCAGGTCTTCGGCCGGCCAACCCCATCGCTGGCCGCGGCCATCCGCGCCGCGTTGGGCTCCTGAGTGGCACCCACGGCGGCACCCTCGACCAATTCCCGCAGAGTCAGGACCGCCTTGCCGAGATGATCGGCCTCATCGCGCAAGGTGCCCGAGGATTCGGCGGCGCCCTGTGCGGTGACCGCGTTTTGCCTGGTCAACCGGTCGAGCTCCGTCGCCGAGGCGCGAAGCGCCTCCAAACCGGCGCGCTGTTCCCCGCTGTCCGTCTCCATCCGGGCAGCAAGTTCGTCGAGTCGCTGGTTGCAGGAGACGATGTGCTGGAGCCGCTCCGCGGCGCGGTTGGCCGACGCCACGCCTTCCCGGGTTGTGTCCGTGGCGGTTTGGATGCGATCAGCCGTTTCACGGGCCGCCTCGGCGCTGCGCCGGGCCAGCGAGCGCACTTCCTCGGCCACGACCGAGAAGCCGACCCCGGCTTCACCCGCCCGGGCTGCTTCCACGGCGGCATTCAATGCCAGCAAATTGGTCTGGAAGGCGATCTCGTCAATGGTGCCGAGAATGCGGGCAACCTCTGCGCTGCGCTCCTCCATCAGGCGCATGGTGGCGGTGAGTGCCTGCATTTCGCCCGAACCGGCACCGGCGGCCTGGCGCGCCTCACCCGTAAGCTGTCGCAGTGCTCCGGCGTTGTCGGTGTTGCGGCGAGTGAGGCCGCCGAGCTGTTCAATGGCCGCGCCGGTGCTCGTGATCGCTCCGGCGGCCCGGGTGGCATTGTCCGCCAGTTCGCGGCTGTCGTTCGACAACGCACCGGCGGAGACCAGCACCTGGGAGGACGAGGCCTGCAGCGTTCGCCCGACATTGCGCAGCACCCGACCCAGGGTTGACCACACCCACCAGATGCACAGGCATGACACGAGGGTGCCGGCCGCGCCCACGGCCAGCACGACGACATAGCCGCGCCTGACCTCCGGGGTCATGACGCGCAAAACCTCGGCTCCGGTCGTGACGGCAGACAGGGTGCCGAGTTGTCGGTCGAGGTGGTAGAGCCAAGCCAGCGCCGCCCCGGCCAGCAGGGCGGCTGCCGCCATGACCAGGGCGAACCCGGCAAGAATTTTGTGATGGGATGAGAGTGACATGCACGTGCAGCGGCACCGACCGGAGCGGCGGCCCCGGCCTGGCGCCGTTGTTCCCCCAGCATCGGCCCGCCGGCCGCCAGCTTTACCCAACCGGGCCAACCCGCCAATATATGCGCAGAGATTCCCCACCCCTGCCGTCCCGGACAAACCATGCGCAGCGAGAGGAATCGTGATTTGACCCAAGAGGGAGGCAGGCAACTGTAACGAAGAATGGACTTCCCGCGCCCCACCCTGTCCCTCCTCCTCCTTGCCACGACCCTCGCGGTCACCGCCAGCGCGGCCATCAAGAGTGCGCCCGGCGACTGGGCCATGGTGGATGAAATCGTCGCCACCATCGAACTGCCGCGAATCCCGGCGAAGGATTTCGTGATCACGGATTATGGCGCCAAGCCCGGTGCCGACGTCCGGCCGGCCATCGACGCGGCCATCACCGCCGCGTCCCAGGCCGGCGGCGGCCGCGTGATCGTGCCGGCGGGCCACTGGCTCAGCCACGGCCCCGTTCACCTGAAGAGCCGCATCAATTTCCACGTCGCCGAGGGCGCCACGCTCCTCTTCAGCCCCGACCCGAAAGATTATCTGCCCGTCGTGCTCACCCGCTGGGAGGGCACCGAGCTCTACAGCTATTCGCCGCTGATCTACGCCTTCGAGGTCGAGGATGTCGCCATAAGTGGCAAGGGCACGATCGACGGCAACGGCGCGAGCGAGTTCCATGGCTGGAACAAGCGCGAGCTGCAGGGCGACGACATGGACCGCCTGCGTCGCATGGGCTCGGACGGCACGCCGGTCGCCCAGCGCGTCTTCGGCGAAGGCACGCACCTGCGCCCGCCGCTCATCCAGTTCTTCCGCGCCCAGCGCGTCCTGCTGGAGGATTACACCCTGCTGCACGCGCCGTTCTGGGTGAATCATCTCGTTTACACGGACCACGCCACCGTGCGCCGCATCCGCGTGGACAGCCACCACGCCAACAACGACGGCATCGACGTCGATTCCAGCCGCTTCGTGCTGGTCGAGCACTGCCACTTCCGCACCGGCGACGACTCCGTCGTCGTGAAGTCCGGCCGCGACCTCGACGGCCGCACCCTCGGCCGGCCCAGCGAATACGTCGTCGTCCGCCACAACGACATGGGCGGCGAGGACGGCATCGCCCTCGGCAGCGAAATGTCGGGCGACGTGCGCCACGTGTTTTTCTCCGACAACATCCTGCGCAAGGGCGTCTCGGCGATCCGCTTCAAGGCCAACCTCGACCGCGGCGGCACCGTCGAGCACATCCGGGTGCGCAACTTCACGGTCGAGTCCTTCGAGAACCTCTTCTGGTTCCAGCTCGACTACCCCGGCCAGCTGGGCGGCAACTTCCCGTCCACCTACCGCGACATCGTGTTCGAGAACTTCACGGTCGAGCGCGCCGGCACGGTCTTTGACGGCGACGCCCCGGCCGCCGCGCCGTTGACCGAGGTCGTCTTGCGGAACATCGCCATCCAGCAGGCGGACAAAACCTTCGTGCTGAAAAACGTCGAAGGGCTCGTGCTGGATAATGTGACCATCGGCGCCCAGACGATCAACGGCCGGCTGCAATCCCGGCCCGCCGCGAAGTGAGTTGCCGGGCGGCCTCAGTTGCGCGCGCATGAAGTCCCGCACCAAGCGCGTCGTCGGCGCCGTGGTTGTATTTCTGGCCGGGGCTGCGCTCTGGATGATGCGCGTGCCGTCCGGGCCGGTGCAGCCGACCGGCAGAGTGCCCGCCGCGACCGGCTGGCGCCTGCAGCCGGTGGTCGCAGGCCTCGAGCATCCCTGGTCGCTGGCCTGGCTGCCCACCGGCGAGATGCTCGTCACCGAACGGGCGGGTCGCCTGCGCGTCGTGTCCCATGGCGTGCTCCTGCCGGCCCCGGTGACCGGCCTGCCCGCGACGCTCGGGATCGGCCACGGCGGCCTGATGGACATCGTGCCGCATCCGCGCTTCGCCGAAAACCGGTGGATCTACTTCACCTACGGCCTCGGCACGCTTGAAGCCAATGGCACGAGGCTCGCCCGCGGGCGCCTGTCGGCCGACCTCGCTTCATTGAGTGAGGTCGAGGTGTTGCACACCGTCTCGCCCTTGAAGCCGGGTCCGCAGCACTTCGGCTCGCGCCTGCTGTGGCTGCCCGACAGCACGCTGCTGCTCGCCCTGGGCGACGGCGGCAATCCGCCGATCCGGCTCAACGGCGAGCTCATGCGCGAACAGGCGCAACGGCCCGGCAGCCAGCTCGGAAAAATCCTGCGCTTGAGCGACGACGGCACCGCCCCCGCCGACAACCCTTTCTCCGGCCGGCCGGGCTTCGATCCGTTCATCTGGACGCTCGGACACCGCAACATCCAGGGAATCGCACGCGATGCGGCCAGCGGCCGAATCTGGGCCAACGAACACGGCTCGCGCGGCGGCGACGAGCTCAACCTGCTGACGCCCGGCGCCAACTACGGCTGGCCGCGCGCCACCTACAGCATCGAATACACCTTCGGCACCATCAGTCGCGCCAACACCTTGACCGGCATGACGGACCCGGTGGTCGTGTGGACACCGGCCCAGGCGCCGAGCGGCCTGCAGTTCTACAACGGCAGCGCGTTCCCGGCGTGGCGCGGCGACCTGTTTTCGGGCGCGTTGAAGCGCAAAGAAGTGCGTCGGATCGATCTCGATGGTGAAGGGCGTGTGCTAGGCCAGGAAAGCCTGCCCATCGGGGCCCGCGTGCGGGACGTGCGCCAAGGCCCGGACGGGCATCTCTACGTGCTCACCGATGAGAAAAACGGCCGGTTGCTGCGCATCGAGCCGGCCAACTGACCTGCGTTATCGGGGATCCGGATAACCCTGCGTTGCGTGGGCAGCTTGCTGGCACGCGCTGCCCATGGCCTCGGAGTGCGATCAAGGTCGCTGGCCCACCCGCGAAGATATTCGAAGCACTATGCAAACCCACCCGCGCGAGCCGGGTTGCTGCCCACCTGCTTCCGGCCCAGTGCCTCCGCTTCCTGGCAAGTCCCCGTGATGCTGGCTTCCAACCGCTCCGCGAGTTGGGGACTGTGGAGGTCGGGCTCATTCCGGATATCCACCTCCAGGGGCTCGCCGAAAATCACCACCACCCGCGTGAACGGCTTGGGCAAACGCGCCTTGTTCCAGGACTTCTCGAAAATGATCCGGCTTTGACTGGCCACCCCCACCGGGATGATCGCCGCTCCGGTCAGCTTGCTCAGCTCAAAGACACCGGGTTTGGCCTTGAAAATCGGCCCGCGCGGGCCGTCCACCGCCATCGAGGTGCAATGCCCGGCCTTCATGAGCCGGATCAGCGCCCGCAGCCCGCTCGCGCCACCGCTGCTGGAGGAACCCTTGGTGGTAACGCCGCCGAGATGGCGGATGACGAAGTCGATCAGCTGCCCGTCCCGGCTGTTCGAGGTCATCGTCGCCACGCGGTAGGTGCCGACGTAGCGAACCACGGCCAGTTCATCGCGATGCCAGTGCGCAAGCACGCAGGGTCGGCCGTTGTCCAGCATCTCCTGAAACGCCTTGGAATGGATTACGGTGGTGCGCCAGGTCGCAACCCAGGTGCGGTAGAACCACAGGACCAACCAGGGTAGAATATGTTGGCGAAACATGCAGGGTGGGCGGCGAAGCGAAACGCGAGCCGGAGATACGAGCGCGTCCCCCGGGCGTCAACCGCTTCCTTGGCGCCCGACCCGACCCGCGCGAAGGCGTTGGAGCAGGAACCACAGCCAGTTGAGCAGCAGCACAGGAAAGAGACACACGCTCAGCAGCGAGAGAAGCAGAATGACAAAATAGGCGCCATCGGCCGAGGTCGGCTCCCGCAATCCGCCCATGATCTCGAACACCGCGCGCTCCAGGTTGAGCGCGGCGAGCAGGCAGATGATTGCGGTCATCGGCAGCAGGCAGCAGACGGTCGTGCGCCACCAGCCAAAGCGATAAACCAGCCGGGTGTAACGGAACAGCAGGGCCAGCCGCCACGCGGCGACCACGGCCAGAAACAGCACGTTCAGCGCGATCGCCGCGTCCAGGCTCATGAAGCGCTCGACCGGAATCGCATACAGCCACGCCGGGAAGGAGGTCAGTCCGACGAAGCTGACGAGTTTCCAATAATTGGCCGCCCGGCCGGCGACCGGCCGGAAGACGCACCACAACAGCGCCGACAGCACAAAGATATAGGCCAACGACCCAAACCCCAGCTTTTGCGCCAGCTCCGCCTTGGGATTGTCCCAATAGCGGCCGATCCCCGCCACCCAGGTCCCGACGAGGCCCACATAGAAATGTCCGCGGTTCAGTCCATCGAGTCGCACCGCCGACAACCGCAAGGCCAGCAGAGCCAGCGTATCCCGACCCAAAACGCGCACCGGGCTGCCTCCACTCATGGCAAACTTGGCTAAGCGGAATACGACGGATTGTCCTGCTTCGTGGCGTGGTGCAGGGCGAGCACCAGCGCCTTGAGTCTTGCCGGATCCTTGACGCCCGGCGACAGCTCCACCCCGCTGTTGACGTCGAGAAACTTCGCGCCGGTGGCCGAGACCGCGGCGGCGACGTTGTCGGGTTTCAGGCCGCCGGAGAGAATCCAGGTCTTCCCGGGGTGCGTGTCGCGATGGCGTTTGAATTTCGCCCAGTCGCCGGTTTCGCCCGTGCCGCCGAATTTGTCGGCGTGAAAGGTGTCGAGGAGGAAGGTGTCCGCCAGCGGCAGCCAGTCGGGCTTCACGTCCTGTTCAGGCGGCAGCTTGGGCGCGAGCCAGAGCCGGTTTCGCCCCGTGAGATGCGACCAGCCGGCCATGATCGGGAACGGGGTCTCTGTGCCAAAATGAATCTGGTAGTGATCGAACCCCAGGCCCACCAGCGCGGCCAACTCCGGGGCGGAGGGCTCGACGCACACCGCCACCTTCTTGCGCGGCGGCAGCCGGTCCTTCATCGCGGCAAACTGCGTGAGCGTGATCCCGCGCGGCGATTTGGGATAGAAAATGAACCCGAGCGCATCGGCGCCGATGGCATCAGCCGCCTCGGCATCCACCAAGGAGGTTAGCCCGCACACCTTGAGTCTGACGCCGTTGATCATGGCGCTGAATAAAACACAAAGCAGCCAGGGAGCAAAGTCGTCTTTGCGGTTTCGCTCCTTCGTGTTCTCAGAACGAGTTCACCGTCTTGATCACATGCTCGACCTGTTCGTCGGTCAGCTCGGGAAAGATCGGCAGGCTGACGCAGGTCGCGCTGGTTTTCTCCGCCAGGGGCAGGCTGCCAGCGGCGTAGCCGAGCGAGGCGTAGCACTCCTGCCGGTGCATCGGGCCCGGGTAAATGATCTCCGTGCCGACCCCGTTCTTTTCGAGATGGACGCGCAGGGCGTCGCGCTGCGGATGCAGCAGCGTGAACTGATGCCAGACGCTTTCGCCGTAGGCCGGAACGACGGGCAGCTGGATGTCCTTGTGCTTGATGCCGGCGCGGTACTTGGCGGCGATGGCCCGGCGGCGCTCGGTCCAGCGGGCGAGGTGCCTGAGCTTGATGTTGAGGACCGCGCCTTGGAAGCCGTCCATGCGGAAGTTAAAACCGACCTCGGCGTGCGCGTAACGCTTGGGCGAACCATGGACGCGCAGGAGCTGCGCCTTGTCCATGACGGCCGGATGTTTCGAGACAAAGGCCCCGCCTTCGCCGCAGGCGCCCAGGTTTTTGGTCGGATAGAAGCTGAACGTGCCGCAATCGCCGATCACACCCACCGGCACGCCCTTGTAGCGGGCACCAACGGCCTGCGCGCAGTCCTCGACGACGAACAGATTGTGCTGCTTCGCCACGGCCATGATCTCGTCCATGCGCGCGGGCTGACCGAAGATATGGACGACCACGATGCCCTTGGTGCGTGGCGTGATCGCTTTGGCGATGGCCTCGGGGCTGATGCACCAGGTGTCGGGATCGATGTCCACGAACACCGGCTTGGCGCCGACGTAGCTGATGCCCCAGCAGCTGGAGGCGAAAGTGAAAGGCGTGGTGATCACCTCGTCCCCCGGCCCGAAGCCGCCACAGAGCGAGGCAACGTGCAGCGGCGACGTGCCGCTGTTCATGCCGAGCGTGCGCGGGTAACCGAGGGTGGTGCTGAAGGATTTCTCGAAATCCTCCACGTCTTTGCCGAGACAGAAGCGGGTGTTGTCGAAGGTGTCGGCCAGAGCGGCGAGCACCTCGGCGCGCAGCGGCGCGTGCTGGAGCTTAAGATCGAGAAAAGGGACTTTCATGCAGAAGTACCCACGGAACACACGGAATACCCAGAACTCAATCCGACATTATGCCGTGTGTTCGGTGTGTGCCGCGGGCCAGAATCAGATTTTCTTGAGCAGCGCGGCCACGAGAGCATCCAAACTGGGCTCCGCGGCCTCGAAGTCCACGGGCAGGCCGAGCTGCTTCATCGCTGCGGTCGTCGTCGGTCCGATGCTGCCGGCAAGCGGTTTGCGGGCCTTGGGCGCAAGCTTAAGCGCGGCGGCCTGATCGAAAAACGACTGCGCGGCCGACGGGCTGGCAAAGAGAATCGCGTCGGCGCCCTTGGCCCGGAAGTCACCGGCCACGGGATCCGCGTTGAGCGACGTTTCCTCGGTTTTGTAAACCTGCAGCTGGTCCACGATCGTGCGCGCCTCATGCAGCAACTCGACCAAGGCCTCCCGGTTCCGGCTGCCGGTGACCACCAGCACCTTCGCGCTGTCCATGGACTCGCGCTTGATGAGCTCCTTCGCGAGCTCCTCGCCGCTGGCCTTCTTCGGCTGCAGGTCCACGCGGAGATGCAAATCCCGCAACGCCGCGGCCGTGGCCTCGCCGACCGCGGCGAGGCGCACGAGCCCGAGCGCACGGATGTCCTCATGCACGCGGATGAACTCATCGAAGAAAAACTTCACGCCGTTGGCGCTGGTGAATATCACCCACTCGTAGCTGCCCATCTCCTGCAGCACCTCGGCGAGCGTATTGAGATTCACCTCCTTGCTGACCTTGATGAGCGGCAGGTCGATGACCTCCGCGCCGTGGGCTTCGAGGCGGGTGCGCCATTCACCGGCCGAACCGGCAGGACGGGTGACCGCGATGCGGCGACCGGAAAGAGATTTTTTATCAGCCATGAAAACCAAGCTCCTGGAGGATGCGGCCGGCGGTGGCCGACGGTGCGGCGAAATCGGCGTCGCGCAACGGCAGCGTGCGAATGCCGGTCTTTTCGTGGAAAAAGTGCAGCGTGTCGCGGGTGGCGTGCGCAGCGAAAGCGATCTGGCAACCCGCCCCAAGGCTCGCCTGAAAGGCCCGCTCCAGCACGACGGCGCGCGCCGTGGGTGCATCAACGACCGCGGCAAGTTTTCCTTCGTCCCCGGCCCGGCATTGGAGGGCAATGGCCCCCTGCCCCACGGCCGGGACGCTTTCGGCAAAGGACAGCGGACGCAACACCACGCCGGGCCAGCCCGTGATGCCGAGCCGCTTCATGCCCGCCGCGGCCAGGATCGTCGCGTCGGCGTCACCGGCGGCGATTTTCTTGAGCCGGGTGTCCACGTTGCCCCGGATTTCCGTGAAGGTGGCCTGCGGGAAAAGCTTGGCGATCTGCTGCTGCCGGCGCGGGCTGCTCGTGCCGATGGTGGCGGGCACGGACACACCCTCGCGGAGCACCAGCACATCATGCGTGACCTCGCGGGGCAGGAAGCCCGCCACGACCAGCCCCGGCGGATTATCGCCGGGCAGGTCTTTGCAACTGTGCACCGCCACATCGGCCTCGCCGCGCAGGAGCGCCTGCTCCAATTCGGCCGTGAATAGACCCTTGCCGCCCTGCTTCGCGAGCGACCACTCCACCCGCTGGTCACCGGTGGTGACCACCTTGAGCAGTTCGCACTCCGCGCCCGGGATGGCGGCCTTGATGCGGGCCGCGACCATCTCGGTCTGCGTCAGGGCAAGCGGGCTTTTACGGGTGGCGAGGATGAATTTCATGCGGTCAAAAACTGGTGGACGCTGAGGGACTCGAACCCCCGACACCCTCGGTGTAAGCGAGGTGCTCTAACCAACTGAGCTAAGCGTCCGAAAGCGCGACGAAACGAAAACGCCCCGGCAGCGGCAAGGGTTATTACGCCGTGGCCAGTTCGCGCGGCCTGAGCGCGATGCCCTCGCGGATCATCGCTTCGGCGATCTGGATCGAGTTGAGTGCGGCCCCCTTCCAGAGGTTGTCGCCGCTCACCCAGAAGGTCAGGCCGTTTTCGAAGGCGGTGTCGCGGCGGATGCGGCCCACGCCGCACTTCACCTGCCGGCTGAAATCGAGCGGTGTCGGGTAGACCTTGTTGGCGGGATCGTCGAGCAACTGGGCGCCGGGGAAGGCCGCCAGCACTTCCCGGGCGGCCGCGACGTCCACGGGCTGTTCGAACTCGGCATTCACCGTCACGGAGTGCGCACGCACGACCGGCACCCGCACGCAGGTGGCCGAAACCTGCAGCGCGGGCAGGCCCATGATCTTGCGGCTCTCCTCGCGCATCTTGGTCTCCTCGCCGGTGTAGCCGTCGGCGCCAAACGAGTCGATGTGCGGGATCAGGTTCTGGAAAATCTGGTAGGGATAGACCTTCTTTTCGATGGCTGCACCCTTCACGTAGGCCTGCGTCTGCGCCTCGAGTTCGTCAATGGCGTCGGCGCCGGTGCCGGAGACGGACTGGTAGGTGGAAAAGAACACGCGCTTCACGCCAAACTTCCGGTGCAGCGGGTAAAGCCCCATCAGCGCGATGGCGGTCGAGCAATTCGGGCTGGCGATGATGCCCGCATGGTTGCGGGTGGCCGCAAGGTTGATCTCGGGAATGACGAGCGGGACCTTCGGGTCCATGCGGAAGGCCGAGCTCTTGTCGAGCACGAGGCAACCGCGCTTGGCGGCCTCGGGGGCCAGCGCCTTGGCGATCGCACCCTCGGCGGCGAACAGCGCGATATCCAGACCGTCAAAGGCCTCGGGCTTCGCCTCCTGCACGGTGAGTTTCTTGCCGCCCACTTCCAGCTGGCGGCCCGCGGAACGCGCCGAGGCCAGCAGCCTCAGCTCCGCGAGCGGAAACGAGCGCGACAGCAGCAAACCGATCAGCTCTTGACCGACTGCGCCCGTCGCACCGACGATACCGACTCTGTAGGAGGATGAATTACTCACGTGAATGATGTGTTGGAACGGACCAAAGAAAAGTGTGCCGCGCTCGGACTCAAGCCGACATCGCGGCTTATCACCGTATCCATTGCGCAACAGTTGCTTGGATTTTACCGGGACGGCTGTCTGGTGAAGTCCCACGTCATCTCCACCTCGCTGCGCCCGCCCTCGAATATCAAGGATTCCCTCGGCACGCCGCGCGGCCTGCATGAAATCACGGAGAAGATCGGCGCCGGACAGCCTCCCGGCATCGTCTTCAAGGCGCGGGTCGCGACGGGGAAACATTTCTCCGAGTTGGGGGCTGACGAACAGGCGCGGAACCTGATCACCACCCGCATCCTTCGTCTGCGCGGACTCGAACCGGGCCACAACGCCGGCACCAACGCCACCGGTCAGGTCGTGGACACCTTCGACCGCTACGTTTACATCCACGGCACCAACCATGAGGACCGGCTCGGCCAACCCTTCAGCGCCGGCTGTGTCGAGATGAGCAACCTCGGTATCCTAGAGCTGTTCGAGGAAGTGCGGGTGCGCGATCTGGTGTGGATCGAGGATTGATCCGTCCTAACGGGCGCAGGCCCGGGCGCGGTCAAAAGTCCAAAGCCAGTTCCAAGCGGGCGCCGCTCTGTCCGGAGATGATGTGCACCTTGTCACCGACTTGGAAATCCGGCGGTGAGGGCTGAACAATGACATAGACGTCACCGTTCGGCATCTCGACCGTGATTTCCTGGGCCTTCTTGCGCGTGGCCAGTTCCTCAACGGCCTGCCCGGCAATCGCGCCCACGAGTGAGGCGCCCGCCATGACCAGGGCGTCCCCGCGTCCGCTGATACCGCCCCCGCTGGGGATGGCCGCGGCTCCGCCGATGACGGCGCCGCCATATTGGCCGAGATTGGTCTTCTGCCCGTCTATGACCACCGGCTTGACCTTGATGACCGTCGCAACGGCGCGTTTCTGCATCTGGCCGACTTGGGACTGGGGCAAAGTCTGCGTCGAAGACGGGAAGCGGCACCCGGCCAGTGTCAGCGCAACAACGCTGCACGAAAGGAAGAGAAGACGACGTTGATTCATGGGATGAAAGCGGCCCGTCGTGCGGACACGTTCGCCTATACGACGCATACAGGCAAGCCGAGGTTCCGCGCGACGGACTATTTGTTGCTGCCGAAAAGCAGGCGCAGGGAGTTGAGGCACACGATCAGCGTGCTGCCCTCGTGCGCCGCCACACCCACAGCGAGCGGCACCGCCCCGAAAGCGGTCGCGATCACCATGATGATCACAACCCCGAGCGAAATGGTCAGATTTTGCCGGATAACCGCCTGCGCCCGGCTGCTCAACCGTTTGGCGGCCAGAAAGTTCTCGATCCGGTCGTGCATCAGGATGACCTCGGCCTGCTCCAAGGCCGCGTCGCTGCCGCGGGCGCCCATGGCCACGCTCACGTCGGCGGCGGCCAGGCTCGGGGCATCGTTCACCCCATCCCCCACCATGGCCACGCGGCCGCCGGATTGGCGGAGCTCCTGGATGGCGGCGACCTTTTGTTCCGGAGTCAGGTGCGCCCGAACCTCGTCGAGACCGAGTTCCCGGGCCACGGCTTCGGCTGCCTGACGGCGGTCACCGGTCAGCATGACTGTGCGCATCCCGAGTGCCTTGAGCTTGGCCAGCACGCCCTTCGACTCAGCGCGGATCTGGTCCCGCAAGAGGACGCGACCGAGCACGTCCTTGCCAACAACCCAGACCTCGGCGAGGTCGGCCGGCGCCGGCGGCAGTTGTCCCGCCCAGCCGGCCAGCGGGCCCGCTTCCAGCAGTTCGCGTCGCCCGAGCAGGGCCTGGGTGTCGCCGTGGCGACCGCGCACGCCCTGTCCCACGATGTTCCTGAAGTCCGCCAGTTCGATCAGGCGCACGCCGCGGGCCTTGGCATCGCGCACGATGGCGCGCGCGAGGGGATGCTCGGATTTGCTCTCCAACGCGTAGGCCAGCTCCATGACCTCGGTTTCCCGGCCGGGCGGAAAACTCTCGTAACCGGTCACCACGAGTTCGCCCGTTGTAAGCGTGCCGGTCTTGTCGAGCGCGACGATGTTCACGTCGGCGAGCTTCTCGATGGCTGCGCCGCCCCGGAACAATACGCCGTGCTTCGCACCCCAGGCGATGGCGGCAAGGATGGCCGAAGGAATGGACAACACCAGCGCACAGGGACTCGCGACCACCATGAGCGTCATGGCGCGGTAGAAGGCCGAGCGCGTTTCCCCCGTGTTGGCAAAGGCCGGCAGCCCCAAGCCCAGCCACCACAGCAGGAACATGGCAAACGATCCGCCGATGACGGCGTAAGTGTAGCCGGTGCCGAACTTGTCCGTGAACCGCTCGCTCGGCGCCTTCAGTTTCTGCGCCGTCTGGATGAGCCGGATGATCTTCTGCAGGGTGCTCTCCCCGGGCAGACGGATGACCTCGAAGTCCACCGCGCCCCAGAGGTTGAGCGTGCCGCTGAAGACCTGGTCGCCCACCCCCTTCTCCACCGGGGTCGCCTCACCGGTGAGGTTGGCCTCGTCGCTCGCGCTCTTGCCGTGCACCACCAGGCCGTCAGCCGGAAACGCCCCGCCCGGCCGCACCCGCACGCGCTGGCCGACTTGGAGTTCCTCGACCGCCACCTCGTGCTCGTGGCCGGCGGCGTCGAGCACCGTCGCCCGTTTCGGGGCGCTTTTCAGCAGCGAGCTGACCTCGCGCTGCGTGCGATCGAGCGCGTATTCCTCCATCGCCCCGGAGGCGGAGAAGAGGAAAAGCAACAGCACCGCCTCGCCCCAGGCGCCGATGACCATGGCGCCGGCCGCCACCGCGAGCATGAGAAAATGGATGTCGATCTCGCGCTTCTTGAGATTCTCCCACGAATCGATCGCCGCGTCCCACGCACCGGCAACCAAGCCGACGAGGTAAAACGCCCGCGCCAGCCACGGCTGCCCGGGCACGAGGAAGTCCGCCAGCAACCCGGCGATGCCCGCGCCACCGCAGATCGCGGCAAGCACGGCCAGCGTGCGCCACTCCTGATCCTCGGGCGCTGGCTCGGCCTTGATCTCGGGCCACTCCATCTCGCGCCAGAGCCAGAGGCTTTCCGCGGTCGCGCCCATGTTGCGGCCGATGACCACCGCGGCCCCGTCCTTGCGCAGGGTGAAGCCAGCCGCCGCGAGCCGCGCCGGTTGGTCGGCAAAGCGCGCCTCCACCGCCGATATGGTTGCGGCCAGTTTCTGCTCGAGGTCGGCCAGATTCACCTGGCCGAGCGTTGCCACCGCAATCCGGTGCGCCGAGGGATCGAGGCGCACGGCGCCGATGCCCGGCTGCTCGCAGAGAAAACGCACGAGCTCTTCGGTCCAGTTGCCTCTCCCCTTTTCCGATTTGCCCATGCCGTCAGGATGCCGCCGGCACCGGGTCTCGCAAATATCAATTGCACCGTGCCGGCTTAATAAGCTCAGTGAACGACGATGATTGGATTGCATGATGAGGCCGGACCGGCCGCCGGCGCCAAGCCGTCCCGCCTGCCGGAACTCACGCGCGGGATTTTCGCCGAGACCGGCACGCTGTGCGACGCCCTGAAGCTGGAGCACCGGCCCGAGCAGGAGCAGATGGCGCGCGCGGTGGCCGGCGCGTTCACCGACGACACGCCGCTCCTGTTCGAGGCGGGCACCGGCGTCGGCAAGAGTCTCGCCTACTTGATTCCGGGACTCATTCACGCCGTGGACCAGAGCCGGAAGCTCATCGTCTCGACGCACACCATTTCCCTGCAGGAACAGATCGAGCAGAAGGATCTGCCGCTCTGCCGCCGCATCTTCAAGACCGCTCCCGCGGGTGCGCCCTATGCGGGTTTCCGCTCGGCCGTGCTCGTGGGTAAATCCAACTACCTCTGCCCCACCCGCCTGAGCCACGCGCTCGCCGACCGCGCCAGCCTTTTTGCCGACGCCGACTACGAGGAACTCCAGCGCATCGCCAGCTGGGCCGAGACCACGGTCACCGGACTGCGGCACGAGCTGAAGCCGCCGCCGCGGCCCGAGGTCTGGGAAGCCGTCAACGCCGACTCCTCCGCTTGCTCGCGCAAGCACTGTGATTGCGAAAAATGCCACTACCAACGCGCCCGTGCCCGGCTGCGGCAGGCGCACGTCATCATCGTCAACCATGCCCTGCTCTTCGCCCTCATCAACGCCGGCGGAGCCCAGGCCCAGGGCGCGCAGCGCGAGGCCCGCGGCGTGCTGTTTCCCGACGATTTTCTCGTGCTCGACGAGGCGCACACCGTGCCCGAGGTCGCGACCGACAACTTCGGCCTCTCTCTCAGCAGCTACGGCGTGGACCGCGCACTCAAACACCTCTTCAACCCCAAGACCAAGCGCGGCGTGCTCCGCAAACTCGGCGGCCCCGAGGCCCAGCAGCTCGTCGTGGACGCGCTCGACGCGGCGAAACAATTCTTCGACTTCCTTGCCGCGCGCGTGCTGGACCAGCGTGCCATCGTGCGCATCCGCGAAGCCGGGGTGGCGGAACCGGTGCTGCAGGGGCCGCTCGGCGCGCTCGAACGCGTGCTGGCCAAGCTCGCCGACAAGGCCGCGCCCGACAGCCGCGAGAGCGAGGAGCTGCTTGAGCAGAAGCAGCGGATCAAGGGCCTGCAGGCCGGCCTCATGGAGTGGCTCACCCTCGGCGACAAGGGCCACGTCTATTGGACGGAGCGCAGCGGCCGCAAACAGACCATCGTCACCCTGCGGAGTGCGCCGATCGACGTCGCTCCGGAACTGCGCAAACACCTCTTCGGCTGCCAGACGAGCGTCGTCTGCACCAGCGCCACGCTCGCCATGGGCGGCAGCATCGAGCCGTTCGCGGCACGGATCGGCGCCGAACAGGCCGAGGCGGTCGCCGTCAAGTCGCCCTTCGACTATGAGCGCCACATGCGCGTCTTCGTCGCGACGGATGTGCCGCTGCCCTCGCCCAACGAAGCCCGCCTCGCCCTCGAAACGCTGACCGACTACATCCGGTTCTGCACCGGCCAGGTCAAAGGCGGCTCGCTCGTGCTCTTCACCAGCTACACCGACATGCGCGCCGTGGCCACCACGCTGGAACCGGAATGGCGGCAGGCGGGGCGTCCCTTCCTTATGCAGGGCGCCGAGCTCTCCCGCACCGAGCTCGCGCACCAGATGCGCACCCTGGGCAACGCGGTGCTGTTCGGCACCGACAGCTTCTGGACCGGCGTGGACGTGCCCGGCACGGCACTGTCCCAGGTCATCATCACCCGCCTGCCCTTCGATCCGCCGACCCACCCCATCACCGAGGCCAAGTGCGAACACATCCGCGACGCCGGCGGCAACCCGTTCAACGAGCTGACCCTGCCCGACGCGCTCATCAAGTTCCGTCAGGGCGTGGGGCGCCTCATTCGGAGCAAAACCGACCGCGGGTTGGTCACGATTCTTGACACCCGGGTTCTCGCCAAGACCTACGGCCGGGAGTTCCTCGCCAGCCTGCCGACCACTGCTTACGAGCGCATGAGCCGGGAAAATCGGGAGCGTGTTTTTCGGCCTTTCCCTTGAGCCAAAAGCTGCCACTAGTCATCGCACCTCTTAAATGAAGCTCAGCACTTTTGCCCACACCGACGTCGGTCGCGCCCGCCCCGAAAACGAGGACAGCTTCCTCTGCAACGACAAGCTGGGCATCTACGCGGTCGCCGACGGTATCGGCGGGCTCCCTTCCGGCGGGCAGGCCAGCCAGCTGACTGTTAGCACCTTGCAGAAGATCGTCAGCGAACACGCCGTGGGCCAGAAGCTGAACTACGAGCGAATCATCACCGAAATCAACGACCAGGTGTTCAAGCTCGGCCGCGTGCTGAGCCCGCAGTTCGGCATCGGTTCGACGCTCACTTTTGTTCACGTCACGGGCGTCAAGCTGCACTTCGGCCACGTCGGCGACTCCACCGCCCTGCGGCTGCGTTCCAAGTCCCTCGAACAGCTCACCACCGACCACACCATCGAGACGGAACTCAAGCAGCGCGCCGCCCGCGGCGAGCCCCTGGCCCTGCTGATGGAAAACCGCAACGCGCTCACCCGCTGCATCGGGCAGCCGCCGCCGATTGAGGGCGATTATTTCTCGCACACGGTGCTGCCGCACGACCGTTACCTGATTTGCAGCGATGGCATCACCCGCTTCGTCTCGCAGCCGGAAATTGCCAAGGTCATGACCGAGTCGGCCTCTCCTGAGCATGCCGTCAAGGCGCTCATCGACCGCGCCAACGAGCGCGGTGGCCTCGACAACTCGACCGGGGTGGCGCTGTTCTTCGACTGAGATGTCACGTTCCCAGCAGTTCGCCGCACTGGTGGCGAAGCAGCCGGACAACGAACTGTTCCGCTTCAGCCTGGCCCAGGCGCTGCTCGCTGAGAACCGCGCCGCGGAGGCGGTTGAACACCTCGAGTCCTGCGCCCGAAAAAAGGCCGACTGGATGATGCCGCGCATCCTCCTCGGCAAAGCCCTTGTCGGCCTCAACCGCCGCACCGCGGCCAAGCCCTGGCTCGAAGACGCGCTGAAACTCGCCGTGGAGCAAAACCACGAGGACCCCGAACGGGAACTGCGGGAGCTGCTGAAGGATTTGGGGTAAACCCGGGCGAGGTTGTGTGGTCAGCTCGCTTGCCCGCCTCAACCCCCGAGTGCACGCAATTGCGCTGACCCGGATTCAACTGCACGCTTTCGGCTTGGGACCATGATCCTATTGGCACGTGCGAAAAACCGGGACCGGTCCTCCGTACCCTTCCGCCCTTTCTGTGTGTTTGGTGGTGACCTGCCCTACTTCCACAACGGCGCCGGATACTTTCCCGCAGCCACGAGCGCACGGATCGCCGCCTGCGCGGAAGCCAGGTCCTCCTTGTAGGTCAGGCCGAACCACGCGTCTTCCGAGCGGTGCAACGCGATGCGGGCCTCGCCGCGCGCGTTCAGGTCGCTGAGCGTGGTGGGCAGGTAGATCTCCGCCTTCGGGTCTTGGCCGCGCGACGCCAAAAATGCCGCGAACGCCGCCTCCAGCTGCGGGAAGACCGCCGGCGTGAATCCCCAAAAATTCATCGAGACGATCTCCGCACCGGTCAGCTGCTGCGTCTGCCCCGTGGCGTCGGTGTAGCGCGCGCCCGTGACGGTCTTTTCAATTTTCGTTATTTCGGTGATGGCCGTGAGGCGTCCCGCGGCATCGGTCGCGCAGAGGCCGCGGCTCACCGTCCCGTGTTCCGACAACGTCTGGCTCAGCGGATAACCGACCATCGCGTAATCGGTCGAAGCCGCGAAGTGCGCCGCCAGCGTGCGGTAGGCCGAGGCTCCGTAGAAATCATCGGCATTGATCACGGCAAACGGCCCGCGCACCGCCGGCTGCGCCACGAGCGCCGCATGCGCCGTGCCCCAGGGCTTGGTTCGGTTCCCCACCTGCAGGGGCGCGGCTTGACCGCGTCCGGCCCAGTCCGCCGGCAGCGTATCCATCTCCTGAAACACATACTGCACGTCCATCCGCGCTTCCAGGCGGCGTCCGATGGTGTCACGGAAGTCCTTTTCGATGTCCTTGCGGATCACGAGCACGAGCCGTCCGAAACCCGCGCGCAGGGCGTCGAAGGCGGAGTATTCGATGATGAGTTCGCCGTGCGGCCCGACGGGCTGCACCTGCTTCACCCCGCCAAACCGGCTGCCCATGCCCGCCGCCAACACCACCAAGTCGTATGAGTTTTTAGCCACGGATGAAACGGATGCACACGGAAGAGCGCGCGGTAAAACAAAAAGCCGCTGTCAATGACAGCGGCTTAAACTGGTGCCAGGGGCGAGGATTGAACTCGCGACCAACCCCGACAGGAGTCGGGGCTTGCCCCGCACTCTGGTCGGGGCTGCTCTAAGCTCCGAGCCCCCCATGAAGGTAGGCGATGGCCTTGAGCGGGTTCTTCCATGCCTTAAGCATCCGCTCAACAGCGACTGCTTGCGTTCGGCTGGCAAACTCGCGGCTCGCGATTAGTTCGATTGTGCCACCCATTCGCTTTGTCGTGTGCGTGTGGCCAGCGCGGTGCTGAGCCAGACGGGCGCTCAAATCCGAGGTCTGGCCGATGTAGTGCCGGCCTGAAGCACCTCGGAGAACGTAAACAGTATAAACCAAGAAATTGGTGCCAGGGGCGAGGATTGAACTCGCGACCAAAGGCTTATGAGTCCTCTGCTCTACCACTGAGCTACCCTGGCGAGGGTTCCCGCAGCCGAGTGGCTCTGACGGCGACCAACCCCGACGAGAGTCGGGGCTGCTCTACCATCAACCCCGACAAGTCGGGGCTGAGCTACCCTGGCGAAAGGGACGCGCAAGAAGTCACAGTTTTCGCCGGAAATCCACAAGATTTTTCTGCCGCCGCCCCGCCGTTCTCCTTGGGCTAGATGTGCTCGCCTTGGCAGACCGGCTCAACCATGCGCGCGGCCTCGACGTGCGCGCGGTCGGCGCAAAAATGGAAACCCTGCTCATCCTCGTAGCCTTCATCCGCGACGCGATCGAGAAGTGCGTTGAGAATCTGTCCCCACCGGCCCTTCGGTTGGCTATCCGGTACGATCGCGAACGGGTGGCAGGTGGGGCTAAACAGTTGCGGGGTGGCAGGCATGGCCGGATGGGATGGTCGCCAGCCTAGCCGAAGGCCCGCCTTCGCACTGCGCATAAATTGGCGCAGCTACGGATGATATTGCCAAACCGTGTGCGATTTCACGCCGGTTCAGATATCTTCCGGCCCCAACCAGCGAAAATAGACGATGGCGAAACGGTTGCCAAAACCGGGCAACGCGTCCGGCCGCCTCTGCACGATCGCCTCACACCAGGCGCTGGACTCGACTTTCGTGGCCTCAGCCGGGTTGGCCGACTCGCCGTAGGCGCGAATGCGAAATGTATCCGACCGCCCGGACAGCCAAGGCAGCATGACGTCGCGAAATTCCAACGGCGTCACGCCGCTGTCCTGCAGGGCTGTCGCCAGCAACGGGCTGTCGAAAAACGCCGCCGCGCTTACAAACGGACCGCCCGCCTCCTTCCCCGCCGCCACGGTCGCCGCAAAGTTATCGCGGATGCGGTTCGCAAAGGTCGTCAGACTTAGGTTGATCGGATCGGCCGGTTGCAGGCGGTTGTAGGTCGCGCCGACGCCGCGCCAATAGCGGGCGGAGGTGGAGTTGACGTTCAACCGGCCCGCCTGGGCAACTCCCGCCAGCAAGCCGCGATGCGTGCAGGTGAGCGCATGCAGGCTGCTTTGCAACTGCCCGGGGGTGAGCGGTGACGCGGGCACGAGGGCAATTTGCGCGTAAGCCTCGACCCGGTCGAGATTCGGAGCCGTGGGTGAGAGTGAGGCAATCAGTTCGTCGAGCGCGTGCTTTTGACCCGGCACCGGCGCCTCGGCGTCGGGCACCACGGCGCTGAGTTTCACGCCCTCGTCGCCCACCCACCAGGCGTAGCCGCCGTGGCGCTGGGTGGCGCCGCTGCTGGTGCTGGTCATCATGGGCACCAGCAGAACGCGCACATGCTCCTTGTCGGTGCCGTCGGCCCCCAATGCACCGGTCGCCAGCAATGCGACCGAGTCACTTCCGTTCAACACGGGGATCATCGCGCCGTCCGCCCCCGAGGCGAGCCACCGGACAAACTGGCCGCTGGCGTTCCAGACGCCGCACCAATGCCGCGACGGATTGCCCGCACCGGGGGGCACGCCGGTGAGGCCGGCCATGCCGGTGACCGCCTCGTCATCCCCGGCGTATTGCTGCAGTTCCCCGAGTGCGACGCGCAGCCCGAGCAGGGCATTCTGCCGCGCCTGCGTCTGATAAGCCGCGGTGGCCGTGATGTCCGCGCTGACGCGGCTCAGGGCGCTGAGCGCCAGCAGCGCGAGCACGAGCAACGCGAGCAACACAACCGTGAGGACGAGGGCGAAGCCGCGGCTCACAGTTCTCATGGCGCCGCTCCTTGGATCTCGATCCTGCGCGTAAAGACGGTCGAGTGGGCTTCCACCACCGCCCACCACCAGGCGGCGTCACTGGCATGCTCGGACGGACGCGTCACCCGGCCGCTTTCGATCGCCTCCAGCAAGGAGGCACCGCTTTCGCTGAGCACCCGCAGCATGACATCAACCACCGCGGGAAACCGCGAGTCATCCGTCGTGCTCTGCCCCACCGCGTGATGCGAGACATCGCCAGTCGCACCCGGATAGATCCGCACCAGTTCGCCCGCGCTGTCACGCCGGTAAAGCCAGCAGCCGAAATCCACGACGTTGCTCGCGAGGAGATTCGCGTGGCTGGGGTTCGTCACGTTGCGTGGCTGCCGATAGGCGGTGGAGAGCGCGCTGGTCGGCGTGTTGCTCGTACTGCCATAGGTTGTCGCCATCACGTCGTAGCCATGGTCAAAGGTCTCTTCCGGGCTCACCACCGAGCGATAGAGCGAATAGCGCACGGGGGCCAAATTGGTCGCGACCGGGTCGCCGGACACCGGCCGGCGCGCCACCTGATACGCCACGACCGCCGGCAGACTGCCGCCGGATTCGACATTGGTCGTGACCAAGCGCAGCCACGCTCCGGAAAGTCCAAACCGCGCATCCCGGAGCCGGTGCACGCCATTCGCATCGGCATCCGGCAGCGGGCGCAGACTGCCGCCGCTGGCCGGTTTTGGGAGCGCGGCATCGAGCAGCCAGCCATGATTCGCCAATGAGGTTTTGGCATCGAGGATGTCCAGCGCGAGCCAACAGCGGGCATCGCGCCGGTGCAGCGCCGCCTGCAGGTCGCGCCCGATCAGGTCGAACACCTGCCGCGCCGAGGCCGCCTGGGAGTGCGCTCCCTGGGTGCGCTGCCAGAGACCCAGCACCTGGGTGGTGACCGTCAGCATGAGGCCGGCAATCACCAGCGTGATGGCCACGGCCACGAGCAGTTCCAGCAGCGTAAACGCGTCCGTTTTGGCCGTGGTTCTCATCGGTTGATCGCCACGGTGAAAAGAAACTCCTGCCGCGCCTCGGTCGCGACGGGCGTGCCCGCTCCCGGCAGGCGGTGTGGCCATGACACCCGGACCATGAGCGCCATGAAGCCTTTGGCCGAATCGAAGCGCAGCGGCTCGCCGGGAAACCGCCAGCACTCGACGAGGAAAAATTGCTCGTCGGTCGCGAGCAGGCCGGCCGCGGGCGGCAGGTAATCACGCGCGTGCAGGCGGACCACCTCCCGATCCGCGACCAGGACGAAGCCATCCGCCAATGCCGCCGGCATGACCGGAATCTGTCCGGCCAGGGCATCCACCCCCGCCACGCCCAGCCGGTTGAGTTCATGCCGCAGCAGGTCCGGCACCCGTTGCGCCGCGAGCGACTCAACCGACTCCCCGCCCTGGCGCGCCAGCGCCGGCAGCAGGGCGATAACGACCGTGACTGAAGCGGCGAAAATCCCCGTGGCCATGATCACCTCGACGAGAGAAAATGCCCGGCGATGACAGCGACCACTCATCAGAAGGCGTTGCGATCGTTCAACGGCGCCGGCACCCCGTAAGCGCTCAGCACCAGGCCCCGGACACCGGACGGATCCACCAGCCGCAACGGCGGTTCGCCCGGGCCATAGCTGCCGGGCGGACGCACCTGCACCTGCGCCAGCACGACATACCCTTTAGGCGGTGGGCCCGTCACGAGCGCGGCAAGTGTGCCGTTGGGCGTGAAGGCGACGCCGAGCCAGGTTTGGGCCGTATCGTCACCCTCGAGCGCATAGGTCAACGCCTGGTTGGTGAACAAATCCGAAACCAAGTCCGCATCAGGATTGGAGACACGTTTCCACTCGGCCTCATCCGCCACCAGACCGGTTAAAGCGGCCGGCACCACACAGACGCCCGGCGGCAAGCTCACGCGCTGCACGGTATCCCATTCGGTCGGGCTCGCCCCGCTCTGTCGGCCGACCTGCAGCACCAACAGCCGGAGATATCGCTCCGGCTGCGCGGGATCGACGTGGACAAGCAAGCGCACCTTCCGGTTCAGCGCCGGTGCCTTGCTGCGGGCGGCCGTCATGAGATTGGCCAACGTGGCCTGCGCCGAGTGCATCACCGCCGCCCTGCCCCCGCCCGCGAGCCCGCCGGCAAACAGGAACGTCAAACCCGCCACGAGCCCGATGACCACGAGCAATTCCAGCAGGGAGAATGCGCGCCTCCTCGTTTTCATTTCCAGCTGAAGATAAACCCGGGGTTCGCCGCCGTGTCCCCTGGGACGGGCGCGTAGAATATCACGCCGGCCCGGATGCCGGTCGGGGGAAAATCCGCGGCGCCCGGGGTCAGTCCGCCGACCGCCGGTAGCGTGGTGAAATCGGTGCCTTCCTTGATCACGCCGTCGAGGTCGCGGTCGGTCAGCACGGCCAGCGCCGTGTTTTCAAAAGCGTCGCGGACCAACCCCGCCGCATCCAGTTCGCCCTCGCCGAAGAGGTGCAGCGCGAGGAGTTTTCGATTTTGCTGCGCCGCTGCGTCCGTGGGTGCCAGCGCCGAGCCATCGCGCTTTCGCGCGGCCAGCAGGTCGTGAAACAGGTGGTCGGTCGGCGTGACACCGCCGTTCACCAGCCCGCTCGCGTCAAACGCCGGATAGTAGCCATACTCGGCGCGGAACGACTCGATTGCCGCCGTCCATTGCGCGAACTGCACCTTCGTCTTGGCCTTGCCCGCCGAACGCCGGGCGGCGCCGAACGCCGGGAAGATCAAGGCCGCCAGCAGGCCGATGAGTGCGATGACCGCCAGCAACTCGAGCAGCGTGAATGCAGCATGGCCGCGGGTTCTCATGGTTGATCGGCGTAAAGATTGTCGGCGTTGCCCGACGCGCTGCGGTCAGGAAATCCACCGGCCGTGAGTGACGTGGTGTCCGTTCCATCGGGCCCGGCTGAATGGAGCACAGGCGCTGAGTTGGTCCACGGAGCCTGCGATTTGTAGGCGTAGCGATAAGGCCGGCCCCACGGATCAAGCAGCACGGCCGAATCATCGGTGAAAGGGTCACGCGCGTCTGCGGTCTGAAGTCGCGCGACTTCGACAAAAGCGCGACTCGTGATTACCTGATGATCCGGTCCGCGCTTCCCGATGAGGGCCTGAAGCAGCCGTGCGGGTTCATCCGTGCGCGGGTAGTCACCATGGGCGAGGCGGTAGGCATCGAGCGCAGCGGCGAGCGCGGTCAACTCCGCCCGTGCCCGGCTTGCCTTGCCGGCATCCGAGGCCCGCCGGCCCGCCCCGAGCACCAAGCCCGTAAGAATCGCGATCAGGCCGATTACCACCAGCAGCTCCAGCAACGTGAACGCTCCGCGGGAGCGGGCCGGGCGAAGCTGGGCGGACAGGGACATGGGCCTGGGGGAGCGGAAAGGAAGCCGGCGGGCCCGCGCCGGCTTCCGAGGTAAGGGTTATTCTTCGCTCTGCAGCGCAGCGATGACGGAGAAGTCCTCGAGCGTGGTGGTGTCGCCCTTGACCGAACCGGAGGTGGCCAGCTCCTTGAGGAGGCGACGCATGATTTTTCCGGAACGGGTCTTGGGCAGACCGGCGGCGAAGCGCACTTGGTCGGGCTTCGCGAGTGAACCGATCTCCTTGCCGACGTGGGCGCGCAGGACCTCCTTGAGCTCCTCGCTGGCGGCCTGGCCGGACTTGAGGGTCACGAAGACCACGAGCGACTGGCCCTTGAGTTCATCGGGGCGGCCCACCGCGGCGGCCTCGGCGACGGCCGGGTGCGAGACGAGCGCGCTCTCCACCTCGGCGGTGCCGATGCGGTGACCGGAGACATTCAGCACGTCGTCGATGCGGCCGATGACCCAGAAGTAGCCGTCCTTGTCCTGCCGGGCGCCGTCGCCGGTGAAGTAGTAGTGCGGGTGCTTCGGGAACTCGGAGAAGTAGGCCTTCTTGAAGCGCTCGTCGTCGCCCCAGAGCGTGCGGAGCATCGACGGCCAGGGCTGCGTAAGCACGAACTTGCCGCCGGAGTTGCGCGGCACCTCGTTGCCGTCGGAGTCCACGACCATCGGCTTCACGCCGAAGAACGGCAGCGTGGCCGAGCCGGGCTTGGTCGGCGTCACGCCGGGCAACGGCGTGACCATGATCGAGCCGGTTTCGGTCTGCCACCAGGTGTCCACAATCGGGCACTTCTTTTTGCCGATCATCTTGTGATACCACATCCAGGCCTCGGGGTTGATGGGCTCGCCGACGGAGCCGAGCAGACGCAGCGAGTCGAGACGGTGACGCAGCACGTAGTTGTCGCCCCAGCGCATGAACGCGCGGATGGCGGTCGGCGCCGTATAGAGGATGGTCAGGCCGTGGCGGTCGATCATCTGCCAGAAACGGTCCGGCTCCGGCTGGTTCGGCGCCCCCTCGTAGAGGAAGACGGTCGAGCCGTTCGAGAGCAGGCCATAGACGACGTAGCTGTGGCCGGTGATCCAACCGATGTCGGCCGAGCAGAAATAGCGGTCGTTTTCCTTGAGATCGAAAACGTAGTGCGAGCTGAGCTTCGCGCCGAGCAGGTAGCCGGCGGAGGTGTGGAGCACGCCCTTGGGTTTTCCGGTGGAGCCGGAGGTGTAGAGAATGAAGAGCGGATGCTCGGAATCGAAGGCCTTTGCGTCGTGGTAATTCGGCGCGCCTTCCCAGGCTTCCTTCCACCAGACGTCGCGGCCCTCGACCATCGTGACCGGATTGCCGCAGCGTTTGACGACGACGACGCTGTGCACGCAGGGCGCGCCGGCGATGGCCTTGTCCACGTTGGTCTTCAGCTCGATGACCTTGCCGCGGCGCCAACCGCCGTCGGCGGTGATGACGAGCTTGGCCTGACAGTCATTGATGCGGTCCTTCAGCGCCTCGGGGCTGAACCCGCCGAACACGACGGTGTGCACCGCACCGATGCGTGCGCAGGCGAGCATCGCGATGACGGCCTCGGGGATCATCGGCATGTAGATGGCGATGCGGTCGCCGGACTTGATGCCGAGGTTCTCGAGGAAATGCGCCATGCGGCACACATGGAAGTGGAGCTGACGGTAAGTGATCGTGCGGACATCGCCCGGCTCACCCTCGAAGATCAGCGCGGCCTTGTTCTCGCGGGCCGTGCCGAGGTGGCGGTCGAGGCAGTTCTCGGAAACGTTTAACTTTCCGCCCAGGAACCACTTGGCATGCGGCGGCTTCCACTGGAGAACCTTCTTGAACGGCTTGCGCCAGACGAGGTGCTCCTTGGCCTGTTTGTCCCAAAATTTCTCTGGAGCGTTGACAGACTCGGCGTAGAGCCTACGGTAAGTGGCGAAACTGCCAAGGTTTGCTTGGTTCTTGAATTCAGCCGATGGTTTGAAAATCCGGCTTTCGCGAGACACCGAGGTAATCGTTTGGTCCGTCACAAGTTTCTCCTCTAAGTTTTTATTGGGGGTTGAAGCTAAGCGTTTTCAGCAATGCCCCCGACGGATTGCACGGTCAAGCCCGCGCAGTGTCCACTCCACCCGTTTTTGATTTTTTGTATGGATAAAGAAAACCCGCCCGCCGCTCCGGCTCCCGCCCAGGCGCAGGCTCCCTCCCCCGCTCCGGCGCAGCCGGAAAACACGATCCGTGTCGAAGGCATCCTCGACATCGACAACAGCCGCAACGGGCAGTTGTTGGATCTGAACAAATTTGGCAAACGCCGCCCCACGGACCCCTTTGTGCCCCGCGAGCTCATCCGCCGCTTTCACCTCCAGCAGGGCAGCATCATCACGGCCACGGCCACGCCCGACCCGCGCTTCCCCAACCCGAAGATCCGTTTCATCGAGAAGGTGGACGGCCTCGACATCGACGAGCGCCGCCGCAAGACCGAATTCGCCAACCTCACCACGATCACGCCCGAGGAGCAGATCAAGCTCGAGCTGAAGGACGGCCGCATGACCACCCGCGTCATGGACCTCTTCGCCCCGATCGGCAAGGGCACCCGCGGACTCATCGTCGCCCCGCCCCGCACCGGCAAGACCACCTACCTCCGCGACATCGCGCTCGGCGTCCTCCAGAACCATCCCGAGTGCCACGTCATGATTCTGCTCGTGGACGAACGCCCCGAGGAGGTCACCGACTTCAAGCGCAGCGTCCCTGCCGAGGTCTGGGCCTCGTCCAACGACGACCCGGTTGAAAACCACATCCGCATCTCCGACCTCTGCATCGAGCGCGCCAAGCGCCTCGTCGAGGCCGGCAAGGACGTGGTCCTGCTCATCGACTCCCTCACCCGCCTCGCCCGCGCGCACAACACCGCCAAGAACTCCGGCCGCACCGGCACCGGCGGCTTGGACGTCCGCGCCCTCGAAAAGCCCCGCCAGCTCTTCGCCGCGGCGCGCAACACCGAGGACGGCGGCAGCCTCACCATCATCGCCTCCATCCTGGTCGAAACCGGCTCCCGCATGGACGACGTCATCTTCCAGGAATTCAAGGGCACCGGCAACATGGAGCTCGTCCTCGACCGCAAGGCCGCCGAGATGCGCATCTGGCCCGCCGTCAACATCCAGTCCTCCGGCACCCGCAAGGAGGAGCTGCTGATCAGCGACCCGAAGACCCTTGAGGGCATCCACTTCTTCCGCCGCGCCCTCGTGCAGCAGAAGATCGAGGAAGCCACCGACACCATGGTTACCCGTCTGGGCAAGACCAAGACGAACGCCGAGTTCATCAAACTCATCGTAAAGTAACCAACTTCGCCCTTGCCCGTCCCCCTTTCCAACCGCCAACCTGCCCGTTCTCCGCATGAATAGTTTCTCCGAGCAATGTCTCGACATGGCCCGCTCAATGCTGGCCCACAACCTGGATTCCATCAACGCCGACGGCACCGTCACGCCGGTCGGCTCCGAGACCTCCCGCTCCGACGAACCCGGTCACGTCGCCTTCGCCCTCGGCGAATACTACCGCGCCACCGGCGAGACCACCCTCAAGGGCTACGACCTCATCGACCTGACGGCCCGCTGCGTCACCGCCCAGGCCTTCACCGAGCCCGCCCACGAGAACGGCCTCGCCTACGCCGCCCTCGGCCTCCTGTCCTTCGGCCCCTCCAAGGAGCGCAACGCCGTCTGGGAACGCCTGGTCGAGGAAACCCGCGAGCGCCTCGACAAGCTCCTGCTCACCCGCAGCGACTACGACAATTACTGGCAGGCCTTCAACATCGCCAAGGCCGTCTGCCGCTACAGCCTCGGCCTCTCCAAGAAGGACGAAACCTCGCGCCTCATCGAGCGCATGGTCGAGCGCATCGAGCAGACCAGCTCCTCCGGCTTCTTCGACGACGCGGAAAAGGGCTTCGGCGGCCACTTCAACCTCTACGGCGTGATGACCCTCGCGTTCACGCGCTCGGCCCTCCAGCTCCACGCCAACTCCGCCCTCCGCGAGCGCAAGCTCCCCACCCTCCGCACCTACGCCGAGAAATACATCAAGATGATGCCCGACATGGTGCGCGCCGACGGCCTCGGCTGGGCTTACGGCCGCTCCGCCGGCGCCTACGGCCAGATGCACTGCATCACCCTCATCCTGCAGGGGCTGCGTGACGGCTGGATTCCCGACGACCAGAAGAACAAGTATTTCGATATCCTGCGCCGGCTGTTCTACTACTTCTTCCACACCTACCTCGACCAGGAGCACGGATTTCTCGACATCCGCGACGACGAGCGCACCGCCTATGCTTCGCACACCACGCGCATGGCGAACTTCGACGCCGCCCGCTACCTCTGCCAGTGGTCGCGTCTCGCGAAGACCGTCTCCATGCCCGACAACGTCAAGGCCGAGCCGGCCCGCACCAGCGGCCGCTTCGTGATCTTCGACAAGTCCAACCGCAAGGAGCAGGGCCTCTTCCTCTACCGCGACGCCGAGTCCGGCCTGCACGTCCAGATCCCGCTCGTCAGCTCC
Source organism: Oleiharenicola lentus (assembly GCF_004118375.1). Taxonomy (NCBI): domain Bacteria; kingdom Pseudomonadati; phylum Verrucomicrobiota; class Opitutia; order Opitutales; family Opitutaceae; genus Oleiharenicola; species Oleiharenicola lentus. The sequence continues at coordinate 2,578,279 of NZ_SDHX01000001.1, forward strand.
GGCACCGACTGCACCGCCGACAACCTCGCGTTCCCGCACTGCCCCGGAGTCTTCGACTGGCCGAACAACGTCTATCTGCCGATCATGCTCCCCGAGCTGACCTTCGGCGAACACGTCACCCTGCCCGCCTTCTACGGCCAGAAGTGCGTGACCGGTCTCGGCCTCAAGAACTCGTTCTACTTCCGGTATGAGCAGCCCGAGCTGATCAACATCAAGGAAGAACTCGCCCGCGGCATCGGCAGCGTGAAGGTCCAGTGGACCTTCACCGGCAGCAAGATCACCGGCGACTTCGCCTACACGGTCAAAAACCAGGTGCAGCTCGACAAGTTCCGCATGTCTCTCGTCATCGGCGCCCCGCACTCCCGCTACCGTATGGGCAGCTCGCCCGCCCTCGGCGCGCAGGGGCACCGCTGCTCGGTGCTCAAGGACGACTTCCACGCCAACTGGGCCGAGACGGAGACCGTCACCGCCGACCCGGTTTACAAGACAAACTTCGGCAAGCTGCACTACGTGCAGACCTTCGTTCGCGATCACCCGCTGATCATGCGCCCCGGGCAGGTTTACCGCCTGACGGTCGCCTTCGATCCGGATCTGACTCTGGTCGAGGCTTGAGAAACTTTGCAACGGCGCTCCATGAGCGCCGTTTCTTTTTGCAGGGATGGCGGCGAGCCGGGACCGCGGTTACAGCTTCATCGCCGCCTCGATCGCGCGACTGGCCGAGCGCAGCACTTCCAATCGGGCAAACCGTTTGTTGTCGGCCGGCACCAGTTGCCACGGCGCGTTCGGCCGGTCCGTCAGTGCGAGCATGTCGCCGACGGCAATCTCGTAGGCCGCACGCTGGCGGCGGTTGCGCCAGTCTTCGTCGTTCAGCTTGTGCCGTTTGTGCGGCGTGGTCTCGCGTTCCCGGAAGCGGCGCAGCTGCTCCTCGTGCGACACGTGCAGCCAATACTTCAGCACGATCGTCCCATGCTCGGTCAACTGGCGTTCAAAATCGTTGATCTCCCCGTAGGCCCGGCGCCACTCGTCCTTGCGGCAAAAGCCCTCCACCCGCTCCACCAGCACCCGGCCGTACCAGGAGCGGTCGAAGATCGCGAGCCGGCCGTTCCGCGGCACGTCGCGCCAGAACCGCCAGAGGTAATGTGCGTGCTTCTCCTCCGGCGTGGGCTTGGCCACGGGGATGACGCTGTAGTCGCGGGGATCGATCGCGCTGGTCAGGCGGCGGATCGCCCCGCCCTTGCCCGCCGCATCCCAGCCTTCGAAAACCAGCACAATGGACCGGTCCGCCCCGAGCGCGGTGCGCACGGCGCGGTTCAGCCGCCCCAGCCATTTCTCGCGGAGGCTGCCGTAATCTTTTTCGGAAAGCTCCTGGTCGAGCGGCAGCGCGTTGAGCCGGCGCAGCCCGGCCGGACGCAGCGGGGTCAGCTTCTTGGGCGCCTTGGCCCGGGGCAGCCGCGCGAGGCGTTTCTTCTGCTCGGCGAAACGCTTCAGCAGCAGCTGGCCGACGGCCAGGTCCCGCGCCCGCTCATCCTCGGCGTCGATCAAATGCCAGCGGGCCCCGGGCCGGTCGGTTTTCTCGCGGATCAGCCGGGCGGTCTTGTCGAGCCGGTCATAGATGCGGTGGTGATGCCAGTCCTCCTCGGTCACGCGCCAGGCGGTCGCCGGATCGGCGCGCAGCGTGCGGAGGCGCCGGCCCTGGGCCTCCTTCGAAAGATGCAGCCACACTTTCACGATGAGCGTGCCGCCGTCGGCGAGCAGCGCCTCATAATCCCTGATCCTCTCCGCCTCGTCGGCCACATGCCGCAGCGCACGCCGGTTGCGCGCCTCTTCGCGCAGGGTTTCGGTATACCACGAGCCGGCGTAGAGGCCGATGCGGCCCATTCCCGGCAAACTGCGCCAGAACCGCCACTGCTGCGGGTGCGCCCGTTCGTTGTCGGTCGGCGGATGATACGAAAACGTCTCCACGCCCCGCGGGTCGAGCCACTCGGCCAGCTTGTTGAGCAGGGTGCCGCGCCCCGCGCCCTCCGGTCCGGCCAGGATGAGCAGCACCTTGAAGGGCACCTGCTTGAGCTCGAGCTGAAGCTGCAGGAGGTCCGCCCGGAGCCGGTCGGCCCGGGCCTGATAGACGCGCTTGGGCAGCCGCTGCTTCGCCTTGGCCATGCGGCAAAAATGGCGGCGATTCCCGGGCAATGTCGAGACGCCGCTGGCGATCCACCGGTGGATTCCGTGATTTGTGTCGGGAATGTTAATTCTCGGTCGCCCCTCGGCTTTTGCGTTGGTTCCCAAACCGGCTAGGCTAGGTTTTCCTCCTTACCGGATCGCCCTCCGGCCCTTCTCCATGCCTCCCACTCCGCGCAGCAAACCCCGTTCCGCCAAGATCACCGCCAAGACCGGGCGCTCCATCACGCCCAAGGCCGGCGGCAGCAAGGTCGTCTATGCCAACCGCGAACTCAGCTGGCTGGCCTTCAACCGCCGCGTGCTCGAGCAGGCCCGCAACGAGGCCAACCCGCTCCTCGAGCGTACCAAGTTCCTCGCCATCGTCAGCTCCAACCTCGACGAGTTTTTCGAGATCCGCATCGCCGGCCTTCTCCAGCAAAAGGACTCCACCGGCGGGGAGGCCAGCCTCGACGGCCTCAGCCCGCGCGAACAGCTCAAGCGCGCCTTCACCGAGATCCGCCGCCTCGTGGACGACCAGTACGCCTGCTGGCACGACCTCCTCGTGCCCGCCCTCGCGAAGGAAAAAATCACCTTCAAGACCGCCAGCCAGCTCAGCCCCGCGGAACGCACCTGGGTGCACGAATACTTCGCCAAGCAGGTCCACCCCGTCCTCACGCCGCTGGCCATCGACCAGTCGCACCCCTTCCCGCAGATCGCCAACAAGACGCTCAACGTCATCGTGACGGTGGACAACCCCGACACACCCGAGCAGGAAAGCCTCACCGCCGTCCTGCCCGTGCCGCGCATCCTCCCGCGCCTCGTGCAGATCACGCCCGACAAGCGCGGCCCGCAGACCTTCGTCTTCCTCAGCGAGATCATCAAGCTGTGCGCCGGCGACCTCTTCCCGGGCTACCACATCATCAGCGCCCAGGCCTTCCGCGTCACCCGCAACAGCGACCTCTACATCGACGACGAGGAAGCCGACAATCTGCTCAAGAAAATCGAGGAGGAGCTGCGCAACCTCCGCCGCGGCGCCGCCGTGCGCCTGGAAATCGAGGACGACGCCCCGGCCGCCGTCTTCCAGCTGCTCTGCGAGAACCTCCAGCTCGACGAGGAACGCGTGTTCCGCCTCAAGGGCCCGCTCAACCTCGTCCGCATGATGAGCCTGTCCGACCTCGTGGACCGGCCGGACCTCAAGTTCCCCGTCTTTGCCCCGGTCGAATCACCCTTGCTCAAGGCCTCGCCGAGCATCTTCGCCTCGATCCACGAAGGCGACATCCTGCTCCACCACCCCTACGATTCGTTCAACCCGGTGGTGGAATTCGTCCAGCAGGCCGCGCGTGATCCGGGCGTGCTCGCCATCAAACAGACGCTTTACCGCACGAGCGGCGACTCGCCGATCATCGGCGCCCTTATCGAGGCCTCGCGCAACGGCAAGCAGGTCACCGCGCTCGTCGAGCTCAAGGCCCGCTTCGACGAAGCCAACAATATCAAGTGGGCCAAGGAGCTCGAGGAGGCCGGCGTGCATGTCGTGTTCGGCCTCGTCGGCCACAAGACCCATTGCAAGACCAGCATGGTCGTGCGGCAGGAGCCCGACGGCCTGCGCCGCTACGTCCACCTCGGCACGGGCAACTACAACCCGAAGACCGCGCGCCTCTACACCGATCTCAGCCTGCTGACCTGCAACCCCGAGATCGCCGCCGAGGTCGCGCAGCTCTTCAACTCGCTCACCGGCTTCGGCCGCTCGCCCGAGTTCAAGCACCTGCTCGTCGCACCTTTCAACCTCCACTCCCGCATCCAGGAACTGATCGCCAACGAGGCGGCCAACGCCGCCGCCGGCAAGCCCGCGCGCATCATTGCCAAGATGAACAAGCTCGTGGACAAGGTCACCATCGACAACCTCTACGCCGCCTCCCAGGCCGGCGTGCAGATTGACCTCATCGTCCGCGCCACCTGCTGCCTCCTCCCCGGCGTGAAGGGCCTCAGCGAGAACATCCGCGTGCGCAACCTCGTCGGCCGCTACCTCGAGCATGCGCGCATCTTCTATTTTGAAAACGCCGGTGCACCGCTGCTCTACGCCGGCAGCTCCGACTGGATGCCGCGCAATTTCTTCCGCCGCGTCGAGGCCCTCTTCCCGATCAACACGCCCGCCCTGCGCGACCGCGTGCTCCACGAGATCCTGCCGGCCGAACTCCGCGACAACGTGGACGCCCGCGATCTCCAGTCCGACGGCACCTACGTCGCGCCCGCCCGCAAGGAAGGCGAAACCGACTTCTCCGCGCAGAACCATTTCATGGCCGACGCCGAGAAACGCGCCGCCGCCCAGATCGAAGTCGTGGCCTGAGCGCGAGTGGAGGGCACAGCTCCAGCTGTGCCGCGGCACGAGGATCCCGTGGAGATCCAATCTCTCCGCACCGGCCGGGGGCAATAACCCTCTGGACTTTTCCTGCAGGGTCGCCGCTCGCGCCGACCTCGCGTATGAGGTCGGCGCAACCACCGACCCGACCGGTAATTTCTGCCGCCTTTCACACCGAAACACTCCGTCGTTTTCCGGATTGGCTACCGTCACGCCGCCCGCAACCTTGCCCGCGTGGAATCCGCCCCTTTCTTCGACGTTCCCCTGAACCTGCCGCACGCCGGACGCGTCGCCCGCCGACTGGTGACGTACCTCCAACGCGACGGACGCGGCAACACCGCCGCCGCCACCACCGCGGCCGAGATCGTCGAGCTACTCGCGCCTTACTACGACAGCGACGAAAACCCGAATCGCGCCGTCGCAGAACAGGTGCGCACCGAAGCCGCCCTTCTGGGCCGGAAGTTCGTCGAGCAGGTGGAACTCGACGCCCTGGGCCACGACCTGCTCGGCCAGGGCGTGCGCAACCTCTTCGAATGCCTCGCCCTCGGTCGCGAAGGCGCCGCCATCTCCCTCCGCGCCGGCGAAAACCCCGACTCCATGCAGCGCCCGCGGTAGCCAACGCCTCCTCTCCCTGTGTTCTCTCGTAAACTGAGAACCTAACCGGAACATTCCTGCATGTGATCGTCATTGGACGTCTTTAGCGTCATCCTGAGCCGTGCGAAGGATCTGGCACGATACTCGTCAGCGGACATAAACTTGGATCCTTCACCTGGTTCAGGATGACGGGGTTTGTGAGTTTGATAGGATTTGATATTCCTCCTGTTGTGGGCGGGCTTGGTGCGCGCGTCGTTGGCGCCGCTACCTCGCCCCCGCCTTCGCTCTTGTCTCCCCGCGCGGGGGCGGCCATCTCCTCGGGTGCATGTCGCCCAATTTCGCGCGGATCGTCTTCGCCCTCACGCTCGTCTTCTTCGGCGCGTTCTTCCTCTGGCCCATCCTGCAGATCCTCAAGGGCGGCTTCATCGACGCCGACGGCCGGCTGACCTTTGCCTACCTGTGGTCGCTGCTCGGCGACCCGATCTACCTCGGCGGCCTGGCCAACTCCTTCCTGCTCGCGCTCACCACCACGAGTTTTGCGCTGCTCATAGCCTTGCCGCTGGCCTTTGTCACCGACCGGTTTCTGTTTCCGCTGAAGGGCTTTCTCGGCTCCCTCATCCTCGTGCCGATGATCCTGCCGCCCTTCGTCGGCGCCATCGGCATCAAGCAGATCCTCGGACAATATGGCGCCCTCAACGCCCTGCTCATCAAGGTCGGGATCTGCGACCCCGGCTGGACCTTCGACTGGCTCGGCGCCAACCAGTTTCTCGGCATCGCCATCGTCACGGCCTTCAGCCTCTACCCGATCATCTACCTCAACGCCGTCGCCGCGCTCGCCAACGTCGATCCGGCCATGGAGGAGGCGGCGGAAAATCTCGGCTGCACCGGCCTGCGCAAGTTTTTCAAAATCACCCTGCCGCTCATCAAATCCGGCCTCTTCGCCGGCGGCACCATCGTCTTCATCTGGTCGTTCACCGACCTCGGCGTGCCGCTCATCTTCGACTACGCGCGCGTCACCTCGGTGCAGATTTTCTACGGCCTGAAGGATATCGGCGGCAACCCGTTCCCCTACGCGCTCGTCGCCGTGATGCTGTTCAGCTCGGTTGCCTTCTACGCGATCGGCAAGGGCCTGTTCGGCCGCGACGCCTACGCGATGATGGCCAAGGCCACCTCCTCGGGCGGCCCCAAGGAAGTGACCGGCCTGCGCGCCTGGTTCTGCACCGCACTTTTCGCGGGCGTGACCTTCGTCGCCATCCTGCCGCACCTCGGCGTCGTGATGGTGGCCTTCTCCAACGACTGGTACGCCTCCGTGCTGCCCAAGAATTTCAATCTGGATAATTTCCGTATCGCGCTCGGCCACGATCTCACCGTGCCGGCCATCGCCAACAGCCTCAAATACGCGAGCATCTCCACGATCATCGACCTCGTGCTCGGCATCATCCTCGCCTACGTGATCGTCCGCTCGAAAATCCGCGGACGCCAGATCCTCGACTTCCTCGCCATGATGCCGCTCGCCGTGCCCGGCCTCGTGCTGGCCTTCGGCTACCTCGCGATGAGCCAGGACGGAAAGTTCTTCTCCTTCATCAACCCGGTCGCCGACCCGACCATTTTGCTCATCATCGCCTACTCCATCCGACGCCTGCCCTACGTCGTGCGCTCGGCCGCCGCCGGTTTCCAGCAGACGAGCGAGACGCTGGAGGAGGCCGCGCAGAACCTCGGCTGCCCGCCGCTCAAGGCCGTCTTCAAGATCACGCTGCCGCTCATCATCGCCAACCTCATCGCCGGCGGCCTGCTCGCCTTCTCCTTCGCGATGCTGGAGGTGTCAGACTCGCTGATTCTCGCGCAGAAGCAGGTCTATTACCCGATTACGAAGGCCATCTACGAACTCTTCCAGCTCCTCGGCGACGGCAAGTTCATCGCCTCCGCCCTCGGCGTATGGGCCATGGCCTTCCTCGGCATCACCATCGCCGGCATGACCATCCTCCTCGGCAAGAAACTCGGCGCGATCTTTAGAGTTTAGGCGCCCACGGATCACACGGAATATACGAAACCTTCCCAGCTCGGCGTCAAAGATTCTTCATTTCGATCAGCGTGGCAGCCCCCTTCCGAGCGTTCCGTGTATTCCGTGGGCCCCTCCGCTTTCCTCCTCCTGTCCTCTGATTTCTGACAGCTGACCTCCAATCCCTGCCTCCAGCCTCCCGTCTCCGGTCTCCCGCTTCCGCCCATGCTCTACCTCGTCCTCGTCTCCCTCCTCTGGGCCTTTTCTCCGGGCCTGACCAAGGGGCTGACCACGGGGCTCGACAGCAGCTTTGTCGCCGCCGCACGCCTGGGGCTCGCGCTGCTGGTGTTTCTGCCCTTCCTGCGCCTCAAGGGCCTGACGCCCCGGCTAATCGCCTCGCTGATCGCCCTCGGCGCGGTGCAGTTCGGCGTCATGTATCTGGGCTACATCGAAAGTTTCCGCCACCTACAGGCCCATGAGGTCGCGCTGTTCACGCTGACCACTCCAGTCTTTGTGACTGTGCTGACCGACGCCTTGGACCGCACGTTCCGCGCCCGCGCCCTCGCCGCCGCCCTGCTCGCCGTGGGCGGCACGGTGGTCGTCGCCTTCAAGGGCCAGGCTGTGCAACCCACGCTCTGGGGGCTCGCCCTCGTGCAGATCTCCAATCTCGCCTTCGCCGCCGGACAGGTCGGCTACAAGCGCCTGCGCGCCCAGCACCCCGCCCTCCGCGACCGCGACATCTTCGGTCTGCTCTACGCCGGCGCCGTCCTGCTCACCGTGCCCTTCGCACTCGCCCGAATGGACTTCGCCGCCTTCAGCCTGACGGCCAAGCAAGGCTACACGCTCCTTTATCTCGGCACCCTGGCCTCGGGCGCGGGCTTCTTCCTCTGGAACATCGGCGCCACCCGGGTCGGCACCGGCACGCTCGCCGTGATGAACAACGCCAAGATCCCGCTCATGGTCGCCGTCTCGCTCCTCTTCTTCGGCGAATACGCCGACATCCCCCGCCTCTTTATCAGCCTCGTCCTCCTCACCACCGCCGTCTGGTTCGCCGAAAAACGCTGAACTCGCGATGAAAAAACTCCTGTTCGCCTGCCTCCTGCTTGGTTTCACCTTGGGCTGGAGCCAGGCTCCCATGCCGCCAAAATCCCCGCCTCGCATGAATCTCTCCCTGTCCAAAGAGCGTCTGGCCGTCTGCCAATTACGCGCCGACGCCCCGCTGCCTTCATGGGTTGTCACCGCCACCGGTTTCATCTCGATCACGCGCACGGCCGAAGAACTCTCCATCGTCTGCGTCGAAGGTCTCGCCCCGAATGACGTGAAGCAGGAAGTCGGCTGGCGCGCCTTCAAGGTCGAGGGTCCGCTCGACTTTGCCCTGACCGGTATCCTCGCCTCCCTGCTCGACCCGCTCGCCAAGGCCGGCATCAGCATCTTCGCCCTGTCGACCTTCAACACCGACTACATCCTCGTGAAAGCGGACAAAGTCGAAGCCGCCACCCAAGCCCTCCGCACCGCCGGACACCGCGTGAGAGTTGACTAACCACGAAACACACGAATCACACGAAATGATGAAATTCGACCGGAGACTGCCTATTTCGATGGGGGACACCCAAACCTGAATTCAGGAGATGCAGATTTCTCTCCGGGGATGTCTTTTTCGTGTGTTCAGTGTATTTCGTGGTGACCCCTGACTGCTAGGATTGGGCTGAGTATTCGCCATTGGCGGAATCGAGTAGTGGTTCCACCCGGATTGGCTGCCCGCCAACGCCGGTCTTGCGAAGCCGCCCCGGCGTGATTCGCTGTCCGGATGCCACGCATTCCCCTGGAGGACAATTTCACCGACGTCATCAACAAGGCCCAGCGCGGTCAGCAGCTCACCGACGCCGCGCTCGCCGAGAAGGCCAAGATCACGCTCGCCGAGCTGACGGCCGTCAAGGCCGGTGAGATCCGCGAACAGCCCCTGCGCGCCATCGCCACCGCCCTCGGCCTCGGCCGCACCAGTCTCCTCGCCCATGCCCGCAAGGAGTGGTATCCCGATCAGCCGCAGTTCCCCCGCGGCTTCGCGATGTTCAACACCGTCCATGAAGACATGACGGTCAACGCCTACCTCATCTGGGACAAGAAGACCAAGCTTGCCGCCGCGTTCGACACCGGCGCCGATGCGTCCGGCATCCTCGACACGATCGCAGCGGAGGGCCTCAGGCTGCGCTATGTTTTCCTCACGCACACGCACGACGACCACGTCGCCGACCTGCCCAGGCTCGCGGCCACCGGCGCCGAGGTTTGGGCCAGCGAACTCGAGCCCGCCCCGATCGCCGGAGCCAAGACCTTCCAGGAAAACGCCCATTTCCATCTCGGCGATATCTCCATCAAGACACTCTCCACCTGGGGCCACTCGCCCGGCCAGACCAGCTACTACGTCACCGGCCTCGCCTGGCCGCTCGCCATCGTCGGCGATTCCCTCTTTGCCAGCTCGATGGGCGGCGGCCTCGTCTCCTACGACGCCCAGTTCCGCAACAACAAGACCAAGCTCTTCAAGCTCCCGCAGGACACCGTCTTCGCCTGCGGCCACGGCCCGCTCACGACCCTCAAGCAGGAGCGGAAAAACAATCCCTTCTTCGCGGGATGAGCGATTGTTTCAGGAACTGGCCCTGTAGGGTCGGCGCTTGCGCCGACCTCACCTCCGAAGTTCGCCGCAAGCAGCGACCCTACAAAAAGACATTGTCACGCCGCCGTCATGTCTGAGCGCGCCCACGATCCCTACGCCGCGCTGCGCCACACCGGCTACCGCCGTTACCTGATCGGCAACTTCCTCGCCAACATCGGCCGGCAGGCCTTCAACGTCGCCGCCGCCTGGCAAATCTACCAGTGGACCAACTCCGCCACGGCCCTCGGCCTCGTCGGCCTGGTCAACGTCGTGCCGCTCTTCGCCCTCGTGCTGCCCGCCGGCGCGCTAGCTGACCGCATTGACCGCCGGCTCATCATCATGCGGACGACGGCCATCTCGACCGTCCTCTCGCTGCTGCTCGTCGCCGTCACGCACTACCACGCCGCCATCCCGCGCTTCGGCCTTCTCGAACACGCCAACGGCCTGTTGCACAGCATCGCCCTCCTCTTCGAGCGCCACGCCGACCCCGCCACGCTCCGCTTCGACAACCCCGCGCTGCCGATCACCTACCTGATCCTCTTCGTCCAGGCCTGCCTGCGCGTGCTCGCCGGACCCTCGCGCGGCTCCTTCGTGCCCTCGCTCGTGCCGCAGTCCGCGCTCAGCAACGCCATCACCTGGACCTCCAGCACCTTCGAGCTCTCCACCGTGCTCGGCCCCGCCCTCGGCGGCCTGATTGTCGCCTTCACCAACTACTCGACCGTCTATGTGCTCGATGTGGTCGCCGGGGCGACCTTCGTGGTCATGCTTACCGGTGTCCGCCCGCTCGCCACCGAGCGCAAGCCCGCCCCGCCGCGCACGGGCATGTTCGCCGGCGTGAAGTTCATGTGGCGCAACCCCAACGTGCTCGCCGCCATGTCGCTCGACCTCTTCGCGGTGATCCTTGGCGGCGTCACGGCGCTCCTGCCCATCTACGCCGACAAGATCCTCCACGTCGGCCCCGCCGGCCTCGGCTGGCTGCGCGCCGCCCCCGCCGCCGGCGCCATCGCGATGGCGATGTTCACCGCCCACCGCGCCTCCGCGAAGCGCCCCGGCCTGCTCATGCTCTGGTCCGTCGCCGGCTTCGGCGCCGCGCTCACGCTCTTTAGCGTCTCCACCACGTTCTGGCTCTCGCTCGTCGCGCTCTTCCTTAGCGGCTGTTTCGACAACTACAGCGTCGTCGTCCGCCACACGCTCGTGCAACTGCTGACCCCCGACAGCCTGCGCGGCCGCGTGACCGCCGTGAACCAGCTCTTCATCGGGTCCTCCAACGAGGTTTCGTCCCTCCGCGCCGGCCTGATGGCCGCCCTCTTCGGCCCCGTGATCGCCGCCGGCGTCGGCGGCCTCGGCACCATCGCCGTCACCGCCCTGATCGCCTGGATGGCCCCGTCCCTCCGCCAAGTCCCCCCGCTCCACGAGCTGAAGACAGAGGCAGACGAAGAAGAAAAGCCGCTGTAGCTCCTATTTGGAGGTGCGGGGCGGAATCGAACCGACGTAAGTCATTGGACCCCATTATAAACGAAAGGTCAACGGGAATGTTATTTCCGCTTCGTATTCAAAAACAATACGCCCAGAGGATTCATTCAGTCAGCCATCCCATGACTCAGAGTACATGCCTGATGCATACAGCCGGCGCAAGAGGCTCTGCGTCTAGACCGTGCCGGTTTGCTGCATTTGTTCGTTAGGTGTCTCGATGAAAGCCCGTCACAAGGCGGGGCGAGTCGTTTTCCTTTGCCGCTCAGTTCCCAAATGCACCGGATTGAAACCTTTCTTGAGGTTGGTCAGCCCTTCTGAAGGCAAGAGGCTTTAGCACACCTCGCTGCAGGGAGCAATTTCTGGAGACCTAATCCATCCATGTGAACCACTGGACGTCCACCGTCTCGTTGATCTGGAATGGGTGGGACTTCACAGTTAGCATTTGAGTGACGATAAAACAGCCCACGTATGGCTTTGTGGGCTATCATCGGTTTAACATCCTATAATGCCTCATGTTTCGCAGCGACTGTCACTGCTCTTTCACCTCGCTGCTGGCCTGTTCGGCACCCTGTTCGGGCCTGTCTCTATGTTGGGCTACTCAGTTGAAATAGAGACAGAGGAAAGTTTTACTCGAATTAAAACCTACCTCTCCCTAGCGCAGAAACCCGACTCCAATCTTGCCGAAGCAGTCTCTTGGGCCAGCTTCTCCATCGCTTCTCCGGTCAAGCTCAGGGTGACGGCCTCAGACGGCCGGATTCAGCAGGCTCGTATTTTGCCCAGCAGCAAAAATATTGCCGTGGAGGTCCGGGAAGGGGCGGCGTATTTCACGCTGCGCGAGTCGGGGCAATTTTATCTGGAGATAAATGGCGAATCAAAGCATCCACTTTTTCTTTTTGCCGATCCGCTTGAAAGCAATCTTCCGGCCACGGACGACAGCAGCGTAATATATTTCGGCCCGGGTGAACATCACTTGGGCGACCAATTCGTTGAGCCTCGCGCTGGACAAACCGTCTATATCGCAGCCGGCGCCGTGGTGCATGGCCGCATCAGGGTGGCTAACGCCCCGGGAGTGATGATCCGCGGACGTGGCATTCTACGCGGGGGACATCTGCCCGGCAATCCGCCGGACACCTACACTGTCCCACATGCCATTGAGGCCGACCAGGCCAGCACCGGCGTCACCGTCGAAGGCATCACCATCGTCGAATCGCCCCATTACCAGATTCTGCTCCGGGGTGCCGACTGCGTGGTGCGCAACGTCAAGCTACTGGGCTGGTGGTTCGGGACCGACGGGATCGGCATCGGACCGCGCGGACTGGTCGAGGACTCGTTTCTGCGCTGCAATGATGACGCCCTTAAGCTCTATCATAGCGGCATGGTCGTGCGCCGGTGCGTCATCTGGCAGATGGAGAACGGAGCCCCCTTCCAGCTCAGCTGGAACATGAATCCCGACAACGCCGGGTTTCGGGTCAGCGACATCGATATCATCGCCGTGGACCATCACCAGGACGCCAATAACCGCGCGATTTTTAACTCCATCCACGGCGGCAGGGCACACCTGCGCGACTACCTCTTTGAGAATATCCGCATCGAGAACGCCCGTTTTCGATTCCTCATGCTCCAGATCAAGAAAACCAACTGGGCCAGAGCCAAGGAGTGGGGACGGCTTTCAAACATCGTCCTGCGCAATATCTCCGCCGAAGGGCCGTTCAGCCAAGCCAGTGTGATCAGCAGTGACCATCCGACCGGGCGCATTGACAATGTCGTTTTCGAAAATGTTCGCATCGCTGGAAACCTGGTTACGAGCATGACCGATCTGGAACTGGAAATCGACCCGGCCACCGTTTCCGGCCTTAAATTCCGACCGTGAGACGATATGGATCGCCTCCGCCGATTACGGTGCGATGCGGAATGATCTGATTATTTTCCACCTGCCGCCTAATGGTGGAACCACTTCCCCTACCCTGCCCATGAAGTTCAAACTGATTTCCTCTCTGTTCACCTGTCTGGCCTTCACCGTGCTCCATGCCGCACCGCAGCGCCCGCCCAATCTGATTGTTATCCTCGCAGACGATCTCGGTTGGGGTGAACTGGGCTGCTTCGGGCAGCAACTTATCCAGACTCCCCGCCTCGACCGCATGGCGGCGGAGGGCATGCGCTTCACCCAGTTTTACTCCGGCGCCACCGTTTGTGCGCCTTCCCGGTCCGTGCTCATGACCGGTCTGCACCAAGGCCGCACGCGCATCCGGGGCAACTCCACCAACCCCACCAAACTGGCCCTGCACAGCGGGGACCTCACCGTCGCCGAATTCCTCAAGTCCGCGGGCTATCGCAACGGCGTGTTTGGCAAGTGGGGTCTCGGCGAGTCCGGACCGGCCGCCAGCGGACTGCCGCTGCGCAAGGGATTCGAAACTTTCTTCGGCTACCTCAACCATTACCATGCCCACAATCACTTCCCCGATCATCTCTGGCGAAACGAAGAGCGCCTACCCTTGCCCAACCGGGCTCGAGCGGTCGGAGATTTTGGCGGCAGTGTGACTGACGACCCGGTGCTGTTTGCCGACGATCTCATCACGGACGAGGTCCTGAAGTTTATCGGACGCCACCAGCATGAACCATTCTTCGTCTATTGGAGTCCGGTGCTGCCACACGCCAACAACGAACGCACCACCACCCAGGGCAATGGAGCCCAAGTGCCCGACTTCGGCCCTTACGCCGGCCGCGATTGGCCGGAACAGGACAAAGGTCATGCCGCCATGATCACCCGGCTCGACAGCTACGTCGGGCGGCTGATTGACCACCTTCGCCTGCTTGGCCTGGACCAGAACACCATCGTCCTGTTCAGCAGCGACAATGGTCCGCACAACGAATCCAAGCATAACCTAGCCCGATTCCGCCCGGCCGGCCCCTTCACCGGAACGAAACGCAGCCTTACGGAAGGTGGTATCCGGGTGCCGACTATTGCCTGGGGACCTGGACTGGTACCTGCGGGAGTGACCAGCGGCCATGCCGCCTACCTGGGTGATTGGTTCGCCACCGCCGCGGAGCTGGCCGGCGCCAAAGCGCCCGAGGGACTCAATTCAGTCAGCTTTGCCGCGGCCATGCAGGGTCGACCGGCTGATCAGGCGGCGCACGATTTCCTCTATTGGGAATTCAACGAGCGCGGCTTCAGCCAAGCCGTCCTCTACAAGGGGCACTGGAAATTTATCCGCACGACCCATCCGACGCGATCGGTGCGCCTCCACGATTTGGAGAACGACCCCTCAGAGGCCAAAAACGTTGCCGCCGAACACGCCGACATCGTGGCCAGCATCGAGGCCTACCTGACCACCGCCCGACGCGACGATCCCGCCTGGCCGGCCACCACTCGTATCGATTGAACTATTCATGAAATCCTCGAAACCCGATTTCTTTACCCTGCGCCCGGCATTACTGCTCGCCGGACTGGCCCTTTTCTCCGTCCCCGCGTTTGCCGCTACCTGGCAACCGGCTTCCGCCCCGCTGATGACTCCCTGGGCGGCGCAAGTGGATTCAAGCAACGTTCTTGGTGAATACCCTCGCCCGCAACTCGTCCGCGAACGGTGGCTCAATTTGAATGGCATCTGGGAATTCCAGGAAGCGCAACCCTCCGATGCCCTGCCGACCGGCCGGACTCTTCGGGAAACCATCCTCGTCCCGTTCCCTTGGGAATCCGCCCTCTCTGGCATTCGCCGCCAGCTCGCCTCCCAGCGCGCCCACTACCGTCGTCTGTTCGATGTGCCGGCCGGCTGGCGCAGCGAAGGGCAGCGCGTGCGGATCAACTTCGAGGCGGTGGACTGGGAGGCCACGGTCTACATCAACGGCCGCTTTGCCGGCCAGCACCGCGGGGGCTACGACCCATTCAGCTTCGATATCACCCCTCACCTCAACCCGAATGGACCACAGGAGGTCATCGTCTCGGTGTTCGACCCCGGCAACGACCAGGGCATCGCCGTCGGCAAACAGACCAACGACCGGTTCGCCAACCCGCAGCGCTACACCTACGCCCCTTCCTCCGGCATCTGGCTCCCGGTCTGGCTTGAGCCCGTGCCGGAGAGACATCTCGCCGACTTTCACGCCGTGCCCGACATCGACGCGGAAACACTGACCGTCACAGCGAGCCCTGATGCCCACGCTGCGGATCTCGCGGTCGAGGCGGTGGTGCGCATCGGCGACAAAATCATTGGCCGCGCCGAGGGGCCCGTGAACCAGCCGTTAACCTTGTCCTTGCCCTCGCCCCGCCTGTGGTGGCCGGAAGATCCCTTCCTCTATGATCTCGATCTCGTGCTGAAGCAGGCGGGCCGGGAGGTGGACCGCGTATCCAGCTACTTCGGAATGCGCAAGATCGCCTTGGGACAACTACGCGTCAACGGCCGCGGTCCTGTGCAGAAGATTTTCCTCAACAACCGCTTTGTCTTCCAGATGGGGCCGCTCGACCAGGGTTTCTGGCCCGACGGCCTGCACACCCACCCGACCGACGCCGCCCTGCGCTGGGAGGTCGAACAGACCAAAGCCTGGGGTTTTAACATGACCCGCAAGCACATCAAGGTGGAGTCGCGGCGCTGGTTCCACCACTGCGACCGGGCCGGCCTGCTCGTCTGGCAGGACATGCCCAGCACCTTCAAGGTCCGTACCGAAGAGGAGAAAGCGCAGTTCGAAGCGGAGCTTGCCCGCATGGTCCGCACCCACTGGAACAGTCCCAGCATTGTCAATTGGATCGTCTTCAATGAGCACTGGGGTGCCTACGACGTGAAGCGGCTGACGGAGTTCGTCATGGAACTCGATCCCTCGCGCCTCGTCACGGGCAACAGCGGTATCGACGCCGGCAAGCCGCACTTCGACTACCAAGTCGGGCACATCATCGACAATCACCACTACCGTCCTCCCACCTACCCGTTCGCCACGAGCGAACGCGCCGCCGTGAATGGCGAATACGGTGCCATCGGCTACCTCGAGGATGGCCACGTCTGGGACCTTGACGGCCCATGGGTGCATTTCAACTACGAGGGCAAGGAGGCCGCCACCGCCGAATACGAGAAATTCGTCACCCAGCTGCGTGACTATAAGGACAACCGACTTCTCTCCGGCGCCGTCTATACGCAGTGGACCGATGTCGAGAACGAGATGAACGGACTCTATACCTATGACCGAAAAGTTGAGAAGCTCGACCGCGCTCGCGTGACTGCCGCCAACCGCTCACTCTGGGTAACCGACCTGGCCGGCACCCCGCGCACCGAGCCCCCACCAATCGTCAATCCGACGGACGGCGGTGCGGACAACACGCCCGACGAGGGCGCCACCAAACGCAAACATTGACTGTATGAAAGTGCTCCTCGGCCTCTTCTTTCTCACGGTGGTGCTCCCGGTCCACGCCGCCCTGGAAACCTACCCGCGCCCGGCTGATAACCGCTGGATTTCCGGTCGCTACACGGTTGAAGTCAGTCAGGAAGGCGCGCCGGCCCAGCCCGCCTATGTATACGAAAGCACCAATCCATTCCACGGTGCCGGACAGGCCATGGGCGAAGCCAACCACTGGACGACCTTCTCCTTCTCCGGCTCGGTCACTATAACCGTCACACTGCCCGCCGCCATCAAGCCGACATCCGTCAGCATTCTGCCCGCATCCTACGGCATCAGCGCGCGCATCAGTGGCCAGAAAATCCAACTTTCCCTCGACCAACCGCGTCAAATCGCCCTGGAAATCAACGGTGACCGCAAGCAGCCGCTTTTCCTGTTCGCCAAAGAATTGGAACAGGCCGTGCCTGATCTCGGTGCGGCCAATGTCATTGATTTCTCCCGGAATCCGACGGTTCACAACGACCCGGCCAAGCCCAACATCCTTTACTTCCCTCCCGGTGAATACGACCTCGTCGCCCTCGGTTACGACCTCAACAAGGGATTCCCCCTCGACGCCGGCGACATCGTTTACATCGCCGGAGGCGCCGTGGTTCACGGTGCGTTCAGCAGCCACGCCGAAAACGTAACGGTGCGCGGTCGTGGCGTCATCAGTGGCGCCAAGTGGCGCGCCGTGCGCCACCGCTACGCCGATGCCCAGATCCCCTGGAATTACGGCAAATACCGTGAAATCGCCGTCTATCTGCACGGTCCCCGGGCCACGGTCGAGGGTGTGACCTTCACCGACCCCGTGCATTTTTGCATCAGCGTGGGCGACGATTCCCTTGTGCGTGGCGTGCAGTGCTTTGGCTGGTGGTATACCACCGACGGCGTGCGAGCCGGCGACCGCTCCGTGGTCGAGGACTCATTCTTCAAGGTCAACGACGACGTGGTGAAGGTTTACTGCAACGACATGGTGGTCCGCCGCTGCCTCATCTGGGCCCAGATGAACGGTGCGCCTTTCCAGTTCACCTGGAACCTCAAGGATCCCGTGCGCGGCGTGCGCGTGTCGGACATCATCATCATGGCAAGCGAGGTGACCAGTGATCGCGAACTCATGGGTAACCGTGCCGTCGTGAACTCCCGCCTGAACATGGGGGCGGCGATCAGCGACTTTGTATTCGAGCGTATCCGCATCGAGGGCGACGTCTATCGCGTGCTCGGACTGCACATCGGCCAGGCCGGCTCCATCCGGGACATCACCCTCCGCGACATCGAGGTCACCGGTCGCATCAAATACTTCAACTACCTCAACGCCACCGG
Source organism: Oleiharenicola lentus (assembly GCF_004118375.1). NCBI lineage: Bacteria > Pseudomonadati > Verrucomicrobiota > Opitutia > Opitutales > Opitutaceae > Oleiharenicola > Oleiharenicola lentus. The sequence goes on from NZ_SDHX01000001.1 coordinate 2,596,177, forward strand.
CGGCACAATCAGCGACATCAAACTCGAGAACATCCGCGTTGCCGGCCAGCGCCTGAAGACGCTCGATGAGTTCATTGTCGTAGAGCGCGGAGACGTGAGCAACGTGACCCTCCGGTGAACCTGACAGACCACCGCCGGCCGGCCGGTCATTCGCCAGAGTGCGGGAGCCTTTTTTGCCGGCCATCCCGCGTGATGGAACAATGCGCCCTGATTTCATGACCCACGCTGCCTGATGAAACCCGTCGCCCTCCTTTTGCTCGTCGTGCTGATTATCACCAGCGGCTGCGCCTCACTTTGGCGCGGGGCCGCCGAACAGGAATACCAGAAGGCCATGCGGGAAGGACGGATGTCCCCCGCCGAATACCAGCAGAAACGCGAGGAACTGCGCCGGCAGACCAATCCCTGAGGGACACGACACCTCGGGACCGAGTCACCTGACGTCCTGGTGAGTCGACAGGCGCGGTTGCCGTTCGGTGGAGAACCGCGGCACGCGCCCGACTCAGAGCACGACCCCGAAGAGGAAGATGAAGCCAATCATGATCACGACGCTCAGGCCCCACCAAAGCGTCACGCTGTTATACCAGCGGTCGCCCAGATCACCCCCGATGTTCATTTTCCGCCAGTTCAGAGTCAGTTCGTCAGTGACCTGCTCGGGCCGCGGCGGGGCCGTCACGAGACTGACGACAATGCATAGCACCATGCAGATCGCCCAGTTGACCAGGCCTTGGTTGGAATAGGGCGCGAGCCAGGCCGGAGCTTCCCCCGTGTTGACCCAGAACTTCACAGCGATGCCGAAGGCAAAGCCCAGCCATACGGTGGCCAGTGCAGCCGTGCCGTTGATCCTGCGCCAAAGAATGCCCAGCAGGAAGACCGCCGAGAACGGCGGGGCAAAGAACATGAACAGCTGCTGGATGTAGACAAACAGGCTGCTCTTGAGCCCGCTGATCCAAACCCCCAGAGCGATCGAAAGCACGAGCAGCACGCTGGTGGTGATACGACCGAAGCGGATCGTGGCCCGATCTGTGGCATTGGGTCGGAGATGCCGCCGGTAGAAATCAAAGGTGATCACGGTGGAGGTCGAGGCCAACACGGCGCTGACAGTTGACTGGATCGCACCGAACAACGCAGCCATGAGGATGCCCTTGATGCCGACCGGCACATAATCGCGGATCAGGTTGGTATAGGTCTTGTCAGCCTCGGGGCGAACCTCGGCCAGCGTGGACCCCGCGAGCAGTATCTCGGGATGCATCGCAAAATAGATCAGACCGGGCACCACCACAATGAAAGGCAGCAAGAGCTTGAGGTAGCCGGCGAATACGATGCCCATGCGGGCGTGATACATATTCTTGGCTGCCAGAATACGCTGCACCATAAACTGGTTGATCGCAAGATACCACAGCCCGATGTAGAAGAAGCTCATCACCCAGTGCGGCCAAGGAGTGGTCTCGTGTTCCAGGGGCTGGATCACAGAAAGACGGTTGTAGGTCTCGTGTCCGGGCACAATGGTGGGCGTCAAGCGGTCCAGCGCCTCTTTCCACACTCCGGTTTGCGCCTGATTCCGGGTGACCATCTCCTGGAAACCAGCCACCAGCCCCTCGCCCTGTCCGAGCGACTGCAGGCCCAAATACGTGACTGCCAATCCCCCGCCGACCATGATGATGATGGTGAGGAGGTCCATCCAGGCGACGGACTTCAGTCCACCCCAGATGGCCCATACGCCAGAGGTAATGCCGATCAGTGCGATGCAGAAGGTCAGGTTCCAGCCGAGCAGACTGTTCAACGCCAACCCGCCACCATAGATCACCGGAGCGAGGAAGGCGATGACGTTAGCTATCACGGTGACCGTCGCGAAGAAATTGCGCATTCCCGGATTGAATCGTTTCTCAAGAAATTCGGGTGCTGTGAAAACCTTAGCTGAAAGCAGAAATGGGATGAAAATCCAGATCAGGAAGGTGAAGGCGATGATGCAGCTCCACTCGGGCGTGGCCACGCAAATGCCGTAGATCATGGCGGCCCCGATCATGCCGATGAAGTGTTCAGTCGAGATGTTGGCAGCGATGTAAGAAGAGCCCACAACATACCAAGGCAGCGTGCGACCGGCGAGAAAGTAGTCTGACGAGGTCTCCGCCACGTTGGTCTCGCGGCGTCCGAACCACCAACCGATCAGGCTGATGGCGATCATATAGACGGCGAACGTGATGATGTCGGCCGTTTGGAGTTTAACATGGGCGCTGGCGAGTAATGGGAACATTGGAAATGGGATTGAGAGCCTTGTACGATTCAGGGACTGACAAATATGTCGCCGTCGGCGTCGCTCACCCAGAACTCGCGACTGACCTTACCATCGTAGGCGCGTTTCATCTCGCGCTGGAACTGCACCTTGCGGGTGCCGTTGCCGAGGTGGTTGTAGAGCACAAGGCCGCGCTCAAAGGCCCGCTCCACGATGCCGTCGGGCCGGGTCTGTCCCTCGCCCACGGGGCGGCCGAGGGAAATGTCCCAGAGCGGATACCAGTCGTGCATGTGATCTGGCGCTGGCAGGGGATTCGGATCGGCATAGAGCACCGCCCCGTTGCCATGGGTGAGGGCGAGAGTGGTGGCGGCCCGCAGGCGGCGGTGATCGTCGCGATGACCCCAAACTTCGAGGCAGTTGAGCCGTGGCTCACGGAGGTGCTTCTCCATGAACACGTATCCATCGCGCAGCTTGTCCCAGGTGGTGCCGTTGCTGCGCGTGGCGAGGCCAGGACCATCGGGGTTACACTCCATGAAGGAGCCGTTGATCAGCGAAGCGTAGAGTTTGGCGTGCTCCACGTTGTCGTGGATGTTGACGATGATGAGCGCCTCCTCGCCAATGGCCGCGCGCACAGCTTTGACGACCTCAAGGTGGCCGCTCCAATCGAGCATGATGCCATCGTAGATGCCGGACTCGATCGCGAGCCGAGCCTGGCGGCCGATGTTGGCACGGAAGGCTTCGTTCTCCGGGTTGAGCAGGTAGTAGGGCTCGGGGCCATTGTCCCAACCGGGCACGCGCGAGCCGTCGGCATTGCGTCGCCAAAACGGGGAGTCCTCAGGCAGAAAACTGCCGGGAGCGTCGCGCCAGCGCACCTCGAGCAGGAAAATCATGGCGGGATTTTTCGCCAGCATCATGGCCCGGTTAGCCAAGGCGCGCTTCTGGCTGAGGGGAGTGAACTCCGTGGCGAGGCCCGCATATTCCCCGGCCCACTCGGCCCCGAGCACGAGAGCGGTGTTGAAGCCGAGTTGGCTGACCGGTTCCTCCCAGAGCACGTCATGTTTGGCTGCGGCGCGCAGACGGTTGTCGTTGGTCCAAAGCGGCCACACCCCCGGCATGTCAATGGGGTTCCAGGCCTGAAACACGGCCGGGTAATCCCGAGCGGCTATCAAGTCTTTCAAATGGCGTCGGGACAGGCGTTCGACTGTGGTATCGGCCGCGACCAGGGAGGGCAGTGCGCAAAGGCAAAACAGGGAGAGGATGCTTTTCATGGGGAAATCAAAATACGAGATAGATCAGGCCGAGCGTCCCACAGAAGAGCGCGAGCCAGAGGTTGAAACTTTGCCACAGCGGCCGACCTTCGGCCCCGGTGTCGACGCCCGCAACCCGTTCGGTCAGCACGGCCAGCCGGTCCGGCGGCGGCGGCGGCGTGAGCCAGCTGACGCCGAAGAGCACCGCCGTGTTGAATACGAAAAACAGCGGTAGCATTTCATAAAAGTGCAATGCCGTCAGCCAGCCCGGCAGGCTGGCTTTCGTGGCAGGCAGCGAGGTTGCCACCACATAGGCGAGACCGAGCAACGAACCGATGCCCAGACAAGCGATCGCCCCTTGGGCGTTTACACGCGTTGAGAAACGGCCAAAGAGGAAGCACAAACCCACAGGCAGCAGAAGGAAGCCGCCTAGGCGCAGGATGAACGGATAGATCGTCCCGAGGTTTTGGTAATGCGGAGCCACCACCACCGCAAAGACCACCAACGCGGCCCCAGTCCACTTCCCGATGCGCAATCCAGTTGCCTCTGTGGGCTTCTTCGCTATCGACGGATAGATGTCGGCGGCCACGACGCAGGCCACGGCGTTCACGCTGGAATCGGCCGAAGACATCAAAGCTGCCAGCATGCCTGCAAGGACCAGACCGGACAGACCCACGGGCAAGATTTCGCGCGCAAGCGCCGCATAGGTCGCGTCGCCGGTCGCCTGGGGTAGCAGGACAACCGCGGCGATGCCGGGCAAAGCAAACAGAGGGATCGCGAGAAACTTGAGCCAAGCGGCAAAGAGCATGCCCTGGCGTGCGTGATATTCGTTCTGCGCCCCCAGAACCCTTTGGAGAATATGGATACTACAGAACGCGAAGTAGCAGGAGTGAAGCGCGATACCTGGCAAAGCGGTCCAGGGCATCGCCGTGCCCCGCGGAAGCAGCAATTCGAAATGAGTCGTTCCCAACTGCGCATGAAGCGCCGACCAACCGCCTGCCCGGTCCACCGCCATGTAGGAAAGCAACATGCCGCCCACGAGCAGCAGGCCGAGCTGAACCACATCGGTCTTCACGACCGCGGTCAGACCACCGAGCACCGAGTAAAGTCCTACCGTCAGTCCAATGATCAAACAGGCCAGAGGCAGGTGCTCATTGCCGAAACCAAACATTCCGAGCAACGCAAGCCCACCAATGTAGTAGCCGGTGGGTTGCTGCAGCACGCTTTGCACAAGGTAGACCCAACCGAATACCTGTCTTGCGGCCGGCCCATAGCGCCGGGCCAAGAACTCAGGCATCGTGAACAACCGGCTGCGGATGTAGATGGGCACAAAAAACAGTGCCGAGATCGCCATCAATAAACCGCCCACCAGGTCGTTGTTGATCGACGCCAGTCCGATATCCCGCGACATGCCGCTCACGCTCATGAACTGCGTGATCGAGATATTGGTGGCGAAGACCGAGCACCCGATCGAGAACCAGCCAAATTTCCTCCCTCCGAGAAAGTAACCCTCCTGGGTGCCGGACTCTTTCCGCCCTATCCAAATGCCAAAGACGGTGATGGCGATGAGGTAGGTGGCGCAGATGCCGAGATCGATCAATTGATGGCTGGTCACGGATATTTGGGGATGGGGGTTTGCGCATCGTGTCTTTCCCGTGGCCTCCGACAATGGAATCGCTGTATTACGGTGAGAATGCCTGCGGACTGGAGGTGGCATCTGACGAAGATCAGCGTGCGTATCCCCACCCCATGCCCCGATTACTTCTCCCCGTATTGCTTGTGCTGTTTTGCGCAGTTGTCGCCGTCGCCGCTCCCACTCGCCGCTCCAACATTCTTATCGCCCTCGCCGACGACTGGTCTTTCCCCCATGCAAGTGCGTATGGCACGCGCTGGGTCAACACGCCCAACTTCGATCGCGTCGCCCGAGAGGGTGTGCTTTTCTCCAACGCCTATACGCCTGTCGCCAAATGCTCGGCGTCGCGCGCCACACTGCTGCTTGGTCGCAACCCCTGGCAAAGTGGCGCCGCCTTTGTGCATTGGAACTATTTCCCCCCGGAGTATCGCTCCTATCCCGAAGCATTGGCTGCAGCCGGCTACGCCATCGGATTCACGGGCAAAGGCTGGTCACCGGGTGTGGCCCGCTTTCCCGACGGTTCCCCCCGAAACGTGCTCGGACCGGGATTCCAGGCTCGCAAGCTTCAGCCACCAACTCGGGGAATCGCCAACGTGGATTACGCGGGCAACCTCTCGGACTTCCTGGACCAGGTGCCTGCCGATAGTCCCTGGTGCTTCTGGTATGGAGGCAACGAACCGCACCGCGCCTACGAATTTCGCTCCGGCGTCAACAAGGGCGGAAAATCCCTCGATCAAATCGACCGCGTGCCGGGCTACTGGCCGGATCACCCCGATGTCCGCCACGACCTCCTTGATTACGCGATGGAGATTGAGCACTTCGACACCCAACTTGGCGCCATCCTCGAAGAACTCGCCCGACGAGGAGAACTGGATAACACGCTCGTCATCGTCACAGCGGACAACGGCATGCCCTTCCCGCGGGTGAAGGGCCAGGTCTATGAGGCGGCCTCGCACCTGCCGCTGGCCATCCGCTGGCCTGCCGGCATACCCCATCCGGGGCGCACCGTCACGGACTTCGTCTCCTTCATCGACCTGGCCCCCACGGTGCTGGCTGCGGCAGGAATCCTCCCGGAAGCCTCGGGCATGGCAGCCTTTGCCGGACGGGATTTGAGCCCCCTCCTCGCCAGCAACTCGAACGGCCGCGTGGACCCCAGCCGCGACCATGTGATGCTGGGCCGCGAACGCCACGATCCGGGCCGGCCACACAATGCCGGCTACCCCGTGCGGGCGATCGTGACCGACGGCTACCTCTTCCTCCACAACTTCGCTCCTGAGCGCTGGCCCTCCGGCAATCCCGAGACCGGTTACCTCGATACGGACGCAGCCGCGACCCGCGACGTGCTGTTGCAGACCCGGCGCGCTCAGGGGGTGACCAACCCGCACTGGGAACTGAACTTCGGGCTGCGCCCCGCCGACGAGCTCTACGCGCTCGCCGACGATCCTGACAACATCCGCAACCTTGCCCTGCTGCCCGGCCATGCCGCCCAGTTGGAAAGCCTGCGCCGGCGCCTCTTCGACGCCCTGCGTGCGGAGGGCGATCCGCGCCTGACCGGAAATGACCCCGATTTCTTCGACCGCTACCCCTTCGCCAACGAGGCCTTCAACGACCTCTACGAACGCTGGCAGCGGGGCGATCTAAAACTCCCCCACTGGGCAGATCCCGAACCACGCTAAGAAGAACCGCAGCGATTCAAAGCGTCTTGCAGATCGAGGATGTCAAAAGGCTTTTCGAAAATTGCCTGTATTCGCAACTCATCGATCCGACTCCGGTGCGAGCCGATGAGAAAGGCGCCCTTAATAATCACCGGCAGGTGACATTTCTCCGTGCGAAGCTTGGCTACCATGTCCTAGCCACTTCGCCCAGGCATTTTGATATCCGTCACGAACAGATCAAAAGTCCTTCCCTCTGAGCGGCAGCATTTTTCGCTCTTGATGCCATCCTGTGCGGTCACGTCGAAATGGCCAGGACCGGATGCGTTACGTTCCTACACGTCGTGCATCGCGCCCACATTTCTCGCGGGACATTGTGCCATGCCCCTCCCATCTATGCTCCTGCTTTCACGTCTTCTGCTACTATTCGTGATACCGCTGGCGGGCTTTGCCTCTGCGCGTCCCAATTTCGTGATGATCGCCATTGACGATCTGAACCACTACACCACGCCCCACCTCGATCAGCCCGACAATTTTCTTCGCCGAGTATACTCCGATCCAAAGCGACTGGCGGAGATCGGCCGCCGTCTGACGCCCAACCTTCAGCGACTTGCCAGCCAATCACTGTCCTTCAGCCGGGCCTATTGTGCGTCCGCCCTGTGCGGCCCTTCCCGCACCGCCCTGCTGGGCGGCATCCCTCCCCATCTATCGGGCTACTACCAGCACAATGAACATTTTCGCCACAATCCTGCGCTGAAGGAGGTCGTCACCCTCCCTCAATATCTAAAGACTCAGGGCTGGTTCACGACCGGGCTCGGCAAGGTTTTTCACAAGCAAATGGTCGAAATGCGCGATGGCGTGCGACAGGATTGGCCAGACTCAGACTACTCCTGGACTCGCTGGGTTGAACGCCGTGTCGGGGCGAACGCCGACCAGGGCATGGCCGAGCACCACGGACGCAGCGACCCGGTGCCGGCCGCGCGCCGCACGCTTTCTCCCTATAGTCCGAACGACGGCCTTTTCACCTTCGGGGTGTCGCACATCCCCGTGGAGGAAACCTTCGATTTCCAAAACGCCCGCTTCGCGGCAGACTTGATCGCGAAGGGCCGCGCCAGCATTATTGACGGTCGCGGCCAGCCGACCGAGGTGGTGTTGCCTCCCGATCAACCGTTCTTCCTCGGCCTCGGTCTCTTTCTGCCGCACCTGCCATGGGTGGTGCCCCAGGAATTTCTCGATCGCTTTCCTGTCGCCGAAATGCGGATCGATTCCGAACTGGTGCGCTGGGTGACGGATGACATCACCGACCTGCCCGCTGGCACCGCCCGACAGTGGCTGGGCAAGGATTTCGATTCCTTGATCGCAACCGGAGAAAAACTGCATGGCCCCGGCGGGGTCACCGAGGCCTGGAAGTCCGCCCTGCAGCATTATCTCGCGAGCATTGCCTTCGCTGACCATTGCCTGGGCCAGGTCATCGACGCACTGGAGCGCAGCCCTCATCGCGACAACACCGTCGTGCTGCTCTGGGGCGACCACGGTTGGAATCTCGGGGACAAACGGCGATTCCGCAAACAAGCACTCTGGGAAGGGGCCAACCACACCACTCTGCTCTGGCGCGATCCGGCAGCGGCCGCTGGGCACCACGGCCTCGTCTGCAACCGACTGGTGAGCCTGCAGGACATCTATCCTACGCTTGCAGCCCGCGCCGGACTGCCGGTTCCCGCTCATGTCCACGGTCGCGACCTCGCCCCTTTGCTCGCCGACCCCCAGGCCCCGTGGGAAAACGTCCTTTTGCAGACCTACAACCAAGGCAACCACGCCCTTCGCACCGCCACACACCGCTACATCAGCTACGCCGACGGAGGTCGCGAACTCTATGACCTGCGTGCGGATCCGTTCGAAATCACCAACCTCGCCGCGGATCCCGCCCACGCGGCAGATGTCGCCGCCTTCCACGCCCAGCTCACCGCCTTCCTCGCACGCGATTCTGCCTTCTACCGTAAAACCACCCCATGAAAAAAATCAGCCTTCTCCTGCTTGCCGGCCTCGTGGTCTCCCTGGCCGCCGCCGAGTTCCGCTATCAGAATCCGATCTCCTCCGGTCTTGATCCGCTGGGCGTGCGCGACTGCCAGGTCTTCCGCGACGGCGACCGCTGGTATATGACCGCCACCGCCTGGCCCCACTGGCCCCGGCAGGAGGCCTGGGGTATCTTCAATCCCGGCGTCGTGCTCTACTCTTCGGACAATCTCACCGATTGGAAATTCGAGAAGGTGATCTTGCCCGCCCCGCCCGCCGGTTCCGGCAAATGGTATCAACGCCGCTTCTGGGCTCCGGAGATCCATCGAATCGACGGAAAATACTACGCCCTCTTCAACGCCTCCAATCCCGATGCCGGCTATCCGGGCCAGCATACAGGTTACGCCGTGTCCGACAATCTCTTCGGCCCCTACCGCGTGGTCACGGACGAGAAACCGCTTTCGAATGGCAACGATTTCACGTTATTCAAGGACGACGACGGAAAGGTCTGGGCCTTTTGGAATCGCGGCCGCGAATTCGGCATCGGCTACGCTCAGATCGATCTCGCAACCGGCCGCTTGCTGACCGAACCCCAAAGCGCAATCCAACCGGATCGCGTCGATTATGCGATGAACCCTGATGGCACACCCACCATGGAACCAGGCTACGATGGTCGCCCCGTCCGGAAGGTCGCGAAATATTACGGCTGGGACAGCATCGGCATCGAGGGCGCCTACGTGATCAAACGCAACGGCACTTACTACCTGTTCTACTCTTCGTGGACCCGCGGCTACGAGATCGGCTATGCCACGGCACCCGCCGTCACTGGCCCTTGGGCCAAACACCCCGAGCCCTTCTACGGCGAGCAGAGCGAGCAAGCCTGCAGGAAAAACGGCCTGCCCTATACCGGTGATCCCGCCAGCCCTTTCAACCAGGTCGGCCACAACGAAATCTTCACCGGTCCAGACGGACGCCTGTGGCTTTCCTGCCATGGTATTCTCAAGGACCAGCCCGAGCGCCCCATGCTCGTGATTGATCCGCTCGAATTTGAATCGGATGGTCGTCTGCGTAAAAACGCCCCCAGCCATACCCCGCAGGTGATCCGGCTCAAGTGAGACCACGCGGCATCTCCCCATGCCTCATCCGGTGTGCATCAAACTGCGTCCTGCTCAGGGAGGCGACCTGCCATTCCTTGAATCGCTCCGCCTCTCCACCATGTGGGACGTCGTGGAGCGACACTACCCGTGGGAGTCATCGGCGCAGCTAAAGCGCATCTTTGATCACTTGGAATGCGCTCATATCATTACCGCCGATCATCTTGATATTGGATTGCTGAAGGTCCACCGGACCAAATCTGAAATCCATCTCATCCAAATTCAGATTTTGCCCGACTACCAAAACCAGGGTGTCGGCAGCTCACTGATTATGACGCTGCAACAGGAGTCCCTTCTCTCTGGCAGCCCGATAACCCTTAAGGTATTCAAAAGCAACCGTGCCTGCCGACTCTACCAGCGCTTGGGCTTCATCCCCTTCGCCGAGGACGAGCATCGGTTCCACCTGCGCTGGGATCCCGAGACCTTTTCGGCCGATTCACCACATCTTTCTCAATCTCTTCTCCCCCCTGAGGTCGCATGAATAGCATTGCTGCTATGATCCACCGCGGCTGGTTTTGCTTGGCGCTGACCCTGTCTGCGGGCTTGGGCGCCGTTCACGCTTCTCCCGCGAAAATCGAGAGCCAATGGCAGCCGGATCAGGGGGACGGAACCTTCCGGAATCCCATCCTGGCCGGACATTGGCACGACCCCACGGTGCTGCGCGTCAACGCGGACTATTACATGACGCACTGTGAACATGATTCGCGCGGCCCGATCATCTGGCACAGCCGCGATCTGGTTAACTGGCGTCCGCTCGTGCGCATCGAATCACTGGCCGGACTAGGCAACATCTGGGCCACTGATTTCATCCATCACGACGGCACCTATTACCTTTACGCGCCGCTCATGTTGCCCAACGGACCTGACGGTCGCCTGCGCTTCAGCAACTACGTGGTCACCGCCAAACACCCACAGGGCCCGTGGAGCCAGCCCGTCGACCTCGGTTTCGGCGGCATCGACCCCGGCCACGTCGTCGACCGCGACGGCCGTCGCTACATCTACGTCAACGAAGGCAAGGTCGTGCCGCTTTCCCCCGATGGGCTGCGGGCAACGGGCGAGCTCACCAAGGTCTATGACGGTTGGCCGATCCCGAAAGACTGGGTCGTCGAGTGCGAATGCCTCGAGAGTCCCAAGCTGTTCTGGCGGGGCGAATACTGTTACATGGTCTCTGCCATGGGCGGCACCGCCGGTCCGTCCACCAGCCACCTGATCGTGGTCGCACGCGCACGTTCAGCGCTTGGTCCTTGGGAAAACTCCCCGCACAATCCGATGCTCCGCACCTCCCGGCGCGACGAGCCATGGTGGTCGCAGGGCCACGGCACCCTGATCGATGCCACCGACGGTTCGTGGTGGGTCATGTATCACGCGATCCAAAACGGCCGCCGCTCGCTCGGGCGCAACACTTTGCTCCTACCGGTAACCTGGACCGATGACGGCTGGCCGGTGATCCCTGAAGGCATCAATCCGCAGGACACCCTGCGCAAGCCTCCCGGCGAAAACGTCGGCCACGGCATGGCGCTCAGCGACGATTTCGCGTCTTCGGATGTCGGCATCCAATGGGACCCCTTGGAACCTGTGCCGGACTTCGCCAGCCGTTATGTTTCCGGCGGCGGATTGCTGCGAATGCAAGCCAAGGGAGTATCCGTGGCAGATGCTGCCCGTCTCACCGTCCTGCCTGCCAACCGCAGTTTCGAAGTGCAGGTATGCCTCGAAGTGCCGACTGGCGCCGAAGCTGGCCTTACGATCCTCTCCGGCGACACGGCCGGCCCAGGTCTTGCTCTTCACGGCGACGGCAAGCTCTACCACCCACGTCGCGGCAAGCCGCAGGCCCCAGGCAACTTTGCTGGGCAGCGAGTCTGGCTGAAGATCCGCAACCTGGACCACGATGTGTCTCTTTATCACAGCACAGATGGCCGGAACTGGGAGAAGTTCGCTTGGGGTGCTTCACTCTCCTCCGAGGCGACCGCTCGCGTCGCGCTCTACGCCTTTGGCGAGGGTGAGGCTCGTTTTCACTCCTTCCGCTACCGCGGCCTGCCCTGATCACAGATTATATGAATCCCCTCTTCGTTCAGCTCAGCATCGTCGCGCTCTACCTAATCGGCATCACCCTCTACGGCCTGCATGTGGGCAAGAAGGAAGCCGGGACGAAAGAAGGCTATTTTCTGGGCGGTCGGTCCTTCAGCTGGTTGCTGATCGGGTTCTCGCTGTTTGCCACAAACATTAATAGCGCCTCCGTGATCGGCGAGTCGGGCCTCGCCAGCAAGATCGGCCTCGCAGCATCTAACAACGAATTGATCGGCGGCGTCATGCTTGGCATCTCAGCGATCTTCTTCATCCCGCTTTATCTTCGCAACCGACTTTACACCATCCCTGAATTTCTCGAGAAACGCTTCAACCGAGTAGCGAAGTTGTTTTTCAGTTTCAACTTCGTGGTCCAGAGCATTCTCGCCACGCCTATCGGATTTTACGCCGGTGGGCTTGCGGTTCTGCACATCTTCGGTCTCGACCCTAAATACCTGCTCCTAGTTTGCGTTATCATGGGAATCAGTATCGGCCTGTATTCCGTTTTCGGCGGCCTTGCGTCTATTGTCTATACTGATCGCGTGCAGGCGAGCCTGCTCATCGTAGGTTGCCTCGTGATCACCATCGTCGGCTTGCAGCAAATAGGCGGGCCGCGCGCTTTGTATGAAAACCTGGGCCCCCATTATTTTGAGTTTCTCCGGCCAGCCGACGACCCACATATGCCTTGGACCACACTCCCGGGAATAGCCTTACACTCGGCGTTTTTTGCGTTTTGCAGTGTTGCTGTGCTCCAGCGCGCGCTCGGCGCCCGCAGCGTGCACGACGCCAAGATGGGCATGCTGCTGGGTTCGTTCCTCAAGATCGTTACCGTCTTCATGCTCGCCATTCCTGGAATGATCGCGGCGAAACTCTATCCCGGAGCCGGCGATAGCGCAATACCTGTGCTGGTCCGCGAATTGCTCCCCAGCCTCGGGTTCTTGGGGCTGGTTCTCTCCGGTCTCGTGCTCTCCGGTCTGATCTCGGCGGTGATGTCGAGCGCCGATGCGGGAGTGTGCGCCATCAGCTCCGTGATCGCGCTCGACATCTACCCCTCCTGCACGCGAAAGGCGGTGAACGAAGCCCGCGCGCTGTTCGTCGGAAAACTCGCCGCTGCCTCGATCATGGTCTACGGCACTTTCGCCGCGCCGTATTACGGCCAGTTGGGCCCGATTTACCTCATGATCCTACAAGTGGGCGGTTTCATGCTGCTCCCGGTAGGCACCTGCTTCATCCTCGGACGCTTCTCCCGCCGGGTGAACGAGCAGGGGGCGGTAGCAACCCTGGCGATCGGCCTGGTGGTGAGCGTGGCCTATATCGTCGGGACCAAAACTCCGTGGGGCCAAACGCTGATGCCGGATTTTTTCGTGCAGGCGCACTTCTACAAGGTTTACCCGTTTTTCTTCCTGTTTTACGTGGCCTTCCTTTACGGCGTGAGCCTCCTCTTCCCCGCCCCGGGCGCCGACAAGCTCGCCGTGCTCGAGGCCGGTCCGGTCGCGCAGCTAGCCCCGGAAATCCCGCATCCTTGGTATGCAACCTTTCGGTTCTGGTGGATCATATTCCTCGGGTGCGTGCTCACGCTCTATGCCATTTTCTAAACCGTCATCTTTATCTCCCGTCCTATTCCCCCCTCCACTGTGATGACAGAGCCGCCCAAACCCGGCTCAGTCTGATGGTGAACGAATCCCCTCCTCTCTTCATGCACCCCCTGCGTCACATCATCCTGCTCTGCGCCTCCATCCACCTCGGGCTGGCCGATGAAGCATCCTGGCAGCAACTTTTCAATCGGGCCGATCTTACCGGCTGGAATATCATCGGCCCGGCCGAATTGGCTCCGATCGTGGTTGAGCGTGGCGAGATCGTCCTGCGGCAGCGCCGGAATACGCCAGAGCACACGTTCCTCGTCACTCAGCAACGCTACGGTGACTTTATCCTGGAGGTGGAGCTGCTCGCGGAAGGAACCTTCAACACCGGCATCCTGCTGCGCTGCGAACCCGCCCCGACCGCGGCCAAGGTCCGGCTCAATGGCTATCAGGTGAAGATCGATCCCACGTCCCGCGCCTGGACCGGAGGCATCTTTGACGACTACGGCGCCGACTGGAAATGGCTCCACGACCTCAAGAACGACGCACGGGCCCGCGGCGCCTTTCGCATGGGAGAATGGTCCCGGTTCCGGATCGAGTGCCTCGGCCAGACCATCAAGGTCTGGGTCAACGACGTGCCCGTCACGCACCTCATCGACGAGCGCTATCGCATTGGCACGATTGCCTTCAAGATTCACTCCATCGGCGACGCTCCCGAGGTTGGCCGGGACGCGCTGCGCCTGCGCAATGTTCGCATCATGACCGCCGATCTTGCCAGTCACGCACGGCCCACACCGCTCGCCGCCCGGCGGGCCCCGCCCGTGCCCGACGCCAATGACGGTGACATCCTCCTCCCTCCCGGCTTCCGCGCCACGATCGTGGCGGACAACCTGATGGCCGGGCGTGACGGCGACACCCTTCGCTTCCTTGCCCTGGAGGCGAAGCCCAACGGCGATCTTTATGCCATCTCGCGGAAGGGCGGCATATTCGGCCTGCGTGACACCGACGGTGACGGGCGGGCCGACATCATCCGGGAGTTCGGTTCCGGCGGCGGCACCGGCCTGGCCGTGCGCAACGGCTACCTCTACTACTCCAGCGCGTCCGCTGTCTACCGCTACAAACTCACGCCCGGCGAGCTCGTGCCCTCCGACCCACCCCAGCTCGTGGCCCAGCTCCCCGCCCAGACGGCACACAACGCCAAGGCCTTTGCCTTCGATCCCGCCGGCAACCTGTTCGTCAATGTGGGTTCCCCCTTGAATGTCTCCGCCACCAACGACCGGATGCCGGGAGCCCGGGGCGTTGATCCGACCGAACTGCAAACCCGCCACGGTGGGATCTGGCGATTCAAGAGCGATGGCCTGAACCAGGATCAGATCAAGGACGGCTACCGCTACGCCAGCGGGCTGCGACATGTGCTCTCGCTGGCCTGGCATCCGGTGAAGCAGGCATTCTTTGCCGTCCAGATGGGCCGTGACCAGCTCGATACCGTTGCCCCTCACTATTTCACCGCGCACGACAATGCCGAGCTGCCCGCCGAGGAAATGCACCTGCTGCGGGACCAAATCGAACTTGGCTGGCCCTCCACCTACTGGGATCCCTTGCGCCACCAACGAATGCTCGCCCCCGAGTTTGGCGGCGACGGTCGGCTGACCGCCGAGCCTGGCAAATTTCCCGATCCGGTTGTCGCCTTTCCCGCCCACTGGGCGCCGATGCAAATGGCGATCAACATCACCCAGCACTTCCCCAATCACTACCTCAACGGTGCCTTCATCGCCTTCCACGGTTCGTGGAATCGCGGCCCCGAACCGCAGCGCGGCTACGTGGTCGCCTTCGTCCCTTTCGGCCCGGACGGAATGCCCCGAGGCGGATACGAAGTCTTCGCCGACGGTTTCGCCGGGGTTGACCCGCTTAAGCGCCCCGCCGACGCGCGGTTTCGACCCGCTGGGCTTGCCTTTGGATTCGATGGCACGCTTTACATCGGCGACTCCGAAAAGGGCCGGATCTGGCGGATATCCTACACGGGGGAGCGAGCCAGACCCCGCGAAGCTGTCGCAAAACCACTAGCCATGCCGACGGCGCCCCCCGCACTATTGTCGGCGGAGGATGCACTCAACGCCGCCGCATATAAGCTCTACTGTGCCGCCTGCCACATGGACGACGGCAGCGGGGTCAGCGGAATGCAGCCGGCCATCGCAGGCAGCAAGATCATCGCCGGCGACCCGGAAACATTGATCCGCCTCGTGCTTGCCGGCCCCGCCGCGGTGTTGCCTCCTGATCGCCCGAAATACTCCAACCTGATGCCTCCTTGGGCGGCCCTGCCCGATGAGGAAATTGCGGCCGCTCTCTCGCATGTGCGCCGTGTCTTCGCGCCGAACGCTGGCGCCATTTCCGCCGCGCAGGTCGCCGCCATGCGCTCCATCGAGCAACCGGCGCCAGCGGTTGCTCAACCCATGGCGAAATGACCCAGGACCTAGGCGCTCAAACGCAGCAATGCACAACCATGCGGGGCCAGCTCTCGCTCAATCACACCATCCTTCAACACAACGTCGCACTGGGCCCACAGGTCGCGCGCTTTTGTTCCCGACAGACCGTGCTTGGCTGGCTCGAAACGCACCTTCATCCCGGCATCCCCAACGTTGAAAAGTGCGATGTAACGGCTTTCCCCTTCGGCTGAACGGGCGGTCCATACGATGAAGTCACCTGCACGCAGCAATTGCCTTCCGTCATTGCCCCGCTGGTTGACCGCCAGCACCTCGTCGTTAGTCAGCAAGCCCAAGGTGAACGAATCCAGATCCGTCAGACAGCCGCCCATCATGAGCGGTGACTGAAAAATGCTCCACAGGGTCAGCAAAGTGTAGTGCTCGTCCCTCGTGAACCAGCTGTCCCGCTCCGGCCCCTTCGGTCCACGCTTTGATAGGCGGCCGATGGGAAGCATGTCTGCATCGGGCCAGCCGCCCGCCTTGCGGTGAGGGGTCCACCAATGACAGAGGTCGAACTGCCGCTTCAACCGGCGCCAGTCGTCCCAGAAGTCCGCGGAGACCCGCCACATGCTGGCGAACTGCCCGACATGGGCAGCCGCGCTCTTGGGGGCGTCGCCAGGCGACAAGCTCAGAACCATGGGTCGCCCGCATCGGTCGATCGCGCGTGCAACCGCCTCGATCTCCGTTTCGTGATACGGTCCTTCGGAGTCAAAATTGCCGTCTGCGAGGATGTCGTCGACCTTCACGAAATCGACCCCCCATGAGGCATAGAGTTCGAAGAGTGAATCGTAGTAGGCCTGACCCGCCGGCTCGCTCGCACGGACTCCGACCATATGATTGAGCCAGTTGCAAGTGCTGTCGGGATTAGCCGCCTCACGAGCACGATAGCGCCCACCGCAGATCTGCATGTCTTCATGGACAACTTGCCGCGGAATACCACGCATCACATGGATGCCAAACTTCAGTCCTTTTGAGTGAACGTAATCAGCCAACGGCTTGAAGCCCGCTTCACCGGCTGCCGAAGGGAAACGCTCAGTGGCCGGGAGTAACCGCCCCCACCGGTCCGTGCGCAGCATCGGCGAGAAGCCCGGACCTTGGTGCGGATTGTGGCAGGCACCAGGGGCGGGATGGGACCAGCAAAAATCCACCACGGCGTACTCCCATCCGCTACGCTTCAAGTGGTCGGACATGAAATCCACATTCGCCCGGAATTCCGCCTCCGTGACAGCTGAGCCGTAGCAATCAAAACTGTTCCAACCCATCGGTGGAGTTTGGGCGACTTGCTTTAAGAAATTCATGGATGTGAACAGAGGCAGGATTTCAGGGCCAAGCCACACCGGCAACGACCGCGGAGTATGCCCGTAACATGCCATGTATTACCGACCTGCACCAACGGCCTTGGTCGGTTCGGCGTCTCGCAGGAAGATTCGTCATGCAACGGCGCGTCACCCAGACACTCTGCTCACCGTCCGACCACGCGAATTTGAACTAAAACCCGGTATGAGCATAAGTCCGCCTCTGTCCCCGTTGCCTGGCACGACTCTACAGGTCAGCCGACTCTGCCTGGGCACTGCACTGCTCGGAGTGCGCCAATCAGAATCAGAAGCGCACCGGCTTCTGGATGCTTACCTCGATCTCGGGGGTAACTTCATCGACACTGCCCGGGTTTACTCTGACTGGGTGCCAAACGAAAGCGGACGGGCTGAGCGTATTCTCGGCGACTGGATGCGGGATCGCCCGGGGGTCCGTTCACGAATCGTCCTTGCCACCAAAGGCCTTCATCCGCCCCTTTCGGCCCCCCATCAAAGTCGCGTAAACCTGCGCGAAGCCCGCCGCGACATCGAGGCCAGCTTGCGGGCACTCCGTTGTGAATGCGTCGAGCTTTACTGGTTGCATCGCGACGACCCCGCCGTCCCGGTTGAGGAAATCGTCGAGTTCATGCAGGGGTTCATCCGTGAAGGAAAGATCCGATACCTGGGAGCTTCGAACTGGAGTATGAACCGTCTGGCCGCCGCCAATGCCTATGCCAACCGTCATGGGTTCGCCCCCTTCATCGCCAACCAAATTCTGTTCCACGCTGGATGTTGGACACTTCCTCCCGCGCGAGACCCAAGCATGACCCGGATCGATCTCGACTACCACCGCTGGCACTCCCGGTCAGGCTTGTCGTTAGTCCCTTACTCCACCCAGGCACAGGGGTTCTTCTCCCGCCCCTGCGTCGGTGTGCCGACCGCCACCGCCACCAACATGCAGCTGGTCCCGCTGTTGAATTCTCTGGCCCGGACACACCGTGTGTCGGTCAACGCCGTCGTCTTGGGTTATGCATTGCGCCAACCCTTTCCCGTGTTCCCGGTCATCGGGCCCAATACTCCCGAGCAACTGGCAGACAGCTGGACCGCGCTGGGTATGCAGTGGGATCTGTCGGAACTGACCGCCATCAACGAAGCCAACGGCTCGGGTCTCACTTCTTGATTCACGCTTATGCATGGGCAGCCGCTCGTCTGAACCTGCGTATGGGCCCATCAGCCAGAACGCACCGCTGCGTAACCAATCCATTCCGTCACCGTCTAACAGAAACTAAACCAAATCATGAAATCCCTAACCATCAAAGCAACCTACCTCATCGTCATCCTGCTTGCCGCTCCCTTTGCTTTCGGAGCGGAGGCGGGCAAGCCCAAGCAGGGCCAAGGCGGCCCTTTCGCAAACGCCGACACTAACAAGGACGGCAAATTGGACCCGGCCGAGTTTGCCGCCATGAACAAGCAGAATCCCAACCCTGACGCGGCCAAGAAACGTTTCGCCCGACTCGATGTCGACAAAGACGGATTTCTGTCAGCCGATGAGTTGAGGTCCGGCCGCAAGCAGGGCGAAAAGAAACGCGATAAAGCGGAACGTGGAGATAAAAGCGCTCAGTGAGGCGACTGAGTTGTTCCCCCGTAAATTCAAGCCGGCCTAAAACCCGGCTTTTTTTATCTCAGAATCGCGCTGCCCGACGATGAAGCTAGAATCGTCAATCGGCAGGATTACGGTCAAATCTCCAGCCGCCTGCCAAGCGGTCAAATTTAGTTTGGGCTTGGCGGTATCCCCATGTCCTTCCGCATCGCGTTCATCGGAGCTGGTTCCATTGGCTTCACCCGCAAACTTGTCGCCGACCTGCTCGCCGTTCCAGAATTTGCCGGCGTCGAACTCGCCTTCACCGACATCAACCGTCGCAATCTGGCCATGGTGGCCGAGCTCTGCCGGCGCGACATCGCGCACAACGGTCTGAATACCCGGATTATCTCGACCACGGACCGTCGCGAAGCCCTGTGTGGAGCCCGCTACGTTTTTTGCGTCGTCCGCATCGGCGGACTGGAAGCCTTCCAACACGATGTCGATATCCCGCTGAAATACGGAGTCGACCAGTGCGTCGGTGACACCCTTTGCGCCGGCGGCATCATGTATGCCCAACGCGGCATTGCCGCGCTGCTCGACTTCTGTCGCGACATCCGCGAAGTCGCGGCTCCCGGCTGCATCCTGTTCAACTACGCCAACCCGATGGCAATGATGACCTGGGCCTGCAACCAATACGGTGGCGTTCGCACGATTGGCCTTTGCCATGGGGTGCAAAATGGCGTCCGCGACATCGCCCTGGCGTTCGGTCTGCCCAAGCACGAACTCGATGTCATCTGCGCCGGCATCAACCACCAGACCTGGTATCTGTCGGTCAAACACCGTGACCGAGACCTTGTGCCCGAGATGCTCGCCGCTTTTGAACGCCATCCCGTCCTGCGCGAGACCGAGAAGGTGCGAATCGACATGATGCGCCGGTTCGGGTTTTTCAGCACAGAATCCAACGGCCACCTCAGCGAATACGTGCCGTGGTATCGCAAGCGTCCGGGCGAGATCCGCCGCTGGATTGATTTGCGCCACTGGATCAACGGTGAAACCGGTGGCTACCTGCGGGTCTGTACCGAAGGCCGCGACTGGTTCACCCAGGAGTTTGGCAAAGGTGCCGCCGGGCACAAGCCCCTGCCCTACGGGGCCGACCAGCGCACCCCGGAGCATGGTTCCTACATCATCGAAGGACTCGAGACCGGACGTACCTACCGCGGCCACTTCAACGTCCGCAACAATGGCGTCATTTCCAACCTGCCTGACGACGCCATCATCGAGGCGCCCGGCTATGTGGACCGCAACGGCATCTCGATGCCGCAGGTCGGCGCCCTGCCTCTCGGCTGTGCGGCCGTCTGTAACGCCAGCATCTCCGTCCAGCGACTCGCCGTCGAGGCTGCCGTCAAAGGCGACGATACCTTGCTCCGCCAAGCCTTCCTGCTCGATCCGCTCGTCGGCGCCGTTTGCAATCCACCGGAAGTCTGGCAGATGGTCGACGAAATGCTCGTGGCCGGTGCCAATTGGCTGCCGCAATACAAATCGGCGATCGCCTTGGCCAGGCGCCGCTTGGCCAAGGGGCCGATGATCAGGACAAACGGAACCAAGGGAGCCGCCCGCCTGCGCGTGCGCTCTTCGCGCGAGCTGGCGCGAATCCAAGGCAATCCGCGTCAGGGGCACTAAGCCTCGCTGGCGTTTGGACCAACAACACCCGCTCGCGGGGCGGAAGCACCGCGAGCGTTCCTGTCTTCCGCCCGTCAGGGCGCTTGGTAGCCCTTAGGTTTGGCCCGTTCCATGGGCGGCGGAATCTCCACGCCATGGGTTTTCATCAACCGATGCAAGACAGTCATCACTTCGTAGGAAGGCTTGAAATTGCCGAACCGATGCCCCTCTGCAATCCGGAGCGGCGTCCAACCGTGCTCGTTCGGGCGGTTCCAAACCTCGATACGCGCACCGCGCCCATCGAGCAGTTCCATCACTTTTGGGAAAAAGGCGTAGGCCGCGCCATGCATCGCCGTTTCCCCGCTCTTTGTCACCGCATTCGGATCCAGGCCGAGTTCGAGCAGATAGGCCACCGTCTCCAATGCCTCGGCTTCGGTGCCAGCCTCGTCCTGCTCGGCCCCGTTGCCCAGCCCGCAGGCCAGCATCAGCGCGTTGGCGCCCTCCACGTTGTGGGCGGTCGGATCGGCCCCGAGACTTACGAGCAACTTGACGTAGGCGGCGTCCGCGCGATCGGCCGCCAGCAGCAGCGGAGTGCAACCTTCCCGCGCGTATCGACCCTGTCCTTTCGCGGCGGCCGTCAGGCGCAGATCCACCTTGGCGCCCCGGGCGACAAGGTGCTTCGCCAGATCCAGACTCGAAAGCCGTCCACTGCCATCGGGAGGGGGGTCACCGTTCATTTCGCTGATGTCCGGTTTCCTTACCCACGTCAGCACATGGAGCGGTGCATGGTGAGAACGGAGGTCGTTGGGATCGGCGCCGAGGTCCACCAGCTGCGCGGCTAGTTCGAAGTGCCCGTTTTCAATCGCCACGATCAATGCACTGGTGCCCGCCGGCGGCTGCTTGCCGCCCGGTTTCCTCTCCGGAGCCGTGACGTAATTCAGGTCTGCTCCGGCGCGCAGCAACGCCTGCACGGTGGCGGTGTGACCACCGCGGACCGCAAACAACCAGGCATTGAAGCCCGAGGCCAGGCGCGCGTTGAGATCCGCGCCTGCGGCCAACAGGACATTCACGACTTCGGTGTGCCCGTCGGCCGCGGCCCACATCAGCGGAGTCTGCCCACCCGGCAGTCCGGCATCGGGGGGAACACCGGCGGCGAGCAGGGCGCGCACCGGGCCGCTCTTTCCCACGCGCGCAGCGGCCAGCAATGGACTCTCCCCTGCAGGCTCCGCCTTTTGCGGATCCGATCCGGCCGTCAGCAGGGCGGCCACCAATTCGGCGTTGCCATTGCGACAGGCGAAAAGCAGCGGAGTGAAACCATAGCGGTTGGTGCGATCGGGAGCCGCACCCGCCGCGATCAGGCCCCTGGCCATGTCCGTGTCGTCAAGATAGGCGGCCCAAAGCAGAGCCGTCATTCCGTCGGGCTGCGCGGCGTCGACGTCCGCGCCGGCAGCAAGCAACCGGGTCACTTCCTGCCGATCCCGCTTTTCCATGGCGGCGGCCAGCGCTGGTCCATCCGCTGCGCCAGAGAGCGCGGGCATCACTACCAAGCCAAACCAGAATGCGACCCTCGGGCCATGTGACCGGAATACTTTCATGACTTCTCACACGCTCAGCGGCGTGAACAGTTCGTGGGTCCGGCCGTTGCTGTCCGCGAATGAATCGATCGCCACTCCGACCTTGTCGAGCAGAGTGAGGTGCAGGTTGGCCAGCGGCGTGGGCTGGTCGTAGCGGATGTGCCGCCCATGCTTGAGACCGGCCACACCACCACCGGCCACGATGATTGGCAGCTCGCTGTGATCATGGACGTTGGGGTTGCCGATACCGCTGCCGTAGAGCAGAGCGGAATGGTCGAGCAGGCTTCCGTCGCCGTCGGGCGTGTTCCGCAGCCGGTCGAGGAAGTAGGAAAAAAGGGAAACATGGTGCGCGTTGATCTTCGCCATCCGGGCGATCTTCTCCGGATCGTTACCGTGGTGGGACAGCGGATGATGGGGATCGGGCACCCCTATCTCCGGGTAAGTGCGATTGCTCGTTTCTCGAGCGAGCTGAAAGGTGATGACGCGCGTGATGTCGCCCTGCCAGGCCAGCACCTGCAGATCGAACATGAGCCGCGCATGATCGGCGTAGAGCGCTGGGGCGCTGAGCGGTCGCTCGAGGTCCGGCGGGAGACGGCCGGCGGAGGTGTCAGCCTCCGCCCGCTGAATACGGCGTTCGACCTCGCGCACTGTCTCCAGATAGTCATTGATCCGCGCCCGATCCCCGGCACCTAGATCGAGCTTGAGGCTGGCGAGATCATCGGCCACCAGGTCGAGCAAGCTGGCGCGGCGTCGAAGCGCCGCCTGACGTTCGGCCTGGCTTCCGCCCTCGCCAAAAAGTCGCTCGAACACCACCCGCGGGTGCGCTTCGGAAGGCAGCGGGGTCGTGGG
Source organism: Oleiharenicola lentus (assembly GCF_004118375.1). NCBI lineage: Bacteria > Pseudomonadati > Verrucomicrobiota > Opitutia > Opitutales > Opitutaceae > Oleiharenicola > Oleiharenicola lentus. The sequence goes on from NZ_SDHX01000001.1 coordinate 2,619,183, forward strand.
CGAGGACCAAGACAGGTTGTTCTGATAAACGCAGGCGAAGCCGTTGTCGCACTGGCCGGTCGTCTGCAGCATGTCCATCGAGAGCTCGAGCGACGGCAACTGGGTCTCATGGCCGATCTCCCGCGCCGCGAGTTGGTCGGCCGTCGTGCCCAGGTAGTAATCGGAACCTTCGGTGTGCTTCGCCTTGGCCGCACTGAGGAAGGCGGCGTTGGAGGTCGCATGCGAACCGGGGTAGGCATTGCGCAGCTCAAGGTTTGAGATGACGGTTATGTGTTCCTTGTGCGGATTGAGCGACTCTAGGATCGGGGGCAGCTCATTGAGCGCTCCGGTGCGCGCCGGAATCCACCGCGACTGGTCGCAGCCCATCGGCATGAAGACGTAGCCCAGGCGGCGGACAGGTCGGGCCGGAGTCAGCACGGCGGCGGTGGCCGCGGGAATCATGGCGTCGAGCAGCGGCAGCGCCAGGCTGGCGCCAAGACCGCGGAGGAAGGTGCGCCGGGGAAGCGCCTTTTTGGTGATGATCATGGGGTGGTCCTCAGTTGAAAGGGGGCACTCTGCACGAGTGCCAGGATCAGACTCGTCAGGCGATAATCATTGGCGGCGGAGCGGCGGACGACCTCCCGGATATGGGGTGCATCGTGCTCCCCTGCTTCCCGGCCCAGTGCAAAGACGAACAGCTTCTCGGCGAACGTGCCGGCCAGCAGGTCCGGCCGCGCCAGGAGCGCCGCCTCCAACCCGGCGACACCGTCAAACCTGCTGCCGTCGGGCAGCCCACCTGAGGCGTCAACCGGATGAAAATCCTCAAGTGTGCGATACCGGCCGACCGCATCGAACTCCTCGAGGGCGAAGCCGATGGGGTCGATCACATTGTGGCAGCTCGCACAGACCTTTTGCTCGCGATGCGCGGCCAAGCGTTGCCGGATCGGTAGCGATTCCGAGACGATGTTTTCATCCAGCGAGGGCACGTCGGGCGGCGGCGGCGGCGGCGGCGTGCCAAGCAGATTGTCCAGCACCCATTTGCCCCGGATCACAGGCGAAGTGCGTGTCGCGTAGGAAGTCACCGTGAGCAGGCTGCCCTGGCGCAGCAACCCGCCGCGCTGCCGTTTGGGATCGCCCGCAAAGGAGATCCGTCGGAAGCGGTTGCCGATAACATGGGGAATTCCATAATGGCGGGCCAGCCGTTCATTGAGGAAGGTGTAGTCCGCAGTCAGCAACTCGGACACTGGACGATCCTCCCGCAGCAGACTTAGCAGGAAGAGTTCGGTTTCCCGACGCATGGCCTGACGCAGGTTGTCATCGAAATCGATGAACCGGCGCTCATCAGGGCGGGCGGCATCAAGGGCCCGGAGATGCAGCCACTGCGCTGCAAAATTGGTGGCGAGATTCTCCGCCCGCGGGTCGGCCAGCATACGCCGGACCTGGCCTTCCAGCACGCCGGGATCACGCAATGCGCCGCGCTCGGCCTGGCCGAGCAGTTCGTCGTCCGGCAGGCTGCTCCACAGAAAAAAGGCCAGGCGCGAGGCCAGTTCCAAATCCGTGATCGCATAGACTGTTCCCGGCGCGAGATCCGGAGGATCGCGTTCGATGCGGAATAGGAACTGCGGGCTCACCAACACGGCTCCGACGGCGCGCTCCACCCCCAGATCGAAATCCCCATCGGCCAGTCCCTCCCTGAAAAGACGCATCGGGCCGCGGAAATCGTTCTCTGTCACAGGCCGGCGATAGGCCAGTCTCAGCAACGGCGCCAGCACCGCCCTCGCCTTGGCCTCCGGGCTCGCATCCTCCGACACGTTCGCCAGCGGCGCCAGCAGGCGGCGCCGGCCCGGTGTGTCTCCCGGTCCCCGGGCGGCAAATGGCCCGGTGATCGTTACCTGGTAGACCGCCGGCGCAGCGCGAGGATGACGGAAGATGTTGAACCGGGAAACATAGGGCTCGCGGATCGTCTCCTTCAGGGCGGCGGGACGGTGCGGAAATGTCACCGCCACCTCCCGAGGCCCAGCGGCCACTTGGAGGCGATGCGTGAGGTGCCGGTCCACTTCCTCCCAGTTCTTGTCCTCCCGGGGTGGATTCACGGTGAAGCGCGCCACCCGCGCCCGATCCAGCAAAAACTCGATTTCCACCGGTTCCCGCAGTGCCTCCACATGTTCGTTGCGGTCACGGACGAGGCGCACGTTGATCTCGTATTCGCCGTCCTGCGGAAACTGATACGGGATGCGCAGACCGCCGCGCGTTCCGGGCGGAAGCCCTTCGAGCTGCTGGTCCTGTGTCACCTCGGCCGGCACCCGAAAAGTGTCTCCACCGGGCTGATGCGCGGACGCCCCAACAGCCTGTCGAGCGACCTTTTGCGCTGCGGTGACATAGCGATCCATTAGCGTCGGCGAGAGATTACCGACCATGACATTGTCAAATCCGTGCGCCGGCTCATCCTGCGGCAACAGTGAGGCTGCGTCGATTTCGACGCCCAGCAGATCGCGCACGGCATTCTGATATTCCATGCGATTGAGCCGGCGAAGGGAATCGGTGCGCCCTGGACGGGGATGCGCGGCCGCCGCGCGATCCAGTTCTCCGGTGAGCCGGGCCGTGATCGCACGGTAATCGTTCTCGTCAGGCCGCGGCTCGCCGACGGGCGGCATCTGGCGGTGCTCCAATTTGCGCAGAACCCGCTCCCATATCTCGGGTCTTTCAGCCGGCCGGCTGAAGTCCACATCCTCCAAGGAAAGATCGCCGCTGCTCCGGCCGGAGTAATGGCAGTCGAGGCAGTGCTGGTCCACGAATTCGGCCAAGCTGGGCCCCGTGGTTGTTCCCGCCAACCCCGTGATGAAGGTCAGCGCATGGACGAGGCTCAGGCGCGCGGACATGAGCATGTTATTGCGTGGTGGGGTGAAAAATGCAGCAAAGGGGAATGAATGCCGCTGGGGTGTGTTTAAGAAGGCTGGAATTGCCGGCACTCGCAAAGGCTAAGTTGTTGGTCCGTCACGCAGCAGATGGCATAGTAAACCAAGAACCTGCCCGGCACGTCTTTATCGACGGTGACGCTGGCGATAGGCACTGGGCGTCAGACCCGTTTCCCGTCGGAAAGCTACACTGAGGTATTCGGTATGCTCGAAGCCCGTGCGCTCCGCGATCAGCGCAACCGGCAAATCAGTCTCGACCAACATCGCTCGCACCCGCGCCAACCGCGTGCGCAGGATGTGCTCATGCGGCGTGTGGCCAAGCAATGACTTGAATCGACGCTCCAGCAATGTGCGCGACATGGGCACGGCCCGCAGCACATCGCTGACGTCGATGCCCGAATCGACGTTCGCCCGAATAAAGCGAACGGCGGCGGATACCTTCGGGTCGTTCACGGCGACCACGTCGGTGGACTGCCGTTGGGCCACGCCGACCGGCTCAATCAACCGGGCCTCAACCGGCACCCGCTCTCCTTCCATCAACCGGGCCAGCAGGGAGGCCGCCTCGTAGCCGGCCCGCCTCGCATTCGGGATCACGCTGGTCAGCGGCGGTTCGCAGAGGTCGCACAGGAGTTCGTCGTTATGCACTCCGATCACGGCAACCTGTTCCGGCACGGCCAACTCCGCTTCGCTGCATGCCTCCAGCACCTGCTGGCCGCAGACGTCGTAACAGGTCAGGATACCCACGGGCTTGGGCAGTTCGCGCAGCCACGCGACGAGTTCGTGCTGCTCACCATCCGCGGTGACCCGGGGTTTTCCCAATCGGAAAAGACCACAGGTCCGACCGGTGGCCCGAACCTGTTGCTCGAAATACTGCTCGCGCAACCCGGACCACCAGAAACGCTCATCGCCGCAATAGGCAAAATGACGGAAGCCCCGCTCCATCAGATGATCGAGCGCCAGTCGAGTCGCCGCCCGGCTGTCGGTCGCCACCCGCGGGAAAACCGGCTCAGGCAATGCGGCCGCCACATCTACGACCGGCAGTCCTGTATCTCGTAACGCGGAGGCCATTCGTCGGCTCGTGACGCGCGCAATGATGCCATCGCCCCGCCAACCAGCCAGCCAACCCGGCAGACCCGCCCCGCGACCCTGCTCGGATAAGCGAATGTTCCATGGTTTCTGCTCACGCAACCAGGCGCGGATGCCGTGCAACAGTTCACGGGCATACGTGTTCGAGGTCTCGATGAGCAGCGCGACTTTGCGCCGATGGGGCATCCTCGTAGCGAAAGCATTAGTGTGTCCGTCGCCATCCCAAACCGCTCCGGCGCCGGAAAATCAAAAAACAAATACGAATCTGCTCATGGTCCCGCGCGGACCAGAGGTGTTAACTTTCACCGCGCAAAACGGGTTACCTTCCCAGTCCTATTTCCAGAACCATCATGAACCGTTATCTCACCCCGCTCGCCCTGGCGCTCTGCGCAGCACTCCCCTTGTCCGCCCAGAACCCTGCCGCGCCTCAGGCTACTCATCCACCCCCAAAAACGAAAGCCGCCCCGCGCCCGCCCATGACCGAGGCGGAGCGCGCCCTCCACCTCACGCCACCCGGACCGGCCGACACCCCTCTGGTCACCGCCGACACCACCTTCGAGGAACAGGACGGCCAGGTTGTGATCGAGGCCGAACACTTCGTCCGCCAGAGCCGCGACGTCATCCGACGCTGGTTCATCAACGGCGGAGGCCATGTGCCTGCCACCAAGCCTGACCCGGATCCGGTAATGGTTACCGATGCCTCTAACGGCATGTATGTCGAAGCATTGCCCGATACCTTCGTGCATGATCACGAGCGCGCGGTCGATGGCGCCAACATCGGCATCGCGCCCGGCGCCGTCGCCGTCCTGCACTACCCGGTCCATTTCACCAAACCCGGCCGGTATTACATCTGGACGCGCATGCGCTCCAACGACGATGAAGACAACACCTTCAACGCCGGCATCGACGACACCTGGCCCGCCTCCGCCCGCTGTCTCCAGTTCCCCAAGCTCAAGAAGGTGTGGTGGTGGGGCGGAGTGATCCGCGACGCCCGCGGCCCGAGCTACCCGCATCACCGCGCCTACCTCGATGTGCCCGCCGCAGGCATCTATACGATCATGTATTCCATGCGAGAGGACGGCAGCGAACTCGACAAGTTCCTCCTCACCATGGACGGGCGGATGAAAGCACCGGAAGGTGCCGGTCCCACTGCCTCCCCCTTCAAGTCGGGCGGCCTCGCCGCGAAGCAGTAATACCCGGCCTTCTGATATGAGCCGGTCCGCGCGACTGCGCCCCGGCTCCCTTCTGGGTCCACATCCCCCGCCGTCCATGAAAATTTGCTTCGCCCCCATCGCCCTTTCGCTTGCCTGCATTGTCAGCACCGACGCGCAGTCGGTCCGCAGTGATCGCCCCCGTGTGGTTCCCGACGCCATCGTCGCCCGCGAGACCGGCGGTTTCGTGGTCGTCGAAGCCGAACACTTCTTCGCCCAAACCCACACCGAGAAGCGCGCCTGGCACATCACCGACGCCGGCACCACGCCGTCGGTCGGTCGCGACATCGACCCGCCCAATTTTGCCACCGCCTCCGGCGGCGCCTCCATCGAGGTGCTGCCCGATGAAGGCAACGACGGCACCCCACCGGTGCCCGGACTCAGCATCGCCAACGAACCGGGTGCCATGGCGGTAGTATCCTGGCGCGTGCATTTCAAGACGCCCGGTCGTTATTTTATCTGGTCCCGCGCTTTTGGCACCGATGGCGACGACAACACTCTGCACTATGGCATCGACGGCACGTGGCCCGACTCGAGCGCCCGCTCCCACACCTTTGGCGGCAAGAAATGGCAGTGGGCCAACCGTCACCGCCAGCACAAGGGCAAGCTCTTCTTTGAGATCACCAGTCCAGCTGTGCATGTCATCACGGCCTCCATGCGTGAAGACGGCTGCGAACTCGACCAGTTCGTGCTGACCACCGACGAAACCTGGACCCCGCCCGCCGATCATGCACCCGTCGCCGCCCGTGTCCCGACCGAACGCGACGGATTGCTCGTCATTGAGGCCGAAGACTTGCTCCCCTCCTCGGGCTGGGAACTCCAACAAGATGCGAACGGCCACACGGGCGCGGGCTACATCGCCTGGACGCTGCCTCACCAAGGCCGACCTGCAGGTGAAGGGGTGCTGCGCCTGGACTTTCGCATCACCACTCCCGGCGACTACCAGTTCCTCTGGCGTTCCCGTCTGCCCGATCATGCCAATCGCCCCGACACGCGCGATCCCGATGGCAACGACACTTGGCTACGTTTTCTCAGCGGCACCGACGTGCCGGGGCAGGCCGTTCTCGGCACAGACTGGCGCAAGATCGCCCTCTTCGGCCACCCGGCGGGCTGGAGCTGGAGCACCCACGCCGACCCGGGCAAGCCGCACCCCGACACCCCCGTGTGCCGACGCCTCGAGGCCGGTATGCATACGCTTGAGCTCTCCGGTCGCTCACAGGGACACATGCTCGACCGCCTCGTGCTGCGGCGGACCACCGGTGCGCCTATAAATACGAACGCCGGCGACAACTCGGCACTGGTTTCATTGCCCAGCTCGACGATCTACTGATCGCTGACGTCTAATGAAGTCAGCCATTTTTCCGAATCACCTGACTCACGCTATCACGATAGCCCCGCGACTTATCTGGCCTCCAAGGAACTCAATGCCTAGGTTTCCTGCACTGGACCCGAGAACGCACGGATTTCGCGCTGAACAATCCGTATGACGATAACCCTACGACGACGACGCACTAATGCCCAAAAACCCGCTATCCTCGTCATCGGAACCGATCTCAGTGCATGATCAAATTTGACATCTCCATCCTGCCCGGTGACGGCATCGGCCCCGAAGTGGTCGCAGCCAGTCTAGATGTCCTGCGCGCCGCGGAAACCCGGCTGCGGGGCGTTCGCTTTGAGTGCACCGAGTTGTCGGTGGGCGCGGGCGAATACTTGAAAAACGGCGACCCACTGCCGGGTTCGGCCATCGCCCGCATGAAACAGGCCGACGCCATCCTCCTCGGCGCCATGGGCCTCCCCTCCGTGCGCTGGCCCAATGGGGTCGAGATGACCCCGCAGATCGACATCCGCGAAAAACTCGACCTCTACAACGGCGTCCGCCCGATCAAGCTCTACCACGAATCGCACTCGCCGCTGAAGGGATATGGCGGCGTCAACGGCAAACCGATCGATTTCGTCATCATCCGGGAAAACTGTGAAGGCCTCTTCTCCGAACGTCTCACGCCGCGTCCCGCAGGGCGCGACTTCGAGACCGACACCTTGAAGATCACCCGCCGCGGCGCCGAGCGCGTCTGTCGCGAAGCTTTCAAGCTCGCCCGCACTCGCCGCAAGCATTGCACCCTAGTGGACAAGGCGAATGTCCTGCCTTCGATGGCCTTTTTCCGGAAAGTCTTCGACGAAGTCGCCGCCGAGTTTCCGGATGTTCAGACCGACCGGGTCTACATCGACGCCATGGCGCTATTTCTCGTCCAGCGCCCTCACACTTTCGACGTGATGGTCACGGAGAACATGTTCGGAGACATCCTTTCCGACCTCGCCGCCGGCCTGGTCGGCGGCATGGGCATGGCGCCGTCGGCCGACCTCGGCGACGAATACGGACTGTTCCAACCTTCCCACGGCACCGCCCCGACCATCGCGGGCAAGGGCATCGCCAACCCCGTCGCCACCATCCTCTCGCTGGCCATGCTCCTCGATTGGCTCGACCACCCCGAGACGAAACGCGCGGCCCGATTGATCGAGCAGGCGGTCGCCCGCGTCTGCGGCGACCCGGCCAACCGCACCGCCGACCTCGGCGGCAGCCTCGGCACACGCGCGATCACCGAAAAAATCATCGCCGCCCTCGAGTAGGGCCGGTCTCCGACCGGCCTGGATCGAAATCAAAAATCGAGAATCCTAAATCAAAAATCCATGAACCGCCTCATCGACCTCACCATGCCCCTGCGCCCCGGCATGCGCGGCGTGGAAACCGAACCCAAATTCACCGTCGGGGCCAACGGCTGGAACGCCGCCACCTGGCACCTCTATTCCCACGCCGGCACGCACATGGACGCACAGATCCATTTCGCCGCCGGCCCCGAGACCATTGATCAGCACACCCCCGCCCGCTGCATGGGCCCGGCGTGGGTCGTGCGCCAACCCGGTCTCGCCCCCAAGTCCCTCCACACCGTCGCCGGCCTCGGCGCCGTCGCGGACCAATTCCAGTCCGGTGACAGCCTCCTGCTCCACACCGGCTGGAGCGCCCACGTGGACAACCCCGCCGTTTATCGCGATGGCCTCCCGCGCATCTCCGAAGAACTCGCCCGCTGGTGCGTAGCGAAGAAGGTCAAGCTCCTCGGCGTTGAGCCGCCCTCCGTGGCCGACGTGTCGAATCTGCCCGAGGTCACACTCATTCACCAGATTCTCCTCTCTGGCGGCGTCACTATCGTCGAAGGTCTGACCAACCTTGACCTGTTGAAGACCGACCGTGTCTTTTTTGCCGCTCTCCCCCTCCGACTCGCCGGCGGCGACGGCTGCCCCGTGCGAGCCTTTGCTGCCGAGGGTCCGCTGCCCGACTGGGACTTTACACCCACCCCATGATACCCAAACGTTACCTTGTCGTCTGCGCGACCTTTCTGCTCTCAGTTCTGCTTTATGTGGATCGCGTTTGTGTCTCAACGGCCAAGGGTCAGATCACCCATGATCTTGGTCTGACTGATACGCAGTTTGGTTGGGTTATGTCATCCTTTGCGATCGGTTACGCTCTGTTTCAGACGCCCTCCGGCATGCTGGCCGACAAGCTCGGCGCACGAAAGATCCTCACCGCCATCGTCGCGTCGTGGTCCATCTTCACCGGACTGAGTGCCGTCGCATGGAACTACGGCTCCATGCTGGTGATCCGTTTCCTTTTCGGTGCCGGTGAGGCCGGGGCTTTCCCCGGCATGGCAAGGACAGTGTATTCTTGGATTCCCACCCAAGAACGCGGTTTGGTAAAGGGCATCAATTTCTCCGGCTCGCGCCTCGGCGCCGCTTTCGCCCTACCTGTGCTGGGCATCACCGTCGAGTCACTCGGATGGAAGCTGACTTTCGCCATCCTCATGGTCATCGGCTGCGGATGGTCCCTCGCATGGTGGCTCTGGTTCCGCGATGATCCATCCGAGCACAACGGCATCAGCGCGCAAGAACTGGCATACATTCGCGCCAATCGTCAGGGCGGCGCCGCCCCGCCCGTCTCCGGCCGCCTGCCGCTCGGGCATATGTTTCGGTCCAGCTCCCTGTGGCTGATGATGACCCAGTATCTCTTCTCCAATTTTACTGCCTTCTTCTGCCTAACCTGGCTTTACCCGCACATTAAGGGCACCTATAATCTCTCCGCCGGCGGCGCGGGGCTCTATGCCATGGTCCCCCTGCTCTGCGGAGCAGCCGGCAACATATTCTCTGGCTGGCTGGTGGACAGGATCTATGCAAGCGGACACCGCCATCTGTCGCGTAAGCTCCCCGCCATCGCCGGGTTCCTACTCACCGCCGTGGGCATGATCATCAGTGTTCAGCAAACCTCCGTCGGCCCAGCCGTCTTCTGGCTATCAGTCGCGGTGTTCGGCGTGGACATGATCCTCAGCCCGTCGTGGTCGTTCTGCATCGACATCGGCGGCCAGCACGCCGGCCAGGTCTCAGGCACCATGAACATGGCCGGCAACATCGGCTCCGCCATCATCGGCCCCGCCTTCCCGTTCTTGCTGCACCTAACGGGGAGCGCCGATGTCTTTTTCTACCTGATCGCAGTTTTCAGCGTGCTTGCCGCCCTGTGCTGGGTCGTCGTCGATCCTTCCCGCAAAATCGCCCCCCCCTCCCCTGCCTGATCCCTCCCTAGCTCATGTGTTCCGCTTCTGCTTCCCCCCGACTGAAAGGCGTCTGCATCGGCGCCGGTTACTTCAGCCACTTTCAATACGAAGCCTGGTCCCGCCTTCCCGAGGTCGAGATCGTTGCCTTCAGCAACCGCGATGCGGCCAAGGCCGCAGAGATCACAGCGAAATTCGGCCTGACGAAATGCTACACCGACTACCGGGAGATGTTCGACCGCGAGAAGCCCGATTTCGTGGACATAATCACGCCGCCGCCCTCCCATCAGGCCATCTGCGCCGAGGCCGCGAAACGTGGCATCCATATCATCTGCCAGAAGCCCCTTGGCCCCTCACTCGCCGTCGCCCGGGAAATCGTCGCCGACGCCGCGCGCGCGGGCGTGAAATTCATGGTGCACGAGAATTTCCGCTTCCAGCCCTGGCACCGTGAGATCAGGCGCCAGATCGCGGCGGGCGCCATCGGCGACAAGCTCCATTCCCTGTATTTCCGCTCGCGCATGGGCGACGGCTGGGGTGAGAACGCCTACATCCCCCGCCAGCCTTACTTCCGCGACTACCCCCGGCTTCTCGTCTACGAAACCGGCGTCCACTACATCGACACCTTCCGTTACCTGGCCGGCGACATCAGCCGCGTAACCGCTTTCCTTCGCCGCCTCAACCCCATCATCAAGGGCGAGGACTGCGGCCTGCTCATCTTTGAATTCGCCAACGGAGCCGTCGGCCAGTGGGACGCCAACCGCTTCAACGAGCCCGCCTGCCCCGTCACCGAGGCCCGCTACACCTTCGGCGAATTCCTCGTGGAAGGCAATGGCGGCAGCCTCCGCCTCTATCTCGACGGCCGGATCACCTTGAAGCCGCTTGGCGGGGAGGAGCGACCGGTGGACTACAAACACGAACGCCGCGGCTTTGCCGGCGACTGCTGCTATCTCGCTCAGCGCCATTTCACCGACTGCCTTCTCACCGGTGCCCCCTGCGAAACGAGCGGCGAGGAATACCTCAAGACCATGGCCATCCAGGAGGCCATGTATGCTTCGGCCGCCCAGCGCGGTCCCGTCGATATCCGTTCCTGATCAATTTGCCCATGAACCATCAAGGCCTCGACCACCTCGCCATCGCCGTTCCATCCACGGAAGAAGCGCTCAAAATCTGGCGCGACCGCCTCGGCTTCCCCGTCGTCTGCAGCGAAGTCGTCAACGGTGGCGCCATCCGCCTCACCCACCTCGACCTCGGCAACACCCACCTGCAACTCGTGGAGCCCCTGAAGCCGGATCACCCGCTCCAGGCGTGGCTCGCGCAGAACGGCCCCGGCCTCCATCACTTTTGTTTGAAAGTGTCCGACGTCGGCACCTCGCGCGAACTGCTACGGGCCGCCGGCCTCGCGGGCGAAGCCACCCCTCATCAGGGCACCCTCGGCAAGCGCGCCCTCTTCCTGACCAAATCCGCCACCCAAGGCGTGCAAGTGGAGGTAACCGGTGCCTGAGACCCTGCGGCCACTCTCCCGCGCCGACGCGCTGGCCAATCTCCCGGCTGAATGGCCCGAGGACCTGCTGCCGGGCCTGGCCGTCGCCGCCCGCACCGCCCCAAAGCTCGTGGTGCTCGACGACGACCCCACCGGCACCCAGACAGTCCAGAACATCCAGGTCGTCACCGATTGGAAGGTCGAAACCCTGGCGACGGCCCTTCAGGGCGACGCGCCGGGCTTCTATATCCTCACCAACTCACGCAGTCTCGCCTCGGCCGCCACCCGCGCGCTGCACCTTGAACTGGCGGCCAATCTGCGCGCTGCGGCAGTCCAGACGGGCACCCTCTTCACCGTCTTCTCCCGCGGCGACTCCACCTTGCGCGGTCATTATCCGCTGGAGACCGACACCCTGGCCGAGGCGCTCGGACCTTTCCATGGCACCCTGATCGTCCCCTACTTTGAAGCCGGAGGCCGGATCACGCTCGACGGGATTCACTACGTGGCCGAGGGCGACCAACTTGTGCCCGCCGGTGAGACCGCCTTCGCGCGCGATCCAACCTTCGGCTACCGCCAATCCTTTCTGCCCGCCTGGGTGGAAGAAAAGACCGGCGGGCGTGTTCCCGCCGGCGAAGTGGTGCATCTTCCGTTGTCCGTCCTCAGAACAGAGGGACCATCTGGAGTGGCCTCGAGACTGATCGCACTGCCGGCGAACCGCATCGTCGTTAGTGACGCGGTCGCCCGGCGGGACATTGAAGTGCTGGCGCTGGGCCTGCTCCAAGCCGAAACCGCGGGACTCCGTTTTCTGGTGCGCACCGCTGCATCCCTGGTCGCCGCCCGCCTTGGACAGGCACCACAACCACTGCTGGATGGCAGAGCCTTTTCCATTCCCGCTCTCTCCACCGGCGGACTTATCGTGGTCGGCTCCTATGTCCCCAAATCCACGGCTCAGGTTCGCGCGCTGCGGGCCGCGCTGCCCGTGCGCGAGGTGGAAGTGCGCGTGCCTGACCTGCTCAGTCCGACCCAGCGTCAGGCTGCTGTCAAAAACGCCGCCCTCCGGATCAACCAGCTGCTCAGCCTCGGCGAGCTCGTGCTCCTGGTCACCAGCCGCGATCTGGTCACAGGTGCCAGCCCGGAGGAAAGCCTCGCCATCGTCGGTCGCGTTTCCTCCGCCGTGGTCGAGATTGTCCGCCAGCTCACCGTGCGGCCACGGTTCCTCATCGCCAAGGGCGGCATCACTTCGAGCGATGTCGCTACCGCCGGCCTCGGAGTTCGCCGGGCCACGGTGCAGGGCCAACTCCTGCCAGGGGTGCCCGTGTGGCGCCTCGGTGCCGAGAGTAAATTCCCCGGTCTCGATTACGTCATTTTCCCAGGAAACGTGGGCGGCGAATCCGCCTTGGTTGAAGCAGTCAACCGTCTGCAATCCTCCCCCGCCTTATGAAAACCCCACCTCTGTTCCGTCTGACGTTCGGCCTCGCCGTCGGACTGGTCTCCTCCTTCGCCTCTGCTCCCATCGCTGATCCCGATCTCGTCTTCGCCGAGCGCGACGGCCTGGTCGCGTTTGAAGCCGAACATTTCATCAAGCAGGAACTCAGCACCGTGCGCGCCTGGCACCTCACCCACGCCCAGCAGCATCCGACACTGGCTCCCGACACCGATGGCACCCATGTGCTCGGCGCCAGCGGCGGCGCCTATCTGGAGATTCTGCCGGATACGCGCTGGTCGCATGACGAAAAACTCGTTGCCGGAGAGAATTTTTCGAACGAGCCGGGTAAGTTGGCGATCCTCTCCTATCGCGTGCATTTCTCCACCCCTGGGCGCTATCACGTCTGGGCTAGGATTCTGTCCACCGGACCTGAAGACAATGGAGTGCATTTCGGAATCAATGGCACTTGGCCGGAAAGTGGACGGCGCTGGCAAACGGTGAAAAAGCGAGATTGGGCTTGGGACAGCCGTCAGCGCACCGAGAAGGTGCACGTTGGCGTGCCGGGCCAGCTCTACCTCGACGTGCCGACTGCGGGCGAGCACACCATTCAGATCTCAATGCGGGAAGATGGCTTCGAGCTGGACAAGGTGATCCTCACCAACGCCCCCAACTATGTTCCCGAGGGCACCGGCCCTGAACCGCGCGTGCATGCCGGGCGTGTTCCGGCCGCCTTCGCGATTCCCGCCGGTTACACGGATACACCCGCCGTGACACCGCTCCCGCCCAAGGCGCCCCAACCCGCCACGGAGAGCGCCCCCGCACCCTCAGCGGCTGCGGCCGGCACTGTCACCGCCGCCAGCCTGAAGCTTGATGGCACCGGCTACTACCTCGACAAAGGCAAGTGGGCCGCCATCCACCCCGACAGGAACAAGGAGGCTGCCGTCAAGTTCACCGTCCCCGCCTCCAACGGCCGCTACCGCGTCGTCCTGCATGCCGTGGGCGAGAGCGACGGGGCATCGGAATTCGAGGTCCGCCTCGCCGACAGGCTCATCGGTCGCTTTGTCTGCCCGCTTTCCAATGCGATGTTCGAGGAAGGCGAGCGTTATACCCAGACTTGGTGGGATGTGGATGTGAGCGAGGGCACCTTGGTCGAGGTGCGCTCCCGCATCGCCTCCGCCGACGGCAAGGAGTGGAGTCGCGCCCGCTGGTCCAAGATCGAGTTCATCCCCATGAGCGCGGTCGGCCACGGCCAGTCGCGCCTTGAACTCGCCCGCGCCCAGCGCGAGCAGCTCTTCCGCCCCGTGCCCCGCCAACCCCATGGTGACGCCACCGTAAAAGTCGGCGGCGAGCTCCGCGCCTGGCACAAGGTCACCGTGGATCTGGCCGGTCCTTTCGCCGCCGAGACCGACACCGCCCCCAATCCCTTCACAGACTACCGCTTCGATGTCACCTTCACCCACGAGTCCGGCACCCCCAGCTACGTCGTGCCGGGCTACTTCGCCGCCGACGGCAACGCCGCCGAGACCTCCGCCACCGCTGGCACCATCTGGCGCGCCCATCTCTCCCCCGACCGCGGCGGCAAATGGAACTATCGGGTTTCATTCACCCGCGGATCCAATGCCGCCACCTACGGCGGGGGCTCACCCGTTGCTCCCTATGACGGCCTGTCCGGTTCCTTTGTTGTGACTGGCTCGAACAAAAAACACCCTGACTTTCGTGCCGGTGGTCGGCTCACCTACCGTGGTGGTCACTACCTTATCGCCGCAGGAAGTGGTCAGCCCTTCCTCAAGGCGGGCGCTGACGCCCCCGAGACGCTCCTTGCTTACACCGATTTCGATGATGCCCTCGCTCTCAAAAAGGAAGTGCCTCTCAAAACCTGGGCCCCCCACGTAGCTGACTGGCGTGAAGGCGATCCCAGTTGGAAAGGCGGCAAAGGCAAGGGACTCATCGGCGCGATCAATTACCTCGGCCACAAGGGTGCCAACGCCGTGTCGTTCCTGACCTACAACGCCGCCGGCGACGGTGACAACATCTGGCCTTTCGTGGCGCGCGACGAGAAATTTCACTACGACTGCTCACGGCTCGACCAATGGGCCATCGTATTCGAGCACGCGCAGGCCCGGGGTGTCTTTCTCCACTTCAAGCTCCAGGAAAATGAAAGCGACGACCATCGCGCCGGAGCCCGCAAGACGCCCAAGGTGATTCCCGAGGCCCTCGACGCCGGCGCCACCGGCCCGGAGCGGCGCCTGTATTTCCGCGAGATGATCGCCCGCTTCGGGCACAACCTCGCCCTGAACTGGAATCTGGGTGAAGAAAACACCCAGACCCCCGAGGAGCAGCGCGCCATGGCGCAATACATCCGGGACACCGATCCTTACGACCACCTGCTGGTCATCCACAGTTTCCCCGAGCAGCAGGACGAGGTCTATGAGAACCTCCTGGGCAAACAGTCCGAGCTTACTGGCGCCTCGGCGCAGAACAGCTGGAAACTGGCCCATCAGCAGACCCTGCGCTGGGTCCGCGCCTCGGCCGCCGCCGGGCGCCCCTGGGTTGTCTGCAATGACGAACAAAACCCGGCCAATCAGGGTGTGCCCCCCGACCTCGGCTACAAGGGCTATGCCGGCAAGAACAACCAGGGCAAGGAGGTCGGCTACGACGAACATGACATCCGCAAAGCCACGCTTTGGGGCACGCTGATGGCGGGTGGCGCGGGCGTGGAATACTACTTCGGCTACCAGCTCCCCGAAAACGACCTCCTCCTTGAGGATTTCCGCAGCCGCGAACGCTCCTGGGACTTCTGCCGTATCGCCCTCGGTTTCTTCCGCGACCATGCCATCCCGCTCGCGCAAATGACCAACGCCGACGAACTCGTCGGCAATCCCGCGCACGACAACTCCCGCTACTGCCTCGCGCAGTCAGGGAAGCTCTACCTCGTCTATCTGCCGACCGGCGGCGAAGCCACCCTCGACCTGGGCGGAGCAGCCGGCGACTTTGCCGTCTCTTGGTTCAACCCGCGCACGGGCGGCTCACTCGTGTCCGGTCCCCGCATCTCCGGTGGCGGTGCCGTCAAGCTCACCGCCCCCGACAGTCAGGACTGGCTGGCGGTGGTGCGAGCCGTCCCGGTTTTCGCGGCCGGTTCCGGAGCCAAGGTGCTGGTCGTGGGCGGCGGCAACTACCACGACTTCGCCCAATGGTTCAACCGGGCCGACGTCGCCACGATCGCCGCCGCCGGTCACCGCCCTATCTACGTCGACGACCCCGAAACCGCGGCCCTCGCCCTCGTGGACGCCGACGTGCTCGTGCTGAGCAGCGCCTTGGGCTGGCCTGCCACGCCTTCGTTTCGCCGCGCTGTCGCCACCCACCTTGAGGCCGCCCGCGGCTTCGTCGCCCTCCACAGCGGCGTATGGCGCACCTGGCCGGATTGGACTGAATACGAGAGCAGTTATATCGGCATCGCTGCCAACTCCCACCCCAAGCCCTTTGAGTTCGAGGTCTTCAACCGCCAGCCCGGCCATCCGGTCATGCGCGGCGTCCCCGCTTCTTTCAAAATCACCGACGAACTTTATGAAGTGACAACTCGCTCTGGCGGCGTGCCCGTCACCGTGCTGGCCGAGACGCAACCCAGCCCGAACTCGAAGCAGACTCATCCCAGCGTCTGGGTGCCCGCCCGCGAAAACGGCCGCACCGTCGGTCTCGCCCTCGGCCACGACGGCCGCGCGCGCGGCGCGCCGGAATTCAACCGTCTGCTCGTCAACGCCGTCGAGTGGACCGCCGGACGATGAATGCCCTACGCCTCGCCCTGCTCTTGCCGCTCGCGTTCGGCCCTCTCGCCGCGACCCCGACCCTTCAGGTCATCGCCGTCGGACCCAACCCCGAGAGCGTCACGCGCGGCTTCGGGGGTGATCTTTTCGCCACGCTCATGGGCGAAACCCGCAAGGACGGTGACGGCAATGGCCGGATCGTGCGCATCCGCGGCGATGCTGTCTCTGATTTTTCCGCCGGATATGACGATCCCAAGGGCATCGTCTTCACCGGCGATCACCTGATCACGGCAGACTTCACGCGCGTTTGGAAAATCGACTCGACCGGCAAAAAAGAACTGCTGGCCGGCCCAAGCGACTTTCCGCATCCACCGTCCTACCTCAACGATGTTGCCCTGGCGCCCGACGGTCGCAGCGTGCTCGTGACCGACATGGGGGCCGTGACCAAGATGCGCGATCCCGGCGGCCAGCTCTGGCCCGTGGATAGCGCGGAGGCGGCCGCCATTCCGGTTATCGCCCGTGTTTACCGCATCACGCTCGACGGCAAGGTCAGCATCGCGGTCGAAAACCAGCGCACCATGCTGCTGCCCAATGGTGTTACCTCGCTGTCCAACGACACCCTTCTGCTCGCGGAATTCTTCACTGGCAATATTCTCGAATATCGTGCGGGTGGTTTTCGCATCGTCGCGACCGGTCACCGCAGCGTCGACGGCATAGCACGCGACTCCCGCGGCACGCTCTACGTCAGCGAGGTGTTCACCGGCAGGGTTTGGGCCATTCCAGCAGATGGACCGAAGAGACTGCTAGCCACCCTCACTTCGGCCGCCGACTTCCTGCTTGATGAACCCGCCAGCCTGCTGGTCGTGCCGGACACTAAAGCAGGAGCGCTCGCTTTCCTGACTCTCCACAGACCTTGAAGCGGGCCCATCTTCACCCAGGGTCTGGTTCGAGGAATTTGGAAATGCACCGAGCATTCTGGCAGAACAAACGAGATTATCATCAGCACCTGCCTCTTTGTGCTTTTGTCGTCTTCGAATCACCCGCACCTGACGCTCTTTCGCTTCTCAATTTGTCATGAAAACCTTGAACAAGCACTTCCCGCAGATCGGCAAGATCCGCTATGAGGGCCCGCGTTCCGCCAACGCGCTTTCCTTCAAGCACTACAACCCGTCGGAGATCATCGACGGCAAGACCTTGAAGGAGCACATGCGCTTCTCCATCGCCTACTGGCACGCGTTCCGTGGCACCGGCTCCGATCCGTTCGGTCCGGGCACGATCGTGCGCCCGTGGGAATCCGGCAAGGACCCCGTCTCCGTCGCCAAGGTGCGCCTGGACGCCGCCTTTGAGTTCTTCCAGAAGATCGAGGCGCCCTTCTGGTGCTGGCACGACCGCGACATCGCCCCCGAGGGCCGCACGCTGGCCGAGTCCAACAAGATCCTCGACAAGATCGTCGCCCATGCGAAGGGCCTGCAAAAGGCCACCGGCGTGAAGCTCCTGTGGGGCACCGCCAACCTCTTCAGCAACCCGCGCTTCATGTGCGGCGCCTCGACCAACCCCGACGCCCACGTCTTCGCCTACGCCGCGGCGCAGGTAAAGAAGGCCATGGAGTGCACGGTCGAACTCGGCGGCGAGAACTACGTGTTCTGGGGCGGCCGCGAGGGCTACGAGACCCTCCTCAACACCAACCTCAAGCGCGAGCAGGACCACCTCGCCCGCTTCCTCCACATGGCGGTCGATTACGCCAAGGAGATCGGCTTCACCGGCCAGTTCCTGATCGAGCCCAAGCCGAAGGAGCCCACCAAGCACCAGTATGACTTCGACGTGGCCTCGGGCATCGCCTTCCTGCGCACCTACGGCCTGGAGAAGCACTTCAAATTCAACATCGAGACCAACCACGCGACGCTCGCCGGCCACACCTTCCAGCACGAGATCGAGGTCGCGGCCTCGGCGCAGATGCTCGGCTCGATCGACGCCAACTCCGGCGACGAACTGCTGGGCTGGGACACCGACCAGTTCTCGACCGACGTCCGCACGCTCACCCTGGCGATGATCTCCATCCTCAAGGCCGGCGGCCTCGGCTCCGGTGGCTTCAACTTCGACGCCAAGCTCCGCCGGCCCTCGACCGACCTCGACGACCTCTTCCACGCCCACATCGGCGGCATGGATGCCTACGCCCTGGCTTTCAAGATCGCCCGCCGCATCCTCGCCGAGGGCAAGTTCGAGCAGTTCGTGGCCGACCGCTACTCGTCTTACGACACCGGCTACGGCAAGGACATCGAGAAGGGCAAGGCCACCTTCAAGTCCCTCGAGAAACTCGTCCTCACCAAGCTCGGCGAACCCACCCCCAAGTCCGGCAAGCAGGAGTATCTCGAGAATCTCCTCATGCAGTATCTGCACGGTTGAACCGGAAAACGGCAATATAGCCGATGTGAAAGCTCGTGCTTATGAGCTAACGGTCAGCAACCCGAATGGCCTGCCTATTGCAATTGTAGCACGGGAAATATTACCGAAAGCATGACCGCTTAACTCAAGGTCTGCGGATGGTGACGTTGGCGATACGCAAGCCGTGATGGCACACGCAACGATTTGCATGCGGGCAATCTTGAGTCTCCGACCGCATGAGGATTCTTCGGCTTGCCCTAGCTCTGCGTGCGGCACTTCGCCGCCGCAGTTCATCATTGCCGGAATTTACCGGCGTGACCCCAAACCACACCAACTATGGATTCCATGATTCCTTCGTCGTGGCGCAGCTTGCGCCCGACTCTGCGGCAGACCGGTCTGGCCTGCCTGTTCGTCTCCCTGTTCAGTCCTCGTTTGGCCGCTCAGCAAGCCCGCGCCACCTCGGAGCCTGCCGATCCCGAGGTCATTGAGCTCTCTCCCTTTCAGGTGGGCGCTGAAGACGACACCGGTTACCGTGCCAACAATACCCTCGCCGGCACCCGACTCAAAACGGGGCTGAATGACGTGGCTGCCTCCATCTCCGTCATCACCCGCGAATTTCTGAATGATGCGTCGGCAACCGATCTGACCAGCCTATTGGTCTATACCACCAGCACGGAGGCGTCAGGCATTGGCGGCAATTTTACCGGAGCCAACACCAGCGAGGACGCGAATCTCGCCCGAACGGAACGCTCCGATGCACGCCCGCAGTTCAACACCCGCGTGCGTGGCCTGTCCGCCGCGGATCTGACCCGCGACTATTTCATCACGGATGTTCCGCTCGATTCATACAACGTGGATCGCGTTGACATCAACCGCGGACCAAATGCCGCCCTCTTCGGGCTTGGCAGCCCGGGCGGCGTGATCAACTCAGGATTGAAGCATGCCACATTCCGGAACGCGACCAGCGTCGAAACGAAGGTGGATCAATTCGGTAGCCTCCGCAACGTGGTTGACCACAACCAGGTGATCCTAAAGGACCGGGTCGCACTGCGCCTCGTCGGTCTCAAGGACGACCGCAACTACGAGCAGACCGTGGCGATGAACCGCAACGAGCGGCTCTATGCCGACCTCGTCATCAAGCCCTTTGCGAACACCAAGATCACGATCAACGGCGAGTGGGGTGCGGAGAAGAACCGTCTCCCCAAACTCCTGCCTCCCATCGACCGCATTTCGCCCTGGTTCACCTACGGTAAACCCGGTTTCGATGCCTCCATCACCAGCAGCGCCCTCAACGGTCTGAGTGCTTTTGTCGCCGCCAACGGCAACAATCAAAACATTGTGGGCACCTTTGGTGACGGCACCACGTTCACAATTCTCTACAATCAGCCCAACAACAGCACGGCGAGCGTCAACGGCAGCATCGACGGCATCGTCCCGCAGTGGAACAAGAACTTCGATCCCGACACCAACACCGCCGCCTTCAACAACTGGCGCCTGCTTACCATCAATACCACCGCCCAGGTGATCCGTGGCAATCCCGCCGCCTTTGGCCTCAACGCCGGCCAGGCCAGTTTCTACCAGGCCATGCGCATCATGGATCCCTCCGTGTTCAACTTTTATGAGGACAACGTCGAGGGTCCGAACTACGGCGGGTTCAAGAACTTTCGGGTGATCAACGCCGCCGTCGAACAGACCTTCTTCAACAATCAGGTCGGCTTCGAGGCCGCCTTCAGCCGTCAGGTTTACAATGACGGCTTCACCACCCACTCCTCCCAGTGGAACACCGACGCCCTGAGCGTGGACATCAACACCCATCTGCCCAACGGCGCAGTCAACCCGAACTTCGGGCGCATCTACACCGGTGGCAACGGCTACGCCGAGAGCTACTACCGTGAGCGCGACGCGTTCCGTCTGACCGGTTTCGCGGAGTTCGACTTCAAGAAGCGGTTTGACGACAACTGGCTCGCCAAGCTTGGCCGTCACGTTCTCACCGGCCTCTACAGCACCGCGGATCGTGAGAACCACAACAAAACGTATATGAATCTGCGTGCGTCCAACGACCTGGCGGTGCGCAAGCCCGGCAGCTACGCCAATGCCGCCGCCGTGGCGCGCGCCACCGAACGTGCTGCCTGGGTAACTTATCTTTCACCGTCCATCGCCGGCGCCAACGGCATCGCCGGGCTGAATATTCCCGGCATCACGGCGGTGCAGAACCCCCAGTCCACGGACAACGCCCTGCTCTGGAATCCGATCACCAACACTTTCGACACCGGCCAGAAACAGGGGCTGTATAATTTCAATAATGCGACCCAACGTGACGACGTTTGGACTTGGGGCAACAACGGCACCAAAGAAAGCGTGGATTCGATCGCGTTCGTGCTCCAGAGTTTCCTCCTAAGCAACAAGCTTGTAAGCACCGTTTCATGGCGTTCCGACTCCGTGACACAGTTCGTCGGCAGTGCCCCGATGAATCCCGCCACGAATCTGGTGCAGCTGCCTGGCCAGCCCACCTACAGCGCAACCCCGATCATCGACACCAAGTCGAGCAACTGGTCCTACGGACTCGTAGGCCACGCGCCCGATTTCGTGAACAAACAACTGCCCTGGGGCATGCAGCTGAGCGCCCACTACAACAGTTCGGAGAACTTCAATGCCGCCGCGGCCGGCCGCAACCTCTACGCCAAGGCCCTGCCCTTCCCTTCCGGCAAGACGGAAGAATGGGGTTTCAGCCTCTATAACGATAAATTCAGTCTGCGCTTTGCCCATTTCGAGACCGACCAGCTGGCCGCGACGATCAACTTCCCTGGCCAGACGACGCTGTGGCAGGAAATGGCCAACATCTATCAGTGGAATACTCCGGCCGAGATCGCCGCCTCTGGCTTCCAAGTGCCGGCCGAGATCATCGAGTCCGTTAACTTCCGAAAAACAGGCGTCATCTACGCCAACGGCAATCCCGAATATATCCAGACGAATCCGGTCCAAGCCAACATCAAGGAAACCCAGGACTACACCAGCAAGGGCTTTGAGATCGAGGCGACCTACAGCCCGACCAAGCAGTGGCGGATTGCGGCCAATCTGGCCAGGGTGAACTCCATCACCTCCAACACGGCACCCTATTTGTCCGAGTTTGTCGAACGTGTCATGATTCCGATGTGGAACGACCCGAAGATTGGCAAAGCCCTCTATTCGGCCGATCGCGGTGCGCTCAACAACCCGGACAATCTGTTCGGCGCCCGTTCGACCGGCTTGCTGAACCAGATCCGCTCCGCCCAGGCCCGCGACGGCACCCCGGTGACGGATGCCCGCCGCTATCGTTTCAACCTGCTCACCAACTATGATTTTGCCCGAGAGGGGCGCCTCGCCGGTTTCAGTGTCGGCGCCGGTGTCCGTTACCAAAGCAAAATCTCGATCGGTAACGCCCTCCGCGAATTGGCTGCTGGCAGCGGAACCTACGGCCCCGATCCGTCGAAGCCCTACTATGGTCCGGCGGAGACGAACTTCGATGCATGGGCGGGGTATCAACGCAAACTGGACTTCATCAAGGCGGATTGGTCCATCAAGTTCCGCATCCGGAACATCGGAGTCGGCGACGAGCTGATTCCCTCCCGCGCCAATCCCGATGGCACGATCTATGAAGCCCGCATCGCCGAATCGCAGGTCTGGGAGATCGTGAACAATCTGCGCTTCTGAGTTTCTCGTCAGGGGGTATGACGGCATCACGTCGTCGTCAAAGGCATCCAGTATCCCTGGATGCCTTTTTCTTTGTATTTCGGTCCTACAACGACCGCCTCCCATCGGCCAGTCGCGATGCCTAGAGGAATGCAGTATGGAGCAACGCCCCACTATGGCTGACATAGCTCTCCGCGCCGGCGTGCATGTATCCACTGTATCTCGGGCGCTGAATGCCCAAGCTTCGGTCCCGACGGAAACACGGAACCGAATTCTTTCCATCGCCACGGCAATGGGCTACCGGATTGACCCGCTCACCGCCGCATTGATGCGCTCGCGCCGGCTGGGGCGTCCCGCCTCACACAAGGCCAACCTGGGTTTCATTGTCTCAGAGTCGCGCAAACAGGCCTGGCGGCCGCGCTCGTGGATCTGGGAGGTTTTCGGAGGCGCCAAAGAGCAGGCGGAGCATGCCGGCTATTCTCTCGAGGTGTTCTGGGCCGAACACAACGAATCCGCCTCTGCCGCTTTCACACGCATGCTGCTGGCCCGTGGAATCCAAGGACTGATTCTAGCGCCTGAGCATGAGGCGCCGCTCACTTTCAATCTGGATTGGGAAAAATTCGCCGTGATCTCGTTGCACTACGGTCCCTCCAAGGTGATTCCCCGCTTTCACCAATTGGTGAGCAACCATTTCCAGTCCATGATCCAGGTCTGCCGCCGCTGCCGTGAACTCGGCTACGAGCGCGTTGGTCTGGTCCTCCGTGACCATCCCGACACCCACTATGAATACGGCCGGCTGATCCTCGGCGCATACCAGGCCGCCATGGATGAGGCGCACCGGCTCCACGCCGTTCCACCGCACACGGTGCGCGAACTTGATCCGGAAGATATATCAGTGTGGGCTCGGCAACATCAGGTGGATGCCATCGTCCAAGCCGGCGGAGGATATTCGGCCCAATTTGAACCGCCCGCGCTGATCAACCGGCTACGCCATCACGGATACGACATAGGTGGCCGGCAAGGCCTCGTCATCATGGCCCATCGCAAGGAATTCGACATGGCTGTGGTGGACGAACGAACCGAAATATTGGGCCGCACCGCAAGCCGTCTGCTAATCGAATATATCCAGCAAAACCAACGCGGGGTGCCGGATGATCCAATCGTTTTTCAATTGGCTGGAAAATATCACGACGGGATGACCCTGCCAAGGCGGACCAACTCCTTTCTGCCTCTCAACAACAGTCGAACGGTCACGCACGCACATCATTAACGGGCAAGCAGGATTCCGCACGATTTTCGGATACTCCTGTAGCCATGCGTTCCACCCCTATTCCATCCACATCGCGTGCCATTCACTCCAGCCACAGGCACAGCTTCGTCGGATTGGAGGCTGCGCGGAAAATGAAAGAACAGAAACTACACCGTGTTGTGCGCTTGCACGGCCCATGTGATTTGCGACTTGAAACCCGACAATTACGCACGCCTGGCGACAACGATGTAATCGTATCCGTGGGTGCAGTAGGAGTGTGTGGATCAGACCTTCATCTCTACAACGAGGCTCGCATTGGCACCACCAAGCTCGCAGAGCCGTTCATTCCTGGACACGAATTCATGGGCACAGTGGTTGCTGCGGGCCCCGCGTCTAGCGACGCCTTAGGCCAGTCACTGCGGCTCGGTCAACGTGTGGCCATCGAACCACACATAGCCTGCGGGAACTGCACTTGGTGCATGTGCGGCCAGTCCAATCTATGCCCTCACCACATTTTCCTCGGACTGCCCGGCTGCGACGGCGCACTGGCCGAGCAAGTGATTGTTCCGGGCCGCCAATGCTACCCATTGCCGGATAGTATAAGCGATAACGCTGGAGCACTGCTTGAGGCGCTCGGCGTCGCGATGCATGCGGCCAGCCTGGCTCGCATCCGCGCAAATGAGGCGGTCGTGGTGGTCGGCTTGGGTTCAATCGGACTCATGCTGGTCCGACTCGCCGCCCTGATTGGTGCTGCTCCGTTAATCGCGGTCGATCCGCTGCCTTGGCGTGCCAAGTTCGCGCGACACTGGGGTGCGACCCACACCCACACCGGCACACTCAACAGCATGCCCGAGCGCATGCGCCGAGCGAGTGGCCCACATGGCTCGCCGACCGTTTTTGAAACCGCCTGGGCGGGAACTGCCATTTCGGATTGTGTGCATGCCGCGGCGCCCGGGGCACGCGTGGTGTTGGTCGGCATCCCTGCGGACGACACATTTTCCCTTCCCCACTCTGTAGCGCGCCGCAAAGGACTGACCCTGCTTTTCAGCCGCCGCATGGGCGCAGAAATGCCATTGGCAATCAGACTGGCTTCGCTGTCACACGAAGGCGTGAACTTGGATGAACTGGTCACTCATGAATGGCGATTGGATCAAACCGCCCGCGCTTTCTCGCAGAACGCACGCTATGCGGACGGCGTGCTGAAATCCGTAGTCCATCCCCAGCGCTGAGTCATGGTGCGCAAACTCATCAAGTCTGCTACGATCGAAGAACTAGGAGATTTCACCGCAGTAGCCGAACAGCGGCTGACAGGCATGGGAGCGAAACTCCGCGCGAACCTCGTGCCGCCGCTTCTGCGAGCCAGCCGGAACCGCACTCAGGCGGATTGGCGGGCAGACCTACTGGCAGGGTTACCAATTGCAGCACTCACCATTCCGCAGGCGGTGGCCTTCGCCTTGTTGATCGGTATTCCGGTGCCTGCGGTCGTCGGCAGCGCCATTGTCGGCACCGTGTTGTGTTCGCTGTATTGTTCCTCTAGACACTTGGTTTTCGGACCAACCAACACCATAAGTATCATCCTGGCAGGCGCCCTCCTTGCTCTGGCTGATCGGCCACTCGATCCGCTACAGAAAGTTCTGTTGATCGGTTTAGTCATGGGCGTGGCGCAGCTGGTCGCCGGCATCGCAAGTCTTGGCAAGATCACTCAGTTTGTGTCCCGCGCGGTCATCGTGGGATACTCGACCGCGGTCGGCCTGCTCATCGCAGTGGGACAGTTGGGCAACCTCGCCGGCATTGAACGCGGCTCCAGCGTCAGCCTTGCCGGAACACTTCGGCATCTCGTAGCCAGCGTGGCGACTTTTCAGCTCAACCCACTTACCGCCGTAACCGGTCTGGGGGGCTTGCTTCTGATCATCTGGGTGCACCGCTGGCGACCGCGCTGGCCCGACGGTCTGCTCATGCTCGTAATCGCTGGGCTCGCCAGCTGGTCGTTTGACTTGGGCGCACGCGGCGTGCACTTGGTGCGGGATCTCGGGGCCATTTCCGGCGGCATTCCCCTCTTCACCGGGTTTCCACTCAACGCCGAAGGTCTGGCTTTGCTGCCTCAGATCACCAGCGTTGCGCTGGCCGCGGCGATCCTCGGAATGCTCGAGGCGGTCACCATCGCAAAGAGCCTGGCCACCCGTTCCGGCCAGCGCATCGACCCGGATCAGGAACTGATCGGCATGGGCTTGGGCAACCTGCTCGGGGCCGGCTTCGGCGCCATGCCCGGTTCGGCCTCTTTTCTGCGCAGCGCCGCCGGTCAGCAAGCCGGTGCCCTCAGCCAGTGGGCCGTCGTCTTCGGGAGTGGTTATGTGCTCCTGCTAGTTGTAGTGCTTGCTCCACTTCTGGCCTACATACCCATTGCCGCCATCGCCGCTTACCTGATCATGATTGCTGTGCGCCTGATCCAACCAGCTCAGATCTTCGTGGTGCGACGGGCCACTCGTTCCGATGCACTCGTTTTCTGGCTGACGTTAACCGCTGCGCTCTTCCTGGATCTGGACACCGCCATCTTCACCGGCATCGGCCTGTCGTTGATACTGTTCCTTCAAAAGGCAGGCACACCCACTCTGACCGAGCATGCATTCGACGACCAAGGGCAGTTGACCGAGATCGCCGCCCCGGCAGAGCGCAACAATCCGCAGGTGTCTATTGTCCATGTGGAGGGCGACCTGTTTTTCGGCGCCGCCGACCTATTTCAGGATGGTGTCCGCCGTCTTGCCGAAGACCCCAAAATCCGGGTATTCATCCTGCGCTTGAAAAACGCCCGCCATCTCGACGCCACCACCGTAATGGCCCTCGGGCAGTTGCTCGATTATCTGCGCTCTCAGGATCGACACCTGCTCGTCTCCGGCGTCCACGGTGATGTCGCCCAAGTCCTCAAACGCAGCGGCTTGGCAGCGCGCATCGGTTGGGACAATCTGTTTCCCGCCGAGGAAAACCCGACGCTTGCCACCAAAAAGGCCCTGCAGCGCGCCCAGGAGCTTATCGGGGTCAAACCCGATCTTCGCGTGTTTTATCAGCAAATTGCCGGGAAGTAAGCCATGCACGCGGTCACCAACAAACCGGGCGTCGCCCGCAGACCATTTCACCTGATGACCAAACCCATCGGGCCGATCTGCAACCTCGACTGCAAATACTGCTTCTATTTGGAAAAAGAAGCGCTTTATCAGGACCCCAAGTGGCGCATGTCGCCAGAACTGCTGGAAATCTACATCCGCACCTATATCTCTGCACAGCCTTTAGACAACGTATCCTTCGCCTGGCAAGGCGGCGAGCCTACCCTGCTCGGAGTCGGTTTTTTCGAACGCGTGGTAGCATTACAGCAGCAATACGCGGCCGGCAAACGGATCGAAAATGCCTTCCAAACCAACGGCATCCTGCTCGACGACCAATGGGGTGCCTTTCTCAAGGCCCACAATTTCCTGGTAGGCGTTAGCGTCGATGGTCCCAGACACCTTCACGACGCATATCGCGTGGACAAGGGCGGTCAGCCCACCTTCGACCGGGTCATGGCCGGGCTCGAGGTGCTCAAGCGCCACGGCGTAGAGTTCAACACCCTCACCACCGTCCATCGGGCCAATGCCAAGCAGCCGCGCGAGGTCTATCAGTTTTTGCGCGCGCAAGGTTCGGGCTACCTCCAGTTTATCCCCATTGTTGAGCGCAACGCCCCGGCGCACACCGCCGACGGCCTATGGCTGGCGCCGCCCCCGAATCACGATGACGCCGCCAATCTCGACTCACAGGTCACACCATGGAGCGTCCGCCCCGGCGACTACGGCAAATTCCTCACCGGTGTTTTTGATGAATGGATCAAAGCCGATGTCGGTCGGGTTTTCGTCCAGCACTTTGACAGCGCACTCGCAAATTGGCTCGGTCAATCTCCTGGTATCTGCATATTTTCCCCCACTTGCGGTCGCGCCCTCGCCATCGAGCACAACGGCGATGTTTATAGCTGCGACCACTACGTTTACCCACGCTATAGGCTCGGCAACCTCCTCAACGAAGACCTGGCAGCGTTGGTGGACTCCCCTCCTCAGGAAGCCTTCGGGAGCGCCAAGGCCGATCTCCCGCGCTATTGCCGTGAATGCCCCGTGCGTTTTGCTTGTCACGGTGAGTGCCCAAAGCACCGCTTCGTGCGCACACCAGACGGCGAATCCGGTCTCAACTATCTCTGCGCGGCCTACAAGAAATTCTTCACCCACATCACGCCCGCCATGAACACCATGGCCGCACTTATCGGCAACGGCCGGCCTCCCGCCGATATCATGCTACTTCCCCGCTCTCACTGGCTGCCCAACTGACCACCCCACATGGCCCAAGTCGTCCTTCAACAGCTCGTCAAAACCTATTCCCCTGCCGACAAGAATCCTGCCTTCACTGCAGTCAAGGGCATTGATCTTACTATCCGTGACGGCGAATTTATGGTGCTCGTTGGTCCCTCCGGCTGCGGCAAAAGCACCACTCTCCGCATGATCGCCGGGCTCGAAGAAGTCACCGCCGGACAGATCATCATCGGGGATCGGGTCGTAAATGACCTGCACCCCAAGGACCGCGACATTGCGATGGTCTTCCAAAACTACGCTCTCTACCCGCATATGTCTGTCGGTGAAAACATGTCCTTCGGTCTGCGACTTCAAGGCCTGCCCAAGGCCGAGATTGAACACCGTGTCCGTGACGCCGCGCAGTTGCTCGGCCTCGAATCCATGCTCGAACGCAAACCCAAGGCGCTCTCCGGCGGTCAGCGCCAGCGTGTGGCCGTGGGTCGCGCCATCGTGCGCAAGCCCAAGGTATTTCTCTTCGATGAGCCACTCTCGAATCTGGATGCGAAGATGCGCGTGGTCATGCGCACGGAGATCGCCAAGCTCCACGACCGCATCGGGGCGACCATGATCTACGTGACGCATGACCAGGTCGAAGCCATGACCATGGGAGACCGCATCTGTGTGATGCGTGAAGGCGAAATCCAGCAGGTGGCCGACCCGCTAAGCCTCTATAACAAGCCGGCCAACGCCTATGTGGCGGGCTTCATCGGTTCGCCGCCAATGAATCTCCTGCCCGGCCGCCTGCAGACCTTGGGGGACCGGCTGTGCTTCATCGCCCGACAGGACGATGGTGCCGGTCTGGTCATTCCGCTCGGCGGGA
Organism: Oleiharenicola lentus; assembly: GCF_004118375.1. Taxonomy (NCBI): domain Bacteria; kingdom Pseudomonadati; phylum Verrucomicrobiota; class Opitutia; order Opitutales; family Opitutaceae; genus Oleiharenicola; species Oleiharenicola lentus. Next base: position 2,648,117 of record NZ_SDHX01000001.1, read on the forward strand.
GAATTCGCGCCCTTGCCGACGCCCACCCGGGCCGCGAGGTTCTTTTCGGTTTCCGCCCCGAGGACTGCGGCGCAATTCCCGGTCCCGACACCTTTGCGTTCACGGCCATCGTGGAACATGCGGAACCGATGGGGGCAGAGACCTATCTCCACTTCTCAGTCAATACCACCCCGCTTATAGCCCGCCATCGGGCCGACCACACCTATGGGATCGGGCAACTCCAGACCTTGCATCTCGACCTGGGCCGCGCCCATTTGTTCGCCCGCGACACGGGAAAGGTGCTGGCCTGATCGGGATTTCCCGACCGCATGCAAACGCCAGTCGTCCTCGTTCGGCGATACAAACCAGCCAACTTTCCCTGAGAACACCCGCCCCAGAATTAGGCAGCCACCCCAAACACCCATGAAATTGATCCGATTCATCACCTTCTCCGCACTCTTCGTAGCGGTCATGTCGGCAGCTCCTGCACCCACGCCCCTTTTTAATGGTCGGGATCTCACCGACTGGGAGATCTGGCTCGAAAAGGGCGTAGAGCCCACGGAGGCAGCCAAGATTTTCACCGTGGCCGACGGCGTGATCCACGTGTATCCACAAGCGAAGGCGGGGGCGCGCCAACCCTTCGGCGGGTTGGTCACCAAGCAAAGTTATTCCCGCTATGTCTTGCAGCTCGAGTATCGTTGGGGCGAACACAAGTTTGCACCTCGGGCCGAAGCGGTGCGCGACGCCGGCGTGTTGTTTCACCTGCACGAGACCAACGTTATTTGGCCTGCCAGTGTGGAATGCCAGATACAGGAAGGCGACACGGGAGACCTTTGGGCCATCCAGACTCGTGTCACCTCACCCGTGCAAAACGTCATCCGGAATTACAGCGAACGTGGCACGCCGGAAACACGTGGAGGCAAGGATGCACGTTTCGCCCGCTTCCACCGCTCCTATTGCCACGAGCAGCCGGGATGGAACAAGCTGGAGCTGACCGTCGATGGCGCTACCGCCGTTTTTCGTGTTAATGGCTATGTCGTCAACGCGGTCACCTCCATGGAAAGGTGGGACGCCGCTACTCAAACCTACGTTCCGCTGACTTTCGGCCGTATCCTTCTACAGGCTGAAGGAGCGGAGGTTTTCTATCGGAACATCACAATCACCCCTTTGACCCCCTGAGTCGCGCACTTTCCCGGCACTTAGCCGGTCCGGTTCACCGTTTGCACACGGACTGTCGTCCCATCAGTCCATGTGGCACTAACCTGCATCGCGCGGGCATAGACCGGCACACCGGATTCGCGGTTGAGAAGCATGGTGATTAGCATGTCGAGAGCGCATTCACCCGCGATGTCATTGTGCTGCTCCATTCCTGCCCAGTGCATCACTGTGCGATTTCGCTCCAAATGCACCAGTCCAAGGTCTCGCGGAACCCGGTATCCAAGATTCTCTAGCCATCCGAAGGTCTCATTGTGGATGGTAAGGACTACGTCAGGGGTCTCACGCCTCATCCAGCTCTCCAGTGTTTCTAGAAATCTCTCATGTTTGACCGATGCGTCGAGAGGGCGCACACGGTCGGATTGCGGTAAATCTGCCACTCCGGTCATGAAGCCCGCGGTAAACCTTCCATCAACCAAGCGATCGATTGCACCGTCCAAAAATAAGCCAGGGCGACGATACCCCAAGGCACGCACTCGCGCCACTGCTTCAAGCACACATTCGTGATGATCGACCGAGCAAAAAGAAAGGGTCGGTGCGTGTGTCCGGACACCAGCGACGATTGCCGGATATCGGCGCCAGATGGGATCATATTCCCGCGGAAGCCAGTTTTGCTTAAACAAGCCAAACACGATCACGCCGCGAATCCCCCTGGCTTGGAAGATGCCCTCGAGTCTTTCCGCCGTGAGATCGGGATCACGCAGCCAGAATTCGTCGAAGCGATATCCCTGCGCCTCCCCGCGCAGCCTGCACCCTTTTACCCAGGCGGGAATTGTAGCATGACGCTCAAAGGCAAGTCTGTCCTCGTGAGCATTCAGCAGGGCAAGCGTGCGCTTGTAGCGCACCGGCCGGCATCGCTGTATCTCTGATAACAGTTCCGCCATAACCGGATTCTTCACATAGCCGAGCGCTTTGGCCACGCTATGCACCCGGCTTCGGGTGTCCGGGGGGATGCGCTCATCCTCCCGTAGCGCCAGCGAGACTGTGGCTTTGCTGCATTTCGCCTTAGTCGCGATCATTGCCATCGTGATCGCACCATTCGCCGAAAGTTTGGCAACGCTCCTGGTTTTCTTCCGTTTCATTAAACAGTTAAATGCTGAGGGGCTTTTCTTCGGGCGGCAAATCGAAATCCTGCCGGCACCCCATCACCGGTCCGGCCATTCGGGCTGGCCTTTAACCCACGCCATGACCACCCCACACTCCCTCCGAATCCCTGTTGGTTTGCCCAGGAAGGCTTCTCGGCTGACCCGGTTGGCCTCACTCGCCGCACTCCTCACGGTTCCATCCTTCGCTCAACAATCCGCTCCCTCAAGCGGAGTTTCAACCGGATCGCAAGAAACGCTGCGCCTCTCGCCCTTTCAGGTCACGGCCAGCACTGATCTCGGCTACCTTGCCCGCAGCACCCTGGCCGGTTCCCGGCTAAATACGGATCTGCGCGACGTTGCCTCTCAGATCAGCGTCATGACGCCGGAGTTTCTGGCCGACGTCAGCGCCACCACCCTAGATGATGCGATGCGCTACTCCCTCAACTATGAAAACCCTTGGGAGTTCACCAATGCCACCGCCAACAACGGCGATTTCCACCGCGGCATTATTCAGGACAATGCCGCCACCCGCACTCGCAGCCTCTCGGAGTCCGTTTACATGCACGATTTCTTCGTGACCTACATGCCGATGGACACCTACAACACCGAACGCTTTACAGTGGCCAGCGGTCCCAACGCCATCCTGTTCGGTCTCGGCAGCGCTGCTGGCGCCGTGGACAGCACCTACAAGCGGGCCCAACTCGCCAAGGATGCCTACGAATTTTCCCTTCGCGTCGACAACGAGGACTCCTGGCGCACGATTCTCGACGTCAACAAGGTCCTCTGGAAGGACAAGCTTGCCGTGCGCTTCGTCGGCCTGGGCCAGAACCTGCACACCTTCCGCAAGCCCAACAACAACGAGGCAACCCGCTTGTTCACCGCGGTCACGTTCCAGCCGTTCAAGAATACCCGCATCCGCGGCTGGTATGAGGATGCCGAGTTGCTGCGCCAACTGGCCCGCAATGCCATCATTGTTGACCGCGCCACCCCTTGGATCAGCGCCGGCCGTCCCGCCTTCAACAATGCGCCCGGCTTCACTCCTCCTGCAGCCAACAACCTCATTTTCGCCCTCAACGGCAACCAGGGGATGACCTACCTCTTCGGCCAAACCGCGCCCGGCACGATCCCGGTGCAGAATCTCCGCAACACCACCATCCTGACCCGCGGTGTCGAAGCCATCCGTCCATCGCCGGACAACGTGGATGTCACGCTCACGGACCCATCGCTCTTCCCGATCGACGTGAATTACCAGGGCAACGCCACCAACAACGATACCTTCGGTCACATTGCCGGCGCCGCCATTGAACAGACATTTTTTGACAAGCTCTTTGTCGAGGCCGCCTTCAACAAGGAGGTCTATCAGGCCAACTTCTCCGACCTCATCCGTGGCGTCGAAACCGAACTCTACGTCGATGCCAACCAGTTTTTGCCCGGGACCACGACCCCCAATCCCAACTACGGACGATACTTCATCGAGGGCAGCGGCCGCGCCGGCATCTGGTGGGGCGCCCGCGACGACCTGCGCCTGAGCGCCTCCTACGAACTGGACCTCAGCGATCGAACCCCGAGGAAATGGCTTTCCGGCCTGCTCGGCCGCCACCGAATTTCCGGCCTCCTCTCCCGCGAGGATCTGCACGGCGGCACCAACCCCACCCAGACCCTGCAGGGCCATGATGCCTACATCATCAACGACACACCCCTCACGGTCGGTCGGCCGCAGGACAATACAAACCGCACCCGCCAGCTCCGCTTCCGAGCTTACCTGGACGACCCCAAGACTACCGGGGCCGATGGCGTATACCACGCCAATCTGCCCTTTTATGCTTTGGGCAACACCACCCTCCCGGATGGCACCCAGATCGCCACCATTGGCAATCCCTACGGTGCCACCGCCTCCGCCACCCGCAGCCTCACCCGGATCGACAGCAACGTCGTTGCGGTCCAAAGCTATTTTTGGGATGGCCGGATTGTCACCACATTCGGATTCCGAAAGGACAAGCAACGTCGCGCCAACGTGACCACCGCACGCGTGGGCGTGCCCACCCCCACGCCCACCACCGCCTACACCGGACTCTTCCAGCACTTCTGGGAGGTGGATCCGGGTGAAAACTGGAACCCCGCCGACCATGTCGTCGATCATTCCCGTTCCCGCGGTATCGTGTTCCATCCCAAGAAGTGGCTGTCGCTCTTCTACAGCGACGCCGACACCTTCGGGCCTTCGGGCAATTTTCATCAGCCCGACAACTCCGTGATCCCGGGCACGCGCGGCGAAGGCCGTGACTACGGCTTTACTCTCTCCCTCTTTGATGACCGCCTCCATTTCCGCGCCAACAAATACCGTAATACCAATGCGCCCAACTCATCCGCCTTCCGTGACAGCGTGCGCGATTTGTTCATCAACATTGAACGCGTCATCCACGCCCGCTTCCCGGCCGACAAGGACGGGATCTACGATCCCAACCTTCCCCGCGACTACTACAATGTCACCTCCGACCAGGTCGCCGAGGGCTACGAGTTTGAATTGACCGCCAATCCGACTCCCCAGTGGCGCCTCACGCTCAACGCCAGCAAACCCGACTCCGTCGAATCTGGTATCGGGGCGCATTGGCTCGAAGCCCTGGACCGACGCCTCCCCGTGTGGTCCAAGTATGGGAACGAGCTTCTCGAGGGTAGCACCACCCGCACGGTGCGGGACGAATTCCGTGATCGTCTGAACAGCCTAAATACCATGAAGGAGTCGGACGGCACGGCCACGCAGCAACTGCGCACTTGGCGCATGAATCTCGTCACCCGCTACTCGTTCACCGAGGGACTCTTCAAGCGTTTTCACGTTGGCGGAGTCTACAGTTGGAGAGGGAAGAGCGTGCTCGGCTACAAGAACAAGACCATCGCCAACCAGTATCCCTTTCCGGGTATTGATGCTCAGATCGTCGTGCCCGATCTTGCCCAGCCCGTTTACGGCCGCGCCACGACCACGATTGATTTGTTCGCCGGCTACGGCCGTCGTCTCTTCAAGGACCGGGTCGATTGGAGTGTCCAGCTGAACATCCGCAACGCCCTCGACGATAACGATCCGGTCGTCCAGCGCGTACTCTCAGATGGAACGACCCGTTTCTACACTATACCAGAGCCTCGGGCGTTTATTCTAACCAACACATTTAAGTTCTGATTCTGGCAAACTCTCATCCACAGCGAACTGCGGATTGAGATTTTTGGGGTGTGGCGGCTCAATCGCCACTAAAACCAGATAAGCGGGACGGTGCAATTCAGGGCACCGTCCCGCGCTTATTTCCCCGGACTACGTGGTGAAGGAATGCGATGAGCGCACACCCTAGGACCGGCACATAGGGTAATCCGAACCGAGAGATCCCGCCGGCATGCACACCCAAAGGGCGGGATCGCTGCGGCTCAATACTCGCGGGAAGCAATCATCTCTCGGGCGTTTGTCGCGTCGAACAGCAGGTCCTTGTTATAGGCCTTGCGCTCGACCTTTTCTCCGCGCTTCAGGCGCTCAATCGTGTCGTAAACCTTGGGACCGAACATGGGATTGCACTCCACCGTGCAGTTCAGCCTTCCGTCGATGATCGCCTGGATGGCCTCTTTGATGCCGTCGATCGACACCATGATGATGTCCCGGCCCGGCTTGAGGCCGGCCTCCTCAATGGCCAGCGTCGCACCCAGCGCCATGTCGTCGTTGTGTGCATAAACGATGTTGATGGCACGACCGTGCTTCTTCAGCATCGCCTCCATCACCTCCTTGCCGCCGGCGCGCCGGAAGTCGCCGCTCTGCGAGTCTATTATTTTAAGACCAGGATGCTTCGCGATCCCGTCGGCAAAGGCCCGACGACGCTCGTTGGCCGGAGCAGAACCCGGCGTGCCCTGCAATTCAATGATATTGCCCTGACCATTGACTGCCCTGGCCACCCAGTCGGCCGCCATGCGGCCCTCTTCATAAAAATCTGATCCGATGAAACACACATACAGGGACTCATCGGCGGTCTGAATGGAGCGATCCGTGAGGATGACCGGTATTCCTGCTCGCTTCGCCTCTCTCAGGACAGGGTCCCAGCCTGTCTCGACGATCGGCGCGAGGACGATGGCATCAACTCGCTGCGCCACGAAGGACCGGATGGCCCGGATCTGGTTTTCTTGTTTGCCCTGCCCGTCGGCAAACTTGAGCTCAATTCCGCGCTTTTCCGCCTCGGACTTCATCGAGTTCGTATTGGCCGTGCGCCAGGCGCTCTCCGCCCCGGTCTGGGCAAAGCCAACGCGCAATGGTTTACCGGCGGCGGCGACTTGCGCAGCCGCCACGAGACTAATGACCATGAGGAAGAGTCGGTTGATTTGGGGTAACATACTGAAGGCATTCATAGCAGAGGTGGGTTTTGTCCGCCCCAAGAAAGGGAAGACTCGTAAGAAAAGTAGACCTACAATGGGACGATGTCCGCCAAAGTTTATCGTGACGGTCATACACCCCATCGCGTGACCCGGCCAATGGTCCATGATGAATTCCATGGAGATCCATGCGCATCCTTTGCCCCATCCCTCCACTCGGCTGGAACAGCTTCGACAGTTTTGGCGGCTACCTGCACGAGCAGGCTGCCTTCGCCCAGTTGGAGGCATTCGCAGAAAAACTCGCGCCAGCCGGCTACGACACCTTCGTCGTCGATATCGGATGGTATGGCGAATATGCCTTCAAGCCCGGCACCAACTACCCGTCACCAACCACCAAGCACGCCCTCGACATCCATCTCGACCCTCACGGCCTGCCCCTGCCTTCAACGTGCTATTTTCCCAACGGTTTCGGCGGGCTCATTGCGCGAACCCACCAGCTTGGGCTGAAATTCGGTGTGCATCTCATGCGCGGCATCCCGCGCAAGGCCGTCCAACTGCGTCTCCCGATCAAGGGTGCCCCGGCCGGTGTGACCGCCGCAGACATCGCCGACCCCACCTCGACCTGCCCATGGTGCCACTACAACTACGGCGTTAACATGGACAAACCCGGCGCCCAGGAATGGCACGACTCGCTGGTCGCACACCTCGCTGCGTGGGGTGTGGATTTTATCAAGGCCGACGACATCACCGGCTACCCGCTCGAGATTGAGGCATTCGTCAAGGCCATCGCCAAGTGCGGCCGCCCCATCGTGCTCTCCCTCTCGCACGGCGGCGAAGCCGATCCCGCTTTGCTCCCCGTTTATCGCCAGTCCGACCTCGTCCGCATTACCAAGGACATCTGGGACGATCCGGAATCCATCGAACGTTCGTTCAACGCCTGGGAACATTGGGCGCCGCACGCTCGGCCCGGATTCTGGCCCGACCTCGACATGATCCCATTCGGTGACCTGCAGACCATGAGTCCGGAGCCGGCACCCGGGGAACTTCCCGAGGGGAAAAATCCCTCTCTCTGCGGAAAGGGCTTCAAACGCACCTGCCAGTTGACCCCGGACCAGCGCCGCACCTTCATGACCCAGCGCGCCTTGGCGGCCTCGCCCCTCTTCGTCGGAGGCGACCTCACCACGATGGCGGTGGAGGACCTCCGGCTGCTCACCGACCCGCGCCTGCTGGCCTGCAACCAGAACGGCATCGCCGGCACCGTCCGCTACATGCGTGGGGACGTGCAGGTCTGGCATGTCCCGCATCGCTCCAAACTAGGCCATGGCTGGCTCGGGGTGTTCAACCGCAATCCCGCACGTCGCGAGGAGTCGCTCGTCCTCACTGCGGACCGGCTTAATCTTCCGGCTCACACCCGCCTGCACAACATCTGGGCCGGCTCCGACCTCGGCACCTTGGCCGCGCGTCCTCACTTGATGTTGCCTCCGCTCGGTTGCGTATTTCTGGAATACGCCGGGGCTCGTCACGAGTCGGCCGTGGTCTCGCCCGAACACCCCACCGACTGATCGCCATGACCCTGCGTCACTGTCTCTGCTTCTGCCTTATTTTGCTCACGGTTGGCGCGACGGCCACGGCCGCAGAATGGACCCCGGAGCCGGTCCAGGGAACGATGCACCCGCGGCACGAGGCCGCTTTCGTCGCTGTTGGCGGAAAAGCCTACCTGCTCGGTGGGCGGCGCCTCCAACCGGTGGACATCCTCGACCCCGCCACCGGGGTCTGGACGCAAGGCGCCACCCCGCCAGTCGAAGTGCACCACTTTCAGGCAGTCGTCTGGGAAAACAAAATCTGGCTCGTCGGCGCCATGACCGGCCGCTACCCGCAGGAACGCGCCCTCGACCACATCCCGGTTTACGATCCCGCCACCGACTCCTGGTCCCGCGGTCCCAGCCTGCCTGAACACCGCCGCCGCGGCGGTGCCGGAGCCGTCATCCATGAGGGGAAACTCTACGTCGTGTGCGGCATCATCAATGGCCACTGGGATGGCCACGTGGCCTGGCTCGACGAACTCGATCTCTCCACCGGCATCTGGCGGGAACTGCCCGATGCTCCCCGTGCCCGCGATCACTTCCAAGCCGCCATCGTGGGCGATAAACTCTACGCCGCCGGTGGCCGACGCTCGTGGGCCGCGCGCAAGGAGACTTTCAACCACGTCGAGGCCCGCGTGGATGTCTACGACTTCAAGGCCGGTATCTGGGTCACGCTGCCGTCACCCGCCGGAGATCTTCCCGTGCCCCGTGCCGGAACCATGAGCATCGCCGTCGGTCGCCACCTTATTGTCGCCGGAGGAGAAAGCCTGGCGCAAAGCACGGCCCACGCCGACAACCATGCGCTCGACACCGTGACCGGCACTTGGGTGGCTTGGCCCCCATTCGCTCGCGGTCGGCACGGTAGCGGCGTCATCCGACTCGGCAAAGGACTCTGCGTGGCGTCCGGATCAGGCAACCGCGGCGGCTCACCGGAACTCGATTCCGTCGAGATGCTCGATCTGACCGACCTGTTCCCAATTCGGCCATGAGCGATACCCGGCCCAATTTTCTGGTCATCATGACCGACCAGCAGAGGGCCGATTCGGTGTCGCTCGATACTGCCGGCTGGACACCCCACCTCGCCTCCTTCGCTCGCGAAGCCGTCAACCTCTCGCAGACCTACTGCCCGTCGCCGCACTGCTGCCCCTCCCGCGCCACCTTCTTCACCGGTCTCTATCCCTCGCGCCATGGTGTTTGGAACAACGTGCTCAACCAGCACGCCCTCAGCCGCGGTCCACGTCCCGGCGTGAGACAATGGAGCACGTCACTCGCCACCGCCGGCTACGACCTGCACTTTTCGGGCAAGTGGCACGTGGACGCGGACTCCGATCCCGAAGACCACGGCTGGACCGAGCACCACACCTCCGCCGCCCATGGCCAGGACCACCATGGCCCGAAGTGGGACTTCTACGAAAAGCTCGCCCGCGAGCCCGCATCCTCCGGGCCGCGCCCGCCCGGCCTGATTCGCCGCCCCGGCTACGGCGACCAGAGGATCTACGAGACACTGCCCTCGGGCGGCAAAATGGTCCACGACGACGACGCTTTCGCCGGCGCCTTGCGCGCGCTCGAGCAGGTGAAAAATGGAGCGAAGCCCTGGATGCTCTATGCAGGCTTTATCGGGCCGCATGATCCGTATGCCGTCCCACCCGAATGGCTCGCGAAAATCCCGGACTTTGCATGCGAGTTGCCACCCAGTTACGCTGACGACCTTCGCGACAAGCCCGTGATCTATCAGCGCCTGCGCGAGCAACTCTGGGATCAGCTTTCTCCCAATGAAGTCCGCGAAGCGCGCCGCCATTACCTCGCCTACTGCGCCTATACCGACCATCTCCTCGGCCGGCTCCTTGCCAAACTAGACTCCATCGGCCAGAGGGAAAACACCATCGTGATTTTCCTCTCCGATCACGGTGACTACGCCGGGGACCACGGCCTGTTCTGCAAAGGCATCGCCGGCTTTCGCGCGGCCTATCATGTGCCCTGTTACGTGCGCTGGCCGGCCGGAAAACTCGCGACCGGCACGACCCAGGAGGCCCTCGTGTCCCTCGCCGACTTCGGCCCCACCTTCCTCGAACTCGCGGGGCTGCCCGTGCCGGCCTTCGGTTTCACCGGCCGCAGCCTCGTGCCGGTCCTCCGTAGCGTCACGCCGGCTGACTGGCGCGATGCGCTTGTCACACAATGCAACGGTGTCGAACTCGCCTACACCCAGCGCATCGTATTCACCAAGGAGTGGAAATACATCTACAACGGCTTCGACCGCGATGAGCTCTACGACCTCGTCAACGATCCGCACGAGATGACCAACCTCGCCGCGCGCCCCGAGCACCGCGACGTCGTGCGCGCGATGTGTCGCCGCCTGTGGAAGTTTGCCCGGGCAGAAGGCGATGAGCTCCTCAGCAACTACTTCACCATCGGCCTCGCGCCCTTCGGCCCCGCCGAGGCTTTCCGCGACTGACAGGCTTCTTCCCCACCCATGAAAATCTTCCTGCCTTACGCCATGCTCTTCGTTGCCGCCACCACCCTGCTCTCCGGCGGTGAATCCATCGCCGCCACCGATCTCCGCGTGCGCGATCCGTTCATTCTTCCCGACCCAGCGACCAAGACCTACTATCTCTACCGCCAGATCGCTAACGGCCGGCGCGACACGACCGAGGGCGTCCGAGGCGTCGAGGTCTTCCAGAGCAAGGATCTCCGCACGTGGACCGGTCCGCAGACCGTGTTCGCCCAGCCGCCCGGCTTTTGGGCCGACGCCGAGGTCTGGGCCCCCGAGGTCCATAAATATCAGGAGAAATATCATCTCTTCGTAACTTTCACCGCCAACCGCCCCCTCCCGGGAGATAGCGCCGCGGGTGCCCCGCCGATGCGCCCGCGCGGCACCCAGATCCTCGTGGCCGACCAACCCACCGGCCCGTTCCGGCCCTTTGCCAACCAAGCCCACACGCCCGCGGGCTGGATGTCGCTCGACGGCACGCTCTGGATCGAAGACGGTGTGCCCTGGATGATCTTCTGCCACGAATGGCACCAGATCACCGACGGCACGATGGACCTCGTGCAGCTCAAACCTGATCTCAGCGCTCCGGTCGGCGAACCCCGGGTATTGTTTCCCGCGACGGCGGCCCCTTGGGTGAAGAGCATGAAGGAATCCATCGGCGGTCATCATGGCTACGTCACCGACGGCCCGTTTCTCTTCCGCACAAAGATCGGCAAGCTCCTCATGATCTGGTCCAGTTTCGGCACGCAGAGATATGCCATTGGCATCGCCGAGTCCGTCTCGGGCAAGGTGACCGGACCGTGGGTGCAACACCCGGAACCACTCTTCAAGGCCGATGGCGGACACGGCATGATCTTCACGACCTTCGAGGGTCAGCTTACGCTCTGCTTCCATCAGCCCAACACCCGGCCGGATGAGCGCATGCGGTTTTACCCGCTGGAGGACACCGGCGACACGCTCCGCCTGCTGAACCAGCAATGATATCCTACCCTTTCCTCGCGGCGCTTGGCCTCTCGGGCCTGCTTACCATCTCCGTTTCGGCCGCCAGCGTCACCATCCCCGCCCCTGCCCGCGGCCTGGCGCCCTACACCCGCACGCCCGACGACTATCCGTCCAATCCCGACGCCACCTACCGCGACGGCGTGCCGCGAGGCCGCATCGAGGAGCATGACTGGAACGACTCGCGGATCTTTCCGGGCACCACGCGCAAGTTCTGGATCTATGTGCCGGCCCAATACACGCCAAACCGCCCCGCCGCCGTGATGGTGTTTCAGGACGGGCAGGCCGCGCTGAACCCGGAACGCTTTCTGCACGTGCCGGCCGTGTTCGACAACCTCATCGCCCGGGGCGAAATGCCCGTGACCATCGCCATCCTGATCAACCCCGGCCAGCGGCCGCCGAACGACGAGGACAAAATCGGCGCCCCACCCAACATCAATCTGCCGCTCAATCGCCGCTACGAATATGACCGCCTGACCGACGACTACTCTCGCTTCCTGATCGAGGAAATATTGCCCTTCGTCGGGTCGCGCTACCGCCTGACCGATAACGCTGAAGAACGCGCCATCTGCGGCAACAGCTCAGGCGGCATCTGCGCCTTCACCGTCGCCTGGCAGCGCCCCGATGCTTTCCGGAAGGTCGTCTCGCACGTCGGGAGCTTCGTCAACCTGCGCGGCGGCCACATCTATCCCGACATCGTTCGCGGCAGCCCCGCCAAGCCTTTGCGTATTTTCCTCCAAAGCGGCGTGAACGACCTCGAGAACGAATTCGGCCGCTGGTTTCCCGCCAATCTCGCCATGGCCGCCACCCTCGAAGCGAAGGGCTACGATCTGCGGACCGTCTGGGGCGATGGCGGCCACAACCCCCGCCATGCCGGCAGCATCTTCTCCGACACCCTCCGCTGGCTCTGGCGGGATCATCCGGATGTCATCGCACCCGGGCGCTGACCCCTGGGTTGCATTACGGGCATACGGGCTGTCCGTTGCCTGTCCGGGCGACAATTTCCCTGAATCCTGACTCGTCGGCTCCGTTCCAGCCGGCATCATCGCCTCAACCCCGCATGCCCGCGCTCAACCGCCGCGAGTTTCTCCGTCTTTCCGCCGCCGGCTCGGCTGCGGCCTTGTTCGGCTCGGGCTGTCGGCGCGACGACTCCGCCCTACGGGGCCGGATCCACCTCACTTATTGGGAGAAATGGACCGGGGAAGAGGGCGAGGCGATCCGCAAGGTCGTGGACGACTTCAACCGCTCACAGGACCGTATCTACGTCGAATACCTGAACATGTCGCACATTGACCGGAAGGTCATCATCGCGACCGCCGGAGGCATGGGGCCCGACATCGCCGGCGTCTGGAGCCATACTCTTTCCACTTTGGCGGATCTCAATGCACTCATGCCGCTCGACGAGCTGATGGCCGCCGAGCCGGAGGGCCCCGCATGGATGAACCGCTTCTACCCGGCCGTCGCCGGGCTGATGCGGCATCGCGGGCAAGTCTACGGCCTGCCGAGCATGCATATGGTTTCCGCCCTCTTCTGGAACAAGACCATGTTCCGCGAGGCTGGCCTCGATCCCGAGCGTCCGCCACAGACGCTACGGGAATTCGACGAGTTCAACCGCCTCCTCACACGCAAGGACCCGCACACCGGGCGTCTAAAACAGGCGGGCTTCCTCTCGAGCGAACCGAATTTTGTTAACTGGCAATACCTGAACTGGTTCGGCGGCCAGTCCTGGGACGGCGAGAAAATCACCATTGCCACCGACCCCGGCAACCTCGCCGCCCTGCAGTGGATCCGTGCCAAGACCGAGGAGGTCGGCCTGCAGGAATTCCGCATCTTTGCCAGCGGAGCCGCGGGCTCTTCCTCGCTTAGCTTCTCCTCGCCCAACAACCCCTTCTACACGGGCAAACTCGGCATGACTTTCTACGGGGTGTGGTTCTACAGCTATCTCCGTCGTTTTGCCCCGGGTCTTGACTGGGGCTGCGCTCCCTGGCCCGAGGTCGTGCCGGGCATCCGGGACTACACCTACGTGGAGTCCGACATCCTGGTTGTGCCCCGCGGCTGCCGCCACCCGGAAGCCGCCTGGAAATTTCTTCGCTACGTCACAAGCGCCAATCTCGCCGCCCGCAGCGAGGCCGAACTGCGCGGCGTCGAAAAACTTGGCTGGCTGCAGCGCCGTCCGTCCTCACTGCGGGCATGGAGCCCGTTCCTGGCAGAAAACCACCCCAACCCGCAGATCGAGGTCTTTCGCCGACTTTCCGACAGTCCCAATGCCGCCCGGATCATACCCCTCGGCATCGCTCGCGAGTATATCGGCGAAAACCTCGCGATGTTCGAACGCGTGCGCAATCTCAGCCAGAAACCCGAGGACGCGCTGCGCTACGTCCACGGCCGGCTCAGCGAAAGCTGGGCCACCCACCAACGCAGCCTTCGCCGGCACGGCCTGCTGGCCTGACCCATGACGCAATCACGACGTCAACTCCGCGCCGGCCTCGGCTACACCGCCCTCTGGGTGGTCGGCCTCGGCGTGTTCACCGCCTACCCGGTGCTCGCCTCCGTCTACTATAGCTTCTGCGACTATTCCGTGCTCACCTCCCCGGTGTGGATCGGCACGGAAAATTACCAGCGCCTCTGGCACGACGACCTTTTCTGGCGCGCGCTGCGCAACACGCTGTATTTCGCCGTGTTTTCCGTGCCGCTCGGCGCCATCGTCTCGCTCTCACTTGCACTCCTGCTCAACCAGGACGTCCGCGGTCGGCCGTTTTTCCGCGCCCTCTTCTACCTGCCTTCCATCGTCCCGGCCGTGGCCAGCTCCATGCTCTGGCTCTGGATCTTCAACGGCCAATACGGACTGCTCAACTTCGTGCTCACGCCGATCCTCGGCGTGGTCGGCCTCCAGCCGCCCATCTGGCTCGCCGATCCCAACTGGGCGAAACCCGCGCTGGTCATGATGAGCCTTTGGGGTGTCGGCAACTCCATGATCATCTACCTGGCCGGCCTACAGGACGTGCCCAAGGAGCTCTACGAGTCCGCGGAAATCGACGGGGCCGGCCCTTGGCGCAAGTTCTGGCATATCACTCTACCCTGCATCTCGCCGGTCATCTACTTCAACGTCCTCATGGGCACCATCGGCGCGCTCCAAGTCTTCACCCAGGCCTTTATCATGTCGGGCGGCACCGATGACGGCAGCCCCGCCCGCTCGACGCTTTTCTACGCCCTCTACCTCTTCGGCCAGGCTTTCTACCAGCTGCGCATGGGCTATGCTTCCGCCATGGCCTGGATCCTCTTCGTGATCATCGTCAGCCTCACCTGGCTCGCGACCAAACTCTCGGCCCGGCACGTGCACTACAACCGCTGACCATGCCGCGACCCGCCTCCACCCGCTTCGTCGTCTACGGCCTGCTGTTCACGCTCGGCTCGCTCTTCGCCACGCCCTTCGTGTGGCTGGTGCTGACGGCGTTGAAGCCGGTCGAGCAAACCACGAAGTTTCCGCCCGTCTTCATCCCGCGCGCCTACCATGCCGAGCTCGACGGACGCTCGGTCGAGGTGACCAAGGATTATGTCCTCACGCAGGATGCCGTCATCGTCGAGGCCGCCGGCCTGCGCCATGTCGTGTCACTCGCTCAGTTTGACGAGGCCGCCGGCACCGCGCGCCTCGCCCCCGACGCGCCGCCGCTGCCCGCCCGCCTGCTCAGGCGCGTGCAGGCCGGCGACTGGCGCGTGACCGAACGCGCTGAGGGCTTCGGCCGCGCCGGGAGCCTCGCCTGGGACATCGTGCCGGAGTCGGCCATCGACGCGCGCGTCAAGCCGCGCTGGGAAAATTTCTCCCTCGCCATCGCCACCATCGGCGGGCGCAGCGTGGAGGAGGTCCAGGGCACCGTCAGCACCGTTCATTCGCACGGAGCCGACTCAGAGGTTACCTTCTGGGACTTTCTCACCAACACCCTGCTGGTCTGCGTGCTCGGCACCATCGGGGCGGTCCTTTCCAACGCGCTCATCGCCTACGGATTCGCCCGCCTGCAGTGGCCCGGTCGCGATCTCCTCTTTGCGATCACCCTCGGCACGATGATGGTGCCCTTCCCTGTGCTCATGGTTCCGCTCTATGGTGTCTTCAAGGAGCTCGGCTGGATCGGCACGCTGCTTCCCCTCTGGGTGCCGGCGTGGTTCGGCAGCGCCTTCAACATCTTTCTCATGCGGCAGTTCTTCCGCACCATCCCCGAGGATCTCAGCGAGGCCGCGCGCATCGACGGCTGCAGCGAATGGCAGATCTTCTGGAAGGTCATCCTCCCTCTTTCCAAACCAGTGCTCGCCGTCGTCGCACTCTTTCACTTTCTGCACACGTGGAACGATTTCATGGGCCCGCTGCTTTACCTGACCAAGCGCTCCACCTTTACCCTCGCGGTGGCTCTCCAGAACTACCAGACGCAGAACGGCGGCACCCCCTGGCACTTCCTCATGGCCGCCAGCACCATCGTCATCGTGCCCGTCATCCTCCTCTTTTTCTTCACCCAAAAAACCTTCATCCGCGGCATCGCCACGACCGGCATGAAGGGCTGAGCACGAATCGTCGATCCGATCCTCTTTTTCGCCCCAGCCCATCTATTTCTTACGCGACCCGTCTGAACTTTGTTTCACATGGACCTTTTCACCTACGAGATTCGCCTCGCCGCGCGTCGGATTTTTCGACGTCGCGCCCAGAGCGCGATCATCCTCGTCACCTTCGCGGCCTCCGTCGCGCTGGCCTTACTGAGCTTCGCGCTCTTCCGCTCGATCTTCCTCACCGACCTCTCGTTTGATCCCGGCAGCCGCCTCCTGCTCGTGCAGCAGGTCACCGCCAACACCGGCGCCAACGTCTCTTTCTCCACGCCGACAGAGCTCGACTATTGGCGCCAACACCAAACGCAGTTCGAGTCTTTCGCCCCCGTCAGCCTCTTTCGCACCACCATGCTCACCGAGGGCGGTGCCACCGAGCGCTGCTACGGCGCCACGCTCTCTTCCGACGCGATGCGCCTGCTCGGGGCCCAGCCGCTTCTCGGCCGCCTCTTCACCGCCGGCGATGACCAGCCCGGCAGCACCACGGTCATTCTCAGCGAAAAGTTCTGGCGCACGCGCTTTGGCGCTGACCCCTCCATTGTCGGTCGTGCGCTGCGCGTCGAAGCCAAGCTCGCGACCGTCGTCGGCGTGATGCCCGACACCTTTCGGTTTCCCAACGACCAGCAGCTCTGGCTGCCCATCGGCTTCGCGCCCCAATGGGCCACTGACTACGCCTCGTCGCCTTTTCTCGAGATCATCGGCCGCCTGAAACCCGGCGCGACACGCGCGATCGCCACTGCCGAACTCGCCCGCATCGCCGCCGAGTCGCGCGCCGCCGGCTCCGCCCGCGCCGGCCTCTCGCCACGCGTCGTGCCGCTGCGCGACTCCTTCATACCCGAAAATATCCGCCTGAGTGCCCGCGTGCTGTTCGCCCTGGCGTTGCTCTTCGTTGCCGGCAGTTGCCTTAACGCCGCCAACCTCGTGCTCATCGATTTCCTCGGCCGCACCGGCGAGTTTGGCGTCGCTTCTTCCCTCGGCCTCTCGCGCGCCGCGCTCGTGCGACAATTGCTCTGTCAGATCGGCCTGCTCGCCCTCGCGTCCACGGCCCTCGCATTGTGGATCGTCAGCATCGCGGGCCCCATCCTCTTTGCCTCCCTCGCCGTGACCCTGAATCCCGTGCCCTACTGGCTCGCCTTTGTCGTCGATCTGCCACTCGTCGGCATCGGCGCAGCGCTCGGATTGCTCGCGACTCTCGCCGCCGCAATCGGTCCGGCGCTGCTGCTCCTGCGCTCCTCTCCCGAGACGCTGATGCGCGACGGTGCTTCCGGCCTTCGCGGCTCGCGACGCGCGCCTTGGCGTCACGCGCTGGTCACCGCTCAAGTCGCCGTGCTCACGTTGCTCGCGATATTCGCCGGCCTGCTGGTCAACTCGCAATGGCACCTCGCGCGCCGCACACTGGGGTTCGACGCCACCAACGTGCTCGACATCCGCATCGCGCTCAACGCCGAGGATTTCAAGTCCCCCGCTTCACGCATCACCGTGCTCGAACGCCTGCTCACCACCGCACGCGAACTGCCGGGCGTCACCGCCGCGAGCCTTATTCACGAGGATCTCGACTACTACGACACGCCGAACGGTTTCCTCGCCACGCAACGCGCCCAACTGGACCAGGGCGCTGCGCAGGATCAGTCCAAGATGACCTACATTTCCGAGGACTTTCCCGCCGTGGCCCGCCTGCTAATAATAGAAGGTGAGGCACTTCCGCAGACACCAGAGCCTGACTCGCCCAACTATGCGTTGGTCACGAAATCCCTCGCTGCCCGCCTGTGGCCCGGCCAGAGCGCGCTGGGACGCGAGTTGTGGGTGCGCCGCGGCTTCAACGTCACCGCGCCGCCTATTCTCATTGTCGTGCGCGGTATCATCTCTGATTTCCAATCGGGCTCCGGCTTCGCTGACCAGCGCGACGCCGTGCTCACACACTACGCGAAGCCCGCTCCGCTCTACTTCAACCTGCTGGTCCGCGGCGAACGCTCGGTGCCTTCATTGCCCGAAGTCTCGGCCGCTCTACGCCGCGCCGCGCCCAACGTCGCTCAATACTACCCCGGCGCTTGGAGCGAGAAGCTCGAACGTCAGTTGCAGATCGTAGCCCTGACCTCGCGGCTCACCTCGATCTTCGCCGCCTTCGCCGGCGCGCTTTGCCTGTTCGGCATCTACGGCCTCACCGTCTCCGCTTTCGCGCAACGCACACGCGAATTTGGCATCCGCCTCGCTTTGGGTGGGGTCCCCGGCGGACTCTGGCGACACTTTGCCCGCGGCTATCTCGGTTGCGCCATGCTCGGAGCGACGCTTGGGCTTGCCATCGCTGCATCGCTCGCCGGCGCCCTGGGCAGCCTTCTCTACGGCGTCCAACCGTGGGACGGTGCGACATATATCTCGGTCGGTGCCGGCATGCTCGCGTTGACCGCCGTCGCATGTTTGCCAAGCCTGAATCGGTTTCGCCGGCTCGATCCGGCTATCTGCCTCCGCAGCCTGTAATTCCTCCCCATGTCCGCCTCCAACCGTCCCAACGTCATCGTCTTCTTCACCGACCAGCAGCGCGCCGACACCACCGGTGCCCACGGCTACCCGCTCGGGCTGACCCCGAACTTCGACCGCATGGCGGCGACCGGCACGCACGTCGCGCACAGCTACACCTGCCAGCCGGTGTGCGGCCCCGCGCGCTCCTGCCTCCAGACCGGCTACTACGCCACGCAAACCGGGGTCTGGAAAAACGGTTTCCGTCCCGATCCGAAGCTGCCGACCCTAGCCCAGCATTTCAACGCCGCCGGCTACCACACGGGCTACATCGGCAAATGGCACCTCGCCGAGCACAAGTACCACGGCGCCGTGCCACGTGAGCTGCAGGGCGGCTACCAGACCTGGCTCGGCGCCAACCTGCTCGAGTTCGTCTCCGACGCCTACGACACGCACCTGTGGGATCAGGACGGCAAGGAACACAAGCTGCCCGGCTACCGCGTCGATGCCATCACCGACGCCGCCATCCGCCACGTCGATGCGCGCACCAAGGAGGACAAACCCTTCTTCCTCTTTCTTTCCTACATTGAGCCGCACCACCAGAACCACCGCGACGACTACCCCGCGCCGGTCGGCTACGAGCAGCAATACGCCGCCGCCCCGCTCCCGCCCGACCTGGCCGCACTCAAGGGCACCGCACCGCAGCACTGGCCCGGCTATTGCGGCATGATCAAGCGCCTCGACGAGTCCCTCGGCCGACTGTTCGACTCCCTGCGCAGCCTGGGCCAGCTGGACAACACCATCGTGCTCTACACCTGCGACCACGGCTGCCACTTCAAGACGCGCAACGGGGAATACAAACGCTCCTGCCACGACGCCTCCATCCGCGTGCCCACCGCCCTCGTAGGCCCGGGCTTCAACGGCGGCGGCCGTCTCGAGAACCTCGTCTCCCTGGTGGACCTGCCGCCGACTCTGCTCGATGCCGCGGGCATCGCCGTGCCCAGGGAGATGCCCGGCCGCTCAATCAAACCCCTGGCACAGAAACGCCTCGAGGGCGCGTGGCCCGAGGAGGTCTTCGTGCAGATTTCCGAAAGCCACACCGGCCGCTGCATCCGCACCGCCCGCTGGAAATATTCCGTGCGCGCCCCCGGCAACGACACCACCGGCAAACCCGTCTCCCAAGCCGCTTCCGATGTCTATGAGGATGATTTCCTTTACGACCTACAGGCCGATCCCTGGGAGCAGACCAACCTGATCGGCATGCCCACCTTTAAGAATGTCGTCGCAGATTTGCGCGCCCGGATGGTCCGCCGCATGACCGCCATCGGCGAAAAAGAGCCGCGTTTCATCGACGCCCCCCAAACCGATCCTTTCCAGCGCCAGGTCGAATACCACGGCGGCTCGGGCGTGAGCTGAGCTCAGCGCGTCGCCTGTAGCACCTGTTGGGCTCCGGCATGCGCCGGATCGATCCGCAGTGTGCGCTCGGCCGCGGCGCGGGCTCCCGCACGGTCGCCCTGGCGCAGCAGCACGGTCGCCAACGCAAACGGATAGTCGGACTCGGCCGGCGCGTTCGCCTCGGCCCCTGCCAGTTCGGCTCCGGCTTCCGACAAGCGATCGGCCTGAGCCAATAGCAGCCCGAGGTTGTAGCGGGCCCGGTGGGCCTGCTGGTCGAGGCGTAAAGCCAACCTGAATCCGTTTTCGGCCTCCTTAAGCCGCCCCCCCTCGGCAAAGGCGAGTCCCGCGCGCAAGGCCAGCTGCGCACCCCGGTCGCGGCCGGCCAGTTCCGCAGCGCGATAAAATGCATTTCCCGCCTCCGTGAGCCGGCCCAGCCCGGCCAGCACCAGGCCCTGCGATTCGCGAATGCCGGCGGAATACGGATCCCAGTCAACGGCCCGGGCAATTTCACGCTCCGCGCCGGCCAGATCTCCCCGGTTGGCCAGATCCTGCCCGATACGCAGCCGGCCCGCGGGTTGATCAAGTGTCAGCGCAAGATAGGAATCGAGCTCGTGCCGAATGTCCGAACCGGGTGGCAATGCCGCCGATAGAGCCCAGGCGGCATCGAGCCGCACCAGCCTAACTGGATCGGTCAGCAACGGCGTGAGCAGACGTGCTGCCTCGGCGCTGCCGGCAAAGAAACGGGCTGCGGCGGCGCGCTCCATCGGGTCCCCCGCGAGCAAGGCCGCCTCCGCCGCCGGCATCGCGACGCGGGCGTCGGGCAGGGCGGGCAGTAGCGACAGATAGGTCGCCCGCCACGCCGGAATGTCCTCGTCGCGCATCAACTCCAGCAAACGGCCGGCCGCCTCCGGTGCACCCGCCTGCGCCGCGGCCACAGCGCGCGCGCGCGCGCTGTCTGGAGTCCAGCCTCGAACCATACCATTCATCTGCTTTAGCGACCACCCAATCGAGTCCCTCCCTCTCGTGACACCTACTGCACGCATTGGGAATGCCGAGTTCCTTCGTGAGCAACGGGTCCGGTTTGAGCCAGCCGTGATCATGGCGCGGCGAACGCTGCATGTAAGTTGTCGTCGGCATGTGACAGGCCACACAACTGTTGCCGGTGCTGCCAGGCTGATGCCGAGAATGCACCAGCGGGTCGATCGGCGTGGCGCGTCGGCCGCCGGGCATCTCTCGGCCCGGCGCAGCGTGGCACTGCTGGCACAACTGGTTGTCCGTAGTCGGCAGAATTGTTTTCGTCGTGTGAGGATCGTGGCAGTCGAGACAGGTGACGCCGGCATGGCCCATCCGGCTGAGCAGCACGGAGGTCCAGTTGAAGTCCTCGTCGCGCTGCTGGCCATCGGGATAAAAAATTTCAGGCTCTACTGGCAGCGTCACCCGGTAGTGATCGTGATAACTGTCCCCGGGCTGAAAATCCTCGGTGAGCTTCTCGTTGCGAGCATGACAAGGGGCGCAGGTCTGCATCATCTTTGCCCGGTCACCGAGAAAGGGCGGCTTGGGACCGGCCGATAGGGGCCTGTTCTTGTCGCCATGACCCGGCGCAGTCGGGCCGTGACATTGGATGCAGCCCACGCCGTGCTCGATCCACGTCGAGGTGTAGGTGTCGGTGGCTGGGTCATAGCGTCGCTGGTAGCCCGTCATGTGGCAGTGCGCGCACATCGAGTTCCAGTTCATGCCCCGGCCGGTCCAGTGGCCCCACTCGCCGGCACGGCGATTCTCCGCGCCGAATACGTTGAAGAACTCGTGCTTCGCCGGGTCAAAGGCCTGCTCATGCGGCTGCCAGCGACCACCGGGCGCGGGCACCAGTGGCTGCCACGAGGGCTTCTGTCCCAATACGAACTCAGGCCGGACCGAGCCCGGCGTGACGAGTGCGAATAACCGGAGCGCTTCGGCATCTCGCACGGGATCAACCGGCCGATTGGCCTGCGCATGATCGGTCGGCGCCCAGGCGGCGTGAATCTCCGCATGGCACTCGCGGCAAGACTCCGAGGTCTGGGCCACGGCCTGCTCCACCCGGAGACGCTCGACCGGCACGTCAACCCGCCGGCAACCGGTGGAAAGAGTCAGGCCAACCAGCAACATCCACGCTCCTCCTCTCGTGCAAGAGCGCGACCGCCGTGTGAGAAGTAAGCCCATTGAAAACAATCGGGGAAGTCCACCCAAGCAGCTGACGATTGCCAAGCCCGGGCCGGTGTATTTTGCGCGGCCCGTAATATGCTCGGCATGCCAAGCCCGAAACGGCGTTGGCCTCGGACGCAGCGCGAGTCGGGCCCATTCGGAGCCGCCCCCAGAGCGGCTGATGACGGTCACACATCAATCGCATTAGCGTACCGCCTCAAATCCATTTAATTCGCCGTGCGATGCCACCCCTTCCCCCTGCTTGTGTCTGGCCTGCTCCCGCGCGCTGATACCGTGCAGTATCCCTCAGGCCAAAGGCAAGTGAGCACGAATCGCCAATCCAGTCCTGCTTTTCCCTTAGTTTCACAACGTCCCCCAGCGTTTTGGAACCACCTCCACTACCGATGAAATTCACCCACGCGTGCTTGGTACTTCTGTTTGCCCTTGCCCCATTTTTGTCCGCCGCCGACCGGCCCAATATTCTGGTCATCGCCGTCGATGATCTGAACCACTGGGTCAACCACCTCGGCCGCAACCCGCAGGTCATTACCCCGAATCTCGACCGTCTTGCCGCCCGAGGCGTCACGTTCACGAACGCCCACACCGCTTCCTCCGTCTGCAATCCCAGCCGCGCTGCCTTTCTCACCGGCCTACGGCCCTCGACCTCGGGCGTGTATGGCAATGCCACCGACTGGCGCACGGTGATCGGCGATGGCTACGCACTGCCGGGCTTTCTCCGCCGACAGGGATACTACACTTTCGGCGTAGGCAAACTCTTCCACACCGCCCGGCATATCCGGCCGGGCGACTGGGATGACTACCCGCAGAATCCGCGCGGCGATGATTCTCTCGCCCAAAATGAAAATTCCTCCGCCCGCACCGCACGCAGCGATGCCTCCGTGCCCACTCTGCGCTACACGGCCGGCGATCTTTCCATCGCGGAACTAAGTGGCGGCGACGACAGCGTCGGGGACTACTGGACCGCCAGTGCCGCGATCTCAGCCCTCGCGGAGCCACGCGACGGACCGTTCTTCATTGCCTGCGGGATATTCCGTCCCCACCTGCCGTGGCATGTTCCGCAGAAATACTTCGATCTCTACCTCGAGGAAACCATCGAGCTTCCACCCTACCGGCAGGATGACCTCGAGGACGTACCGGGCGGCAAGGCATCCGAGGAGCACCTGAAGATCCTGGCGGAAGGATCGTGGAAGAAAGCAATCCGCGCCTATCTCGCCTGCATCACCTATGCCGACGTGCAGATCGGGCGCGTGCTCGACGCCTTGGACAAGAGTCCGCATCGGGACAAAACCATCGTCGTCGTTCTCGGCGACCATGGCTGGCATCTCGGCGAGAAGCAGAAGTGGCGCAAGACCGGCCTGTGGGAGGAGGCCACGCGCATGCCCTACATCTGGGCCGGACCGGGCATATCGCGCGGCGGCCGCGCCGCGCAGCCGGTGGACACGATGAGCCTATATCCTACCCTCGTCGAGTTGGCCGGCCTTGCTCGCCCCGCTCACGTCGAGGGCGCGTCAATCACCCGCTACCTTCACGACCCGGCGTCCGCCTGGGATGGCACCCCGGCGCTCACGACCTGGCAGTTCAACAACCACAGCGTGCGCACCGACCGCTGGCGATATCTGCGTTGGAACAATGGCAACGAAGAGCTCTACGACCACTCCGTCGATCCCTACGAATGGCACAACCTGCTCTCCCCGTTGAACGCCGACCGGGCCAAGGATCTCGATCTTGCCCGGATCAAGGCCGAACTCGCCGCCCACTTTCCGCAGGTCAATCGCACCCCTGAAGAAGGCTCGCGCGTATTCGGCGGCGAACCCAAAACCGGTGAAGCCGGCGCGGAAGCCCGGCGCGAGCAGCGTCGCCGCGAGCGCTCCGCCCAATCCGCTCCCTAACGCTAATGCGCCTGCTCGCACTTCTCATCCTTTCGTTTTTCCCCGCGGCGATGGCACTGTTCGCTGCCAACCGTCCGCCCAACGTCGTCATCATCATGGCCGACGACATGAACGACTACGGGTTTCTCGGGGCTCATCCCGACGCCCTGACGCCGCGGCTCGACGCCTTCCGCCGGGAAGCCCTGACCTTTCCCCGGACCTACTGCCCCGCCCCGGCCTGCGTGCCTTCGCGCGCTGCGTTCTTCACGGGACTCAACCCCCATCGCACCGGCGCCTATCTCAATGGCAGCGATCCTTGGGACAAACCGGGGTTCGACCGTTATGAGTCCATGCCCGAACTTTTCCGCCGGCGCGGCTATGCAACCTGGGGCGGCGGCAAGGTGTTTCATGCCAAGATCACCGAGGCTCGCCGCTCGGCCGCCTGGACCGTGGATGCAGGTGCCAACGGCGGGTTCGGCCCGCACGTCCTGCCCGCCGACCAGATCGACGGCCAGTGGTGGGGCGCCACGTCCTGGACCGGACCCGACTCCGACTTCCCCGACGTGCGCACCCTCACCCAGGCGCGTGAATTCCTCGCCCGTCACGAGGATGGCAAACCCTTCTTCATGTTCGTCGGCCTGTGGCGCCCTCATACGCCATTCACCGCCCCGAAACGCTTTTTCGATCTCTACGATCCCGCCAGGCTCCGCCTGCCACCCGCCGGGTGGCGGCACGGCGACCTCGACGACGTTCCGCCCGAGGGACAACGTCTCGCCGGCGTCTGGGGCCAGCGCTGGACCACTTCCGGTGTCGATCACCCTGAGGCTTGGCGACGCATCCTGCACGGCTACCTCGCCTGCACGAGCTTTGCCGACTGGGCCATCGGAGAGGTTCTCGATGGTTTGCGCCAGCGCGCCGATTACGCCAACACCCTCGTCATCGTGACCACCGACAACGGTTATCACCTCGGCGAGAAAGACCACTTCGAGAAGTCCACGCTGTGGGAGGCGTCGGCCCGCACGCCGCTCGCCGTGCGCCTGCCGGGAGGCCGGCACGCCGGCCAGATCAGCCCCCGTGTGATCGGACTGATCGATGTGCTCCCAACCCTGGCGCAGCTTTGTGAACTCCCTGCGCCCGGACATGCCTACGACGGGCGCACTCTTGCTCCGCTGCTGGAGGACCCGTCCTCAGCCTGGCCCTACCCGGCTTTCACGGCACACCGCGACCGCTCCGCGGCCTGGCGTGACGAGCGCTGGCGCTACATCCGTTATCCCGACGACACCGAGGAACTCTACGACCATACCGTGGACCCGCATGAATGGCACAATTTGGCCCCCAGCCCGGTCCACCATGAAGTGTTGCAACGATTCCGCACGCTCTGGCCGGAGACCTGGGCGCCGTCCCTCGGAGGACGCGATGGTTGAAAGGTCGGCCCATGAAACGAGTCGCCTGTTGTTTCCTTTTTCTGCCTTGGGTCGTATCGGCTCCAGCGGCCGGACCCGAGGTTCTGGTCGTGGCGGATATGTTGGCCCCGCCTGAAACCTTGCCGGTCCCGACAGCCGAGCAACCGGTGCCCTTTGTTTTCCTGGGCGGACTCGAGCAGGACATCGGTGCATCCGTCGGCGGTTTGCCCCCGACGCCGGCCGAAGAAATGCGCCGGCTTCTGGTCGGCGCGCTGGCGCGGGCGCACTTTATCGAGACCAAGGTGGGCGGGCCAATGCCGGCGATCGTCATTTTCTACACCTGGGGCACCGCGAATCTCGACACTTTCGAGCAGATTGAGGTCGATAGCGAAACGGGCACAGACTCGAACCGACTCGTGGACTTCAACGGCCGCGAGATGGCGCGCCTGGTGGGCATCAACAAGGCCGGCCAGCGCCTTATGTCGTCGGCAGTTGCGGGAGACTTGAACGACGCATTGCTTTCCGAGCGCTTCTATATCTTTGTCGCCGCCCTCGACGCCAAGGCCCTGCTCCGGCGAGAGAAAAAGCTCGTCTGGCGCACCCGCATCAGCATCGCCGCCCGCCGCACCACCCTGGCGGAATCCATGGGCGTGATGCTGGCCAGCGCCGCACCTTACTTCGGCCGCAACGAGGCCCGGCCGGTTTTCGTGGACGACACTCTGCGGCGCAAGGTCGAGGTGAAGATGGGCGACATCCAAGTGATCGAAAGCGACGTCAGCGCGCCAGACTCACCCCGCCCGAAAAGCCGGCCCTGAGCCGGTGCTTACGGTCACGCAGGCGCGGCGTTGTCGCACCTCGGCAATCCGTTTCAGATGCCCGCCGCATGCCCCGCCCTCCCCGCCTTCGCATCGCCAGTCTGTGGCTGGTTGCATTGCTTTTCGCTACCCGGCTGGCCTCGGCCGATTGGGTCCCTCCCGAGGGCCGTTGGTCCATCGCCACCGGTTGGGCCGACGGATGGCCGGTAAACTGGCAGCACCTTGCCCCTGTCCGAAGCGAGCAGTCCGGAGAGTGGACCCAGCACCACGGCGAATTTGTGCTACCGGGAGGCAAACTGGTCGTCCGGGACAGCGAGCGCACGGTGCGCGACGGTCTGGTCGAGGTTCATCGCCGCTGGCAGTGGACCGCATCGGAACCGCTGGCCCGCGTTTCGCTCTCCGTCCGCATCAGGACCGGTTTGGCCGGCTCGGCAAAACCGTTTCTGCCCGGCATCAGCTACTACGACAATCCTGCGGGACAATCCGTGGACCCCGCCCCGATTCCGGTGATCGCGGCCGCCCGTCCCTTGCGTCGGGGCTTTTATGAGGAACATCGTTTTCCCCTGCCTTTCGCCGCCGCCGAAGGCGACACTGCTTCGGGCCCGACCGTGGTCGCTCTGCACAGCACCCCCAGCCCGGTCCGCTTCGGCTGCCAGCCCGACCAGTGGTGGTCGCTTGGTGTTGATTACACTGCTGACGGCGTCGAGCTCGCGCTGCATTCCGGTGCAGTAGCCAGCAACGGGCGCACCGGTATTCTTAAGGGTCATCAGCGTCGCTGGTTCGCCTACCCGGAGGCTTGGTGCACGCTGCCGCCCGGGGCCATCGTGGAAAAGAAATTCCTCGTCGAGACCGCACCAGTGCCCCGCCCCGGTCACGGCTTCCGCGGGCCCATGCATACCGCGGTCCGCCTCAACGCAGCGCTGAATCCCGACGGATTCCCGCCAGTTCGCGATGTTCTTGAGAGAAAGTTTGCCGATACCCTGGCCCGCTGGCGTGAAACTCCGCACGCGATAGGCATTCAGGCTTTTCCGGAGCACCGTCGCTGGATTGATCTCGGCTGGGCAGGTCAATCCGAAGCATTCGCGTATCCCTTCCTCGTGCTCGGCGATGTCTTCGATTTAAGGGAGGCGAAGCGCTATGTGCAGAGCGGGCTGGATTTCATTGCCAGCGCACCCTTCGGGCCGAACGGTTTTCCTGTTCGGTTCAACTTGGACACGGGCGCGTGGCTCGATCGCACCAACCCGCTGTCTCAGGCCCAGGCCATGGAGAATATGCTGCATGCCCTTCGCGTGGCGCGCGGCAAACCGGGGCTTGATGTTTCACGCTGGGAAACCTTTCTCCGCCGCGCGGCTGATCTGCACGCAGCACGTGTGCTTGCTCCGGCTTGGCGTCCCATCTCGACCAACGAAGGATTCCTCATCGCTCCACTGGTCCATGCCTCAACAATCTTGGCCGAGCCCCGATACCTCGACGCGGCACGCAAGGCGGCTGAACACTACATCGACCGTCACCAAGACATGGCCGAACCGTATTGGGGCGGAACGCTCGATGCGCGCTGCGAGGACAAGGAGGGGGCCTGGGCCGCCTTCCAGGGATTCCTCGCGATGCATGAAGTCACGCGCGAGGCCCGTTACCTGGAAGCCGCGACTCATGCCGCCGATGTGGTGCTGAGTTACATGTATGTCTGGGACGTCCCACTGCCGCCCGGGCGCTTGGCCGACCATGGATTCAAAACGCGCGGGTGGACGGCGGTGTCGGTGCAGAACATGCACCTCGACGTTTATGGCGTGCTCTGCGCGCCTGCCTTCTGGCGCCTGGGCAAGCTCACCGGGCGGGAAGAGTATCAGCGCGTGGCCCGGCTGCTCTATGTCGCCTGTGGGCAGCTACTCGATCCCCGCGGCGGACAGGGAGAGCAGATTCACCAAACAAACTATGCCCAGCATTATGACTACGACCATCTCACCGGAGTGCGAGGCGACTACGTCGAGCAGTGGAACGTCTACTGGATCAGCGCCCACTTCCTTGTGGCTGCGGCACAGTTCCGGGAGATGGGTGTGGATGTGACCGCGTGGTGACCGCGTGACTTACCGCTGTTTCCTGACCGTCACACCCGGAACCCAATGAGAACTGCCCAAGGTGGCGCGCGGCGATTCCGGGATTCCGCTCTCATTGTTGTATAGCATCGAAATGAGCATATCCACGGCCGCCTCGCCGGACAGATCGTTGCGCTGCTCCATGGCGGCCCACTCCTGCGCTGATGGGTTGTGCTCAAGGTCAACCAACCCGATATCCCGCGGAATCTTATAACCCAGGTCTTCCAGCCAGATTTTGATGTCGCGGTGCAGGGTAAGAATCACGTCTGGCTTGTGTCTCTCCAGCCACTTTTTGAACCGCTGGAAACAGCTATCGGAACCGTCGGCCTTGTCGAAGGTAGGCACCCGTTGAGCCGTCGGCAGTGCCTGCTGTCCGAACCACATACCGGCGGAAAACCTTCCCTCGACCAGATGGTCCACCGTATGGCTGAGAACAAGGGCGGGGCGCTTGTAGCCCAAGGCGAGCACCTGTTTGACCGCCTCCAGCATCAAGGCATGGTGATCAACGCAGCAGAAGGACAAGGTTGGTTCATGCGTTCGCACGCCGGTCACGACACAGGCGATTTGCGGCCACAGGCTGTCAAACTGCGGAGGCAGCCGGTTCTGATTGAACAACCCCACAACAATCGCGCCCCGGATGCCGCGGGAACGCAGAATACGAGCCAAGCGCGCACCGTTGATCTCGGGATCATGCAGCCAAAAGGTGTCGAAGTGATAACCTTGCGATTCACCCCGGCGGCGACAACCGGTCAGCCAGGCGGCAATCGTGGGGTGGCGCTTCATCGCCAGGGAATCGGGGTGGGCGTTTAACAGCGCGATCGTATACCGAAACTTGGGCACCTTGGTCTTTCGCAATTCGGCCATGAGATGGGACAACACAGGATTGCGTTGATAGCCCAGCTTCTCCGCCAACTGCTGCACCCGCCGCCGTGTTTCCACAGAAATACGGCGGTCATTCTTAAGCGCCAGTGAAACCGTGTTTTTTGAAACTCCCGATTGCTCGGCGAGCATGGTCATGGTCACAGGAACTTTGGGCGGGGTTGTCATCGCGTCGCAGACGGTTGGCCAAGCGAATAGGTTACGGTCCTACTGTCCACCTCATTCGCTGGCCATGATAGCGGTTCAAGCCATGCGCAACCAGCGCGATCGTCTGCACACGATCGCCAAACCGCCATCAACCGGCCACAGATCCGGGTTGCGACATGTATTACGGTCATTCAGGCCAATGCTTTTTGAAGATGCGCACACAGGTAAAGTCCCGGCGACCCCAAAGCCCACGGCACCTCTCGGTGTTGTGCCGCCACGCCCCCAACCCTAGCCCCGAATACTAGCATGCACCTGAAGCATAATCGTCGTCGTGCGTATCCCGTCGCCTTATTGGCGGCACTCGCACTGCTGGCTCAGTCGGCCAGCCTGATCGCCCAAACCGCCCCCGCCCCCGCGGCTGGGCAATCTGAAGAAGCCTCCAAGCTAACCCCGGAAGCCGCCAAGGCTGCTGCCGAGAAGGAGGAATCCGTTCTCGAACTTTCGCCCTTTACGGTGACAGCCACCGAAGAAGAGGGCTGGGTAGCCACCAAGTCGCTCGCCGGCTCCCGCCTGAAGACTGAACTCAAGGACATCGCCGCCCCTGTCGAAGTGCTGACGATGGAGTTCATGAACGACTTTGCTCTGACCTCTGCCGCCGATGCTGCCATCTACACGACCAATGTCGAAGGCGCGGGCGACAATCTGGAACTAGGGCCTGGCGCAGGTTTCGGCACCGGTTTCCCTCCGCCCACCCGCGTCCGCGGTCTGCGCGACGCGACCAACTCCCGCGAATTCTTCGAGAGTTTCATTCCCTCCGACAATTACAACCTTGACCGCGTAACAATCGCTTCCGGTCCGAACAACCTGCTGTTCGGTTCCGGCAGTCCGGCCGGCACGATTGACTCGACCCTGAAACGGGCGCAGTTCCGCGACTTCGCCCGCGTTGACCTGCAGTTCGACTCGAACAAGTCCCAGCGTTACGCCTTCGACGTGAATCAGGATATCATCAAGGATAAGATTGCCCTTCGCGTTTCTCACGTGACCGAAAAGAAGAATTACGAATACGAACCCGCCGGATATGATCACGAGCGCTATTATGGAGCCCTGATGCTGCGGCCGTTTAAAAAGACCACCATCTCGCTCCACGCTGAAAAGGTGAAGGTTCAGAATATTCGGCCGCAGCTCCTTCTGCCTTTCGACAAGGTCAGTGCTTGGAGCAAAGCCGGAAGTATCACCAGCTATACGCACGGGGTGAACAATCCGATCTTTCACAATCCAGCCGCCGGTGCCACCTGGAACAATGCCGTGATAAACAATACCATCTGGGAGCGCCACAACAACAACGTCGTCTTCGTGCACGGCGCCACGGCAGGCTCGATGGCCGGCAAAGCTTACGACTTCAACAACACCGTTCAGATCAAGTCCCCCAAGGATCTGCCGGGTGTTGATCCGCTCAACAATGAGGCTGACGGCTACACCTTCCTTGATGGCACTTACATCCCTGTGGACGTTGACATCGCCGGCGCGGCCAAAGGCCAGAAATTCGACGCTGACATCTACAATATTTTCATCACCCAGCAAATCGGCGACAACCTCTTCATCGAGGCCGCCGCTTCGAAGGAGTCTGTTGAGGACTGGAATGTTGGTATGGGTGGCTACATCGGTGCCTACACGGTCCATCTCGACTCCAACAAGTTCATGGCTGACGGCGTCACGGCCAACCCCAACGCGGGCAAAATGTATATCCAGGGCGACCCGTTCCGCACCCAGACCCTGCGCGAGTCCGAAGACTGGCGCGTCTCTGCCTCCTACGAGTTCGACTTTCTCAAGAAAGACCATTCCTGGTGGCGCAATGTCCTGGGCCGCCAGCGCCTCGCCGCTCTCATTTCTTCACGTGAATCTTCTAACCGCCAACAGGAGTTCTTTCCGCGCATCATACCAGTGAACGGTGTGGATCCCGTCATCACCGGGCATACCTTTACCGCCACCACGGTTAACGGCTGGGCCAACAACTCTTCGCGCATCTTCAACCAGCGCTACTATCTGGATACGGCCGCCGGTGACTATTCACCCAAATCTTACTATGATTTGTTTGGACCAAGTTATTTGGTCGATGCCAACGGCAAGACTCATGTGGTGGATATGTTGAACACAGGTTTGACCGATCCGGAGGGTCGCCGCCTTGGTAATGGTCGCACTAATTCGTTTATCAAATCGAAGTTCGATACCAAGCAACTCTCTTATCAGGGCTTCTTCTGGAACAATCGTCTAGTCGCAACGCTTGGCTGGCGCGAAGACTCGGCCAATTCCACGGGTGCTGTGACCAAACTCGACCCCTTCCGCCCGAATCCCACTGTGCCGGTAAGCGCCCTTGTTGCAGACACCCGTACTGGACTCCTGCCGCTGCTGCAAGATGTCGCCTTTGCGCCGTACAACTCCGCCAACGAACAGTCCGGAACGACCCGCACCCGCGGCTTCGTGGCCCGCCCCTTGCGCGACTTCGTTCGCCTTCCGCTCAACGCCGACATCTCAGTCGCCTGGAATCGCTCCAACACTTTCCAGCCCGACGTCTCCAACCTTGATCCTTTCGGCAACCGCGTGAAGGGCGCTACCGGCGAGGGCGAGGACAAGAGTATTCGCCTTGATCTGATGGAAGGAAAATTCTCCGTCCGCTATACCGAATTCGAGAACTCGGATGGCCCCGCCCGTGCCGGAAATGTGCCGTTCAACCGCTTCCGATTTGATCTCTCCAGCATCCTTAACCGTGTGATGACTCTGGCCAACGGCAGTGGCAACACCCCGATCACCGGCTACACGAACAACCAGGGATTCAATACGCTCGGCAGCGGCGATCCCTATTGGGTGGCAAGCTTCCGCGTCGCAAGCGGCAAAGAATGGGGCATGGACTGGCAGGTCACGAAAAACTTCCAGCTGCGCTTCAACATGAACACTCAGGATGTGACCGAAAGCGACATCGGCCTGCCCTGGTGGGAGTGGCTCGACTTGGAAATCCCGAAGTATCAGGCCCTCACCTTCCCGGAGGGTGGTATCAGCAATCCGCGCGACCTCAACAGCAACGGCGTCATTGACACTTGGAATTGGAACACAGCTTGGATCAGTGACTCCGACCAACGCACCGTCGCCCAGCGATATGATGAAGTCGTCATCCGCGGCGCCAACGGTAAGGATATCATTCAATCGCTGGATGGCCGCCCCAACGAGTTCGTCCGTGAGAATCGGTACAACGTCAACTGGATGTATCGCTTCTCCGAAGGACGGCTCAAGGGTCTGAGCGTCGGCGGTGCCTTCCGCCACCGCGCCGCCCCCGTGCTCTCCTTTAACAAAAAGCTGGTGAACGGTATCGGTGCTCTCGACATCGAGAATCCCTTCTATGGCAAGGAGGAGAACTTGGTGGACCTCAGCTTCAACTACCGTCGCAAGCTCAACGACTCCTTCTGGGGCGTGAAGGGCTACAACATTGGCTTAAACATCCGGAACGTGCTCGACGATTCCGACCTCTACGACAAACTGATCAACGTCAGCGGCGTCGCGGTCCGCCGGGCCAAGCCTTTTGAGGGTCGCACTTTCATCCTCAGCATGGGCTTCGATCTGTGATCTTCTGTTCCATGGGGTTATGAACAGTCGAGGCGCCCGCGCAAGTGGGCGCCTTTTCCTTGCCCACTTCTTCCGCATGATCTCCCCTGTTCCACCTTTTCTGTGGTCCCGCACCAAGCCGCCTGTCGCCGGCCTTCGGTGGATACTATTGGTACTGGTCGTCCTGATTCTCAGGCTTCCGGGCGCAGATACCCCGTCGCGCGATCTCACGGGACACGCCTTTGATCCGCTCGACCATGCCCCGGCCGGCACGGTGATTCTGTTGTTCATGGCCACTGATTGTCCGATTTCGAACCGCTACGCTCCGGTGGTGAATGATCTGGTCAAGGTGTTCGCGTCTCCAACCCTGCGGTTTTTCGCCGTATATCCCGACCCCGCCACCACGCCCGCCGCGATCCGAAAACATCAATGGGACTATGGCTACACGCTCCCAACCCTGATGGATCCGGAACATACGCTGGTCAGGCGGGCCGGAGCCACTGTAACACCCGAGGTCGCTGTATTCAGCATATCGGCAGAAGCCGGTAAAAGTCCGCGTTTGGTCTATCGCGGACGTATCGATAACCGCCACGAAGACATTGGACGGTCCCGTCCCAACGCAACCCAGGACGATCTTCGCGAGGTTCTCAAGGCTATCGTCAACGGCACGCCCCTCGAACTCCACACCACCCGTGCTGTGGGCTGCTACATTGAATGACTCGTCCTCGGATTATATTCGGCCTCCTGATTGTCGGCCTGGGTTCGTGCAAGGCCGTTCCGCGCACCGATTACGCGACGGGAATCGCACCCATCCTGAACCAACACTGCGTCGCTTGCCACCGGCCGGAGGGCAGTGCCCCCTTCAGCCTGCTCGGCTATGAGGCCGCACGCCGCCGTGCCCGTCTTATGGCAGACGTGGCTGCCGACCGTTACATGCCTCCCTGGAAACCTGAGCCAAATTACGGACCGGCGCTGGTAGGCTCGCGAGGTCTCTCCGCAACCGAACTCGCCGTCCTGCGCTCCTGGGCCGATACTGGAGCACCCTCCGGCGACCTATCCCTCACCCCCGAGCCCCCATCCCCGCCGCACGACGGCTGGACTCTGGGCGAGCCCGACCTCGTGCTCCAAGCCACCGAGGCCTATCAACTCGGAGCCGCGGGCTCCGATGTTTTCCGCAACTTCGTGCTGCCGCTGCCGCTCGATCGCCGTCGTTACGTCCGCACTGTGGAGTTTCTCCCCGAATCGCGAAATGCGATTCACCATGCCGTCATCGCATTGGACCCGACACCGGGCTCCCGCGCGCGTGATGCCGCCGATCCCGGACCAGGTTTCGATTCGATGGATCTCGGCCAAGCCATCAATCCCAATGGACATATCATCGGTTGGACGCCCGGTCAAATCCCCTACGAGGTGTTTCCGGGCACCGCCTGGGAACTCGCTCCCGGCACTGACCTGATCCTGCAACTGCATCTCGTTCCAACCGGCCGAAGCGAATTCATCCGACCGCGCATCGGCCTGTATTTCACCGAGGAGTCTCCCAGCGTTACCAGCACGGTGATCCAATTGCGCGAATACGACCTGGATATTCCCGCCGGCGCTGTGGCGCACGAAATTGAGGAGACTTTCACCCTTCCCACGTCCGCCCGCGTTTTCGGGCTCTATCCCCACGCCCACTACCTCGGCAAGGATCTGCGGGTGTTCGCCGAGCTGCCCGACGGTCGCCCTCAGGGGCTTATTCGTATCCCCGATTGGGATTTCGCCTGGCAGAGCGACTACCGTTTGGTTGAACCGCTGCGCCTCCCGGCCGGATCCCGCATCGTGATGCGCTACAGCTACGACAATTCCGCCAGCAACCCACGCAACCCCTCTCGCCCGCCGCAACGCGTAAAAGCCGGTTGGCGCTCTGCCGACGAAATGGGCGAAGTCGCGATCCAGCTCCTGCTCGATCGTCAGTCGGACCGCCTGCTTCTTGACGAGGCCCAAGCCCGCTATGATTTGGCCAGTGGCGTTACCACGGCAACCTCATGGTATAATCTGGCGGTCGCACTCGACTATCAGGACCGCAACGCCGAGGCCGAGGCAGCCTATACCCGTGCTCTCACTCTGGACCCCACGCTGGCGAAGGCGGTCAACAATCTCGGCGTGCTCGCCGAACAGCGCGGTGATCACACCGCTGCGCTGCGCCACTATCAGGCGGCCCGGGTGGCCGATCCTCAGGCCATCGAAACCCGCCTGAACCTCGCCCGCCTCCTCGCCCGCCAGGGCGGGATCGCGGAGGCGCGTCCGCTGCTTCAGGACGCCCTGCGTGACCAGCCCAGGAACCTTCGCGTCCGGCTCACGCTGGCTGACCTCCTGGTTGCCGCTCGCAATGCGGCCACCGCCCGCAGTCTCCTCGACACCACTCCGGTCGATCTTGCCGGTGATGCCCGCGTGCTGCTGCGCCGGGGCAAGCTTTTGGCCTTGGCTGGAGAGGCGGCCAAGGCCCGTGCGGTCCTCGCACAAGCCGCCGTTGCCCCTGTCTTCGACGATGAGCATATTGACCGACTCACCCGGGAATGCCACGCGGAAGCCCGCTACAATCTGGCCATCCTCGCCCAAGACACGGGCAGTATCGCCGCGGTCTCCGCAGAACTGGAAACCGCCCTCTCCCTTTGGCCGGAGCATCCTGACTCCCTCCTGATGTCCTTGGCCGTGGCCGGGGCCCGGGGCGATCATCCCAACCAGCGCCAACTGCTGGACCGTTTGCTCGAGCTTCCCACGGAACGTCAATTTCCCCACTCAACCCTGCTGGAATTCCTGCCCGGTGCGTCAGGGGCCGTCCTTCTGGCTGATGCCTTGGATCGAAAAGGGGAACACGCGGCGGCCCGGGCCACGATCTTGACTGCCCTCGCCTCCGCCCGCACCCAAGCCCAGGTCTCCGCGGTGCAGGAACTCGAGGCCTGGCTGAAAAATCATATGCCCCGCCCCCGCTGAATTCCACTCGTCCTCTGTATTACGATAAAATTTGTGTCCGGTCGCCTCAGGCGGCCGGGCCGCCTGACATCAACCCACGGCCCCCCGTCTGCTTTCCGCCGTCCCCCTTTTTCCGCTTATGAAGATCACCGCTGTCACTCCGCTAGTCCTGGGTACCGCTTGGCGCGAACTCCTCTTTGTCAAGGTAGAGACCGACGATGGCCTCACCGGTTGGGGCGAGGTTCGCCCGCTCAACAAGACTGAGGCTGTCATCGGCTACCTGCGCGAGGCCGCACCGCGCTACGCCATCGGCCGCGACCCTTTTGAAACCGAACGCCTCGTTTACGAGATGATGATGGGCGACTTCGGTCGCCCGGGAGAAGTAGCCATGTCGGCGCTCGCCTGCCTTGAGATCGCTTGCTGGGACATCAAGGGCAAGGCGCTCAATCAGCCGGTCTATCGTCTGCTTGGTGGCGCAGTGCGCGACCGCATCAAGCTTTACGCCAATGGTTGGTATCGGGTCGAACGCACGCCGGCCGCGTTTGCCCAAGCTGCCCGTGCCGCCGTCGCCAAGGGCTACCGCGCGCTCAAGTTCGATCCCTTCGGAAACTCGTTCTTTGATTTTTCCTCCGCCGAAAAGCGCCTGTCCATCCGCTTGGTCGAGGCGGTGCGCGACGCCGTCGGCCCCGACATAGACCTGCTCGTCGAGATGCACGGCCGCTTCACCCCGATCGGGGCCATCGAGATGGCCCGCGATCTCGCCCCGCTCAAGCCCGCCTGGTTCGAAGAACCCGTCCCGCCCGAGAACCTGAAGGCCCTCAAGAAGGTCATGGACGCCATCGCGCCGCTCGGCATCCCCGTCGCCACCGGGGAGCGGATCCACACTCCCTGCGACGTGCGCGAGTTGTTCGAACTCCAGGCTGCCGACATTCTACAGACCGACATCACCCACTTCGGCGGCCTCGCCAACGCCAAGAAAATCGCGGCCCAGGCCGAGTATGCCTACATGCGCATCGCCCCGCACAACGTCGGCGGCCCCGTCTCCACCGCTGCCGCCCTGCATTTCAACGCCTGCACCCCCAACGCGATGATCCAGGAAAACTTCAACGACTTCGACGAGTCCTACGTGATGCAGGCCGCCCCGGGCGTGCCGGCCCTGGCACCCGACGGCGACGGCTGCGTCGCCCTTCCCGCCGGTCCCGGGCTCGGCGTGCAGGTCGACGAGGCGCTCCTCGCCGCGCATCCCACGAAGCGCGTTCATTTCAACCTGTTCAAAAACGACTGGCACAAGCGCGACACCAAAAAATCATGATTCGCCTCATCCAATTCCTCGATCCAGCCGGCTCCCGGCGGGTTGGCCTCGTCGAGGGCGACACTGTGCGCGAATTGCCCGAGTGGTCCACCACCTACGCCCTCGCCCAGGCCGCGCTTGCGCGAGGTTTGAGCCTGAGCGCCCTGATCGGTCTCTCCGGACGCGGAATCCCTCACGATTTTGACCAGCTGCTCGCGGAGCAACGGGTGCTGCTTCCGTTCAATCATCCCGATCCCGCTCACTGTTCTGTCACCGGCACCGGGCTCACCCACCTCGGCAGCGCCCAGACCCGCGATGCCATGCACGCAAAGATCGCCGGCGCCGAGTCCACGCTCACCGACTCGATGCGGATCTTCCGCTGGGGCGTCGAGGGTGGCAAACCCGCCGACGGTTCGCCGCCGGTGCAACCCGAGTGGTTCTACAAGGGCGACGGCTCCTGGCTTGTGCCGCCCGGCGGACCCCTCGTGCGACCGGCGTTCGCCGAAGACGGCGGCGAAGAGGCCGAGATTGTCGGCCTCTACCTCATTGACGTTGATGGCACGCCCTGCCGCGTCGGGTACGCTCTCGGCAACGAATTTTCCGACCACGTGATGGAACGGAAGAACTACCTCTACCTCGCGCACTCCAAGCTGCGCACCTCCTCTTTCGGTCCCGAACTGTTGATCGGAGAACTGCCCGCTTCGATCACCGGCAACGCCCGCCTGCTCCGTAGCGGTGTCGAGGTCTGGTCCGGCGCTTTCCACACCGGCGAGGACAACATGAGCTACCGACTGGCCGGCCTCGAGCACCACCATTTCAAATATGCCGGCTTCCGCCGACCCGGTGACGTGCATTGCCATTTCTTTGGCACCTCGCTCCTGAGCTTCGCGGCCGGCGTGCAGGCCCAGGACGGCGACGTGTTCGAGATCGCCGCCGCCCCTTTCACGCGGCCGCTCCGCAATCCCCTCCGCCACGACTCCACTCGCACTCCGGCCGTCCGGGTCCTTTGACCATGCGCACTTTCTGCCTTCTGGCCCTCGCAGTTACCCTCCCGCTTTCCGCCGCTGCCTCCGAGCGCCAGCCGCACATCGTCATGATCGCACTCGACGATCTCAACAATTGGATCGGCGCGCTCGGTGGACCTGCCCACACCCCCAATATCGACCGCCTCGCCGCTTCCGGCCGGCTTTTCACCAATGCCTACTGCGTCACTCCCGCTTGCAATCCCTCGCGAGTGGCGCTCCTGACCGGCTTGCGTCCGGAAACGACCGGCCAATACGAGAACGAAGGCAATTTTCGCCGTAAACGACAGGGGAACGACCAGCTCCTCACCCTGCCCCAGCGCCTGCAGCAACTTGGCTATCACACGGTCTCCGCCGGCAAGATCTTCCACCAGGGCCGCGGGACCGGCCCGAAACCCAACGACTTGTCCGATCCTGTTTCCTGGAATGAACAATATGTCGGCGGCACGGGCACCGGTGGCGCCCAAGCCTACCTCGATGAGAAAGGCTGGGCCAAATGGCTTCATGGTGACGACCACGGCATCAGCAATCCCTACGGGCTCCGATCCCCTCTCTGGGGACCAATCGATGAACGCAAGGAGGACACCGCCGACTGGAAGATGGCCGGTTTTTGCGCCGAGGTGATCGCCCGGAAACACGACCAACCTTACTTCCTCGCCGCCGGCATTTTCCGCCCCCATGCGCCGTTGCTCGCACCCAAGGAATTCTTCGACCTCTATCCGTTGGACAAGGTGCTTGTGCCCTACGTGCCGCCCGATGAGTTCGCTGATATCCCCGGCATCGCCCGCGAAAACTGGTCCACCCCGCTGGTCCGCGCCATGCAGCAGGAGGGTGAGTGGCAACGCGCTGTCCAGGCCTACCTCGCCTGCATCAGCTACGCGGATGCCTGCGTCGGCCGCATCCTCGATGCCATCGATCGCAGCCCCGACCGCGACAACACCATCGTCATTCTCTGGGGCGACCACGGCTGGCAACTCGGCCACAAGGACCGCTGGGAGAAGTTCTCCCTCTGGAAGCAGGGCACCCATTCCCCGCTCATCATCCGCGCCCGCGGCTTCACCCCCGGCCCCTCCGCCCGCGCCGTCTCCTTTCTCGATGTGACCCCGACGGTGTTGGAACTAGCCGGCACCTCCGTTCCCGCGGAACTCGAGGGCACCAGCCTCACGCCCCAGCTGCGCGATCCCGCCGCCAAGAGGGAAAAACCAGCCGTGGTCACCTATCTGCCCGGCAACAACTCCGTCGTCTTCGAGGACTGGAACTACATCCGCTATGCAGACGGCAGCGAGGAACTCTACAACCACACGGTGGATCCCGCCGAATACACCAACCTCATGGGCAAGCCCGTCGCCGAGAAAATCACAGCTCTGCTCCGTCCGCACCTGCCAGTGACGCCTCCCGCCGACCTCACCCGCAACGTCCGCACCAACGACTGACCTCAGCCCATGCGCCTGGCGCTGCTCGCTTCCACCTTCGCCCTCGCCTTGCCCCCGGTCGCGTTCGCGACTGTCTGGACCTACCCGGCCCCCGCCGAGGAATTCCGCTCCCCTGCCTACACGGTGCGCGTCACCCAGGACGGCCGCACCCAGGAATCCTTCGTCTATCACCATGCCCATCAGGACGAGCACCTGCGCGACCGGGGCACGGACTTCAACCACTGGACAACCTTCTCCTTCGCCGGCCCAATCACCGTCGAGGTCGCCCGCCTGTCCGGCCCCGCGGACGGCGGCGAAATTCTTCCCCTGGCACGCGGCCTCATGCCGTCCGTCTCGGGCCACACCCTCACCTTCACTCTCGATCGTCCGGAAAAACTCTACATCAGGTTTCCCGGCGCGGACGAGGATCCGCTGTTCATCTTTGCGGATCCGCCGGAGGAAGGCATCCCCGACCGCGCCGACCCGCAGGTCATCTGGTTCGAGGCCGGCAAGGTGCACGACATCGGGGAGAAGTTCACCATCAAGTCCGGCCAGACCGTCTATATTCCCGGCGGTGCCTACGTGAAAGGCTCTATCACCGCCGAGAATGCATCCGACATCACCGTGCGCGGACGCGGCATTCTCTCCGGCCTTGGCTATGCCCGCCGTCCCGGCACGGCCGGCATACCCTTCAACACCGTCATGTTCAACGGCAGTGGCGACCGTCAGCTCATCGAGGGCATCACCGTCACCAACCCCACCCACTTCTGCCTGCTCTCCCGCGGCCGGCTCACCACCCGCCACGTCAAGCTCTTCGGCTGGTGGCACCAGACCGACGGCTGGGGCGGCGGCGACGGATCCATCATCGAGGACAGTTTCCTCAAAGTGAACGACGACTCCGTTAAACTCTATGGCCGCGATCAGATCGCGCGCCGTCTCGTCATCTGGCAGCAGGTCAACGGCGCACCCTTTCAACTCGGCTGGGGTGGCGCCGGACAGCGCGCGACCAACTGCCTGGTCGAGGACATCGACCTCATCGCCAACGAGGCGGCCGACAAGACCGCACGCGAAACCAACCAGGCCTTCCTCAACCTGCGGCGGCAGTCGTCCGACAGTGTGATCGATGGCGTCACGCTCCGCCGCATCCGCATCGACACCGACGTGCCCATGCTCCTTGGTTTCATCGAGACCAAGGGCCGCGTCCGCAATATCCTGCTCGACGAAGTCACCGTCCGTGGCGTCCAGCGCGGGAAGAACTTTCTCCGCACCGAGGGCGACGGCCGCATCGAGGGCATCACGCTGCGCCAGGTTTCCATCAACGGGCGAATTCTCACCGCAGCCGACGAAGGCCTCTGGTCCACCACCGGTGACGTCACCGCCATCCGCTTCGATCCCGCGGCCCCATGAAAGGATCCTTCCTCCCGGCCCTTCTCTCTTCGACCCTCACCCTGGCCCCGGCCGCCGCACCCATGCATCTCTATCTCGGCACATCCACGAGCGAGGGCGGCCCCGGCATTCTCACCGCCACATTCGATGCCGACACTGGCACCGTCGGCGAACTCCGCCTAGCGGCCACCGTGGTTCAACCCGGCTTCTTCGCCCTGCATCCGACGCGCCCCATCCTCTACTCGACGATCCAAACCGGCGCCCCGGGCGACGCCGCCGGGGCCGTGGTTGCATTCACAATTGATCCGGCCACGGGAAAACTTGCCGAACTCGGCCGCCGCGCCACCGGCACGGCCTTTCCTGTCCATCTCTCGCTGACGCCCGACACCCGATACCTGCTCACCTGCAGCTATGGCGGCGCCGCCGCCGCGGCGCTTCCCCTCACCCCTGACGGCGGACCCGGGGCGCCCGGCCCCGTCGAGCGTTTTTCCGGGTCCAGCGTGCATCCCGAGCGTCAGCAACGCGCCTTCCCCCATTCCATCAACGCCGATCCCACCGGCCGCCATGTCTTTGTGTGCGACCTCGGTGCCGACACGATCGTTCGCTTCACGCTCAGCGACGCGGGAAGCCTGCAGCGGCTTGATCCGCCGGTCCGCGCCACCGCTCCCGGCGCCGGTCCGCGTCATCTCCGCTTTTCCGCCGACGGCCGCCACGCCTATGTGGTCAACGAACTGGCCAACACCCTCTCGGTCTACGCCCACGATCCCGCGCGCGCCGCCCTCGATGAGATCCAGACCGTCCCTCTGCTGCCCGCGGATTTCAAGGGGCCACACACCGCCGCGGAGGTCCGCCTCCACCCCAACGGACGCTTTCTCTACGCCTCCAACCGCGGCCACGAGGAACCTAGGCTGGATAGCATCACGGTGTTTGCCGTGGACCCGGCCGACGGCCGGCTGACCTTGATCGAGCGGGTGCCCACCGGTCACCACCCGCGACACTTCACGCTCGACCCCACCGGGCGTTGGTTGCTCGTCGCTGCCCGCGAGTCGGACCGGCTGGAGCTGTTCTCATTGGATCCGGCCACCGGCCGCCTCCAACCCCACGGCGACACCATTCCTGTGCGCCGCCCCCTGAACCTCGTTTTCTTCACTCTTGACCGATAAAGTTCCTTCGCCTGCTTCCGCTGCCGCTTCGCCTTGGTCCGCTTATGCGGAAGCTGCGACCCGACCGAACCTCCTGCCCATCGTGACCGACGACTGCACCTTCACCGACACCACCGTCTGCGGAGGCCGGCTCGCGCGCCGAACCCCGATCGCCTTGTCGCCGACCCCGAACTCGACCAGTTGGGGCTCGCCTTCACGTCGCCCAAGACCGGTGCTGACCAGATGAGTCTGTGTGAAAATTCCTCGTCTGCTCAAGGTTCGCCGAGGACTAGCCGCAGAGTCCCATCGAGCACCGCCCGGACGGGCTCCCCGTTGCGCAGTGCCGGGTAATAACGCACTTCGGCCAGCAACTCTGCATACGCTTCCTGTGGATCGCCGGCTTCGAGGCTCAATCGCCCGTTGGCGTCGACAACAAACCGCCGTTTCCGATCCCATTCCCCGGCGGACAAACCAGCAAGCTGCACCGGACGGGGATCGCGCCACATGATGGCCGGCTTGTGGGTGCCATCGGGAAACTTTAGCCGCCGTTGCACGAGCAGATAGGTGAACGCTTTCTCCTCGTCGATCTCCATTCGACGATCCGAAAGGCTGGATGGCATTTCCTCTCCACCAGTGTAGAAGTGAATCCGAGTCGCCTTGAGCAAGTAACCCGGAGGGAGTCCGCCTCGCCGGATGGTTACCCGGCGAGGCGTTGATCCCAAGTCGCCCAGGCTTTTCACCACGACCTGCTGTTGCGTCTCCTCCGCGTCGGCGGCCTGATATTCCACAAACAGCACGACATACACGTCGCTGACCGACACCGGTGACGAGACGCTGAAATCTAGCTTGATTGCATCGTATTTTTCTTCGGCCAGAGCCTTCTCGTATTCCTGCTCCGCTATGCTGAGATCGGCGGGGCCCGCTGAGGCCGCCCCGCTGCGCACGTTTGCCAGCAGGGACGAGGCGCTCGCACTTGCCGCCATGGCCGATTGCCCGGTGCCCCGCAACGCCGACGAGGCGAAGCCGATCTCGTCGTCCTGATTGGCGAGGGCTCCGGACTCCTCCATCTGCTGCATTTGCTGCTGCACCGCCTGCGCGCTTAGCAGCATGTCCTGCACCTCCGCCCAGCGGGTGCGAGGGTCCGCCTTCGGGCTGTAGCAGCGGAGTGCGACTGTATTTTCGACTTTCAACTCCTCCACCCCGAATTGCAGTTCACGCTGCTGGCGCACCGTCCTGATCGAATCCAGTTTCCAGGTCGCGAGCCCGTCATCGGTCCGCACCCTCACTTGGTTCTCGTCGGCCCCGACCAGCGCTGCGAATCGGTTTCCATCCCGGCTCAGCTCCAAGGTTGAACCGAGAAACAGCAGGCGAGGCGGTGGCGGGGGCTGCGCCGGCAGACGGCCGGCCAGCAGCAGGGCAAAGCAGGCCACACCCGTCAGACGTAGGAATCTAGTGTTTCGAGGCGGTGTTTTCATGAGACTCCAACAGAAGGGTGACGCGGTCCAATTGGGCCTGCAGCACCGGTGAAGGCTGCAGCGCCAGGGCTGCGCGCAAGTGCCCGGCGCAGGCGGCGAAATCGTGTTGGTCGAGCGCGAGATTGGCCTGTTCGATGGTAGCTTCGAGCTGCACGGTCTCGATTCGCATGGCCCGCTCCAGAGCGAGTGCGGCCAAGCCGGGGCGTCCGGCCCGCCGCTGCAAACGGCCCAGCTGCAGCAATGCCTCGCCGTCAAGGGGATGCCGCTGGACGAGTTTATCCCAAGCAACCACCGCCTCGTTTCGGCGACCGGTAGCCTCCAGCCACATTGCGCGCACCCGCGCGACGACATCCGCACGGCCTTCCCCGGGGTTGCGCTCCAGTTCCTCCAAGAGTCCCCCGGCTTCATCAAGCCGGCCGGCCGCGACAAGACTCCGGGCGAAAGCCAGCGAGTGCTCCGCGCCCAGCGCCGGATGTGTCCGTCTCAGTTCCGCATAGTTCTCCAGCGCCTCGCTCCGGAGCC
Source organism: Oleiharenicola lentus (assembly GCF_004118375.1). Classification (NCBI taxonomy): domain Bacteria; kingdom Pseudomonadati; phylum Verrucomicrobiota; class Opitutia; order Opitutales; family Opitutaceae; genus Oleiharenicola; species Oleiharenicola lentus. Next base: position 2,692,437 of record NZ_SDHX01000001.1, read on the forward strand.
CGGCGGCCGCCTGCGCGCGGGCCAGCTGCAACCGAACGTCGCCTCCGGCTCCTTCGAGTCGGGCCGCGGTTTCCAACGTAGCCAGCGCCTCGATGGCCCGGCCCTGATGCTGTTGGACGCTGGCCAGCAGTAGCCAGGGCTGCACCACCGCCGGTTGCAGGCGGATCATCTCTTCCAGCAACAACTCGGCCTTGCGCCATTCGCCGGCCTCGAGCGCCACCCGCATCAGGCCCGCGGCCCAGTCCACATTGCTCCGGTCAAGCAGATAGGCCTGCTCGTAGGCCGCCTCCGCCAATCGGCCGCGGCCCGTGGACTCCAGGCAGTAGCCCAGCCAGCCGTAGGTGCGTGCCGCCCGGTCGCCCAAGGCTAGGGCGCGGGCAAAACAGGGCTCAGCCTCGCGAAAGTGACCCCGGGTGTAGTGCAGTATCCCCAGGTTGAGCCAAGCGCGGACAAACTCCGGGAACCGCTCGGTGGCGGATCGCAGCCGCTTGGCGGCGTCTTCATAACGCTGTCGCTCGAGGTAAAGGCTGCCCAAAACGAACTCAAAGGCCGGGCTCTCCGGCTTGTCGTCAGCCACGAGCGATTCGAGCAATTGCAGGGCAAACTCCGGCTGCAATGGAATCATCTGCACGACCTGCGTGTAAAGCGCGTGCTCGTCGGCGGTCATTTCGGGTTCACGGTTGCGCAGAAGATTGTAACTGCTGTTGATGACCGTCGTCCCGACCGCGGGCTTGGCCTTCTGCGCCAGCGGACCCGCGCACAGCGAGCCAAGGATCCCCAGACACGCGAAACACTGCAGCAGGTGGCGCATGATCACAGGGCGTAAGGATTGGCTACTCCTGGACGCTGGAGCACAATCGGCTGCTGCACCCAACAATCCACCGCACGTCCCTGCTTGACGGCCGGCTGGAAATTCCAGCGGCGAACGGCATCGATCACCACGGGATCGATCCGGCGATGCACGCCCTGCACCAGTTGGAGCTTGCTCACCTTGCCCTTGGCCGTGACCACAAAGAGCAGAACGACGGCCGACCGGCGGTCGCGTGGGAGGAGTGAGTAGTCCACTTGGGGAATCCGCGGATCGAGCGCCACCGGGACTCGCTCCACCTCGCCGGCAGTGAAGGTGCGCTCCCACTGCAAGCCGCCTGGTTGCACCTCGGGCATGAAAGCCTCCCGGGCGAAGTGCAGATCCACACGGGATTCGGGCCGGGGCGCCGCCAATCTGATATCCTGCAGCGACACGAAGGCTGGCGCTTCCGGCGCGGGCGCACGGACCGGTGCGATTTCCCTCGGCACCGTCGCTCCCCCTGCCGGCGGTTCAGGGATGGGCGGCACGGGCGGTGGCGGCGGTGGCGGCATCGCCATCTCAACGGCCCAGGGAATCGCGGGATCGGGCACCGGATCCACATCCCGCTGGTTCAACCAGGCAAACCCCAGCAGAATCAAGCCGCTGCCGCCCACTCCACCTGCAACCGCGAGCAGCCGGTGGCCGCGCGCCAGGTTGTCCGGCGATCCCAGTTCCACCGCGTCAGAAACCGGCTTCATGGCGATCCTTCCTCCACGGTCGCAAATCGCACGCGGGTCAGGCCTGCCTCCCGCGCCGCAGCGTAAACCGTTGCAAAGCTCCCGTGCGTCGCGGCCCGGTCGGCACGGATAACCAGCAGCTGTTCAGGCCGGACAGCAGCCCGGCGAAGCACCGTCGCAAGTTGCGCCGCACTGACTGGCTGCCCGTCGTAGTAGATATGGTTGTCCGATGTTACAGCGACCAAGAGCGCATCGCTCTCGGGGCGGGTGACCCCGCGCACATCCGGCTTCTCAACGTCGATACCGGGTTCCTGAACAAACACACTCGAGACCACAAAGAAGATCAGGAGGATGAACATGCAGTCGAGCATCGGCGTCAGGTCGATCGCCGGTGCCGTGGAGGTGGCAGCCTGATGTTGGCGGAGGATTCTCATACAGCCCGGAGCGAGCGCTCCTCAATTTCTACGGCTTCGCGCATCCGGCGTCGCATCTGGCGCTCAGCCCCTTGCAGGAGGATGAGGCCCGTGATCGCCACACCGAGTCCCAATTCTGTCGTGTAGAGCGCTAGGGCGAGCCCGTCGGCCATGTCGGCCACCGTGCGCCGGCCGCCCTCCGCCGCGATCACGGAGAAAAGTTCGGTCATGCCGAGAACCGTGCCGAACAATCCCAACAAGGGAGCAACCGCGATGCCCAGGCGAGTCAGTTCCTGACGCCGCGAGAACGCCGCAGCGGCCTCGGCCCGCCACTGGCGCAACGCCCCGGCGAGCCCGGCTTGCGGCACGACGGCATTCAGCCGGAGGCGCAACCCGCGCACCCAAAATAGCGTCAGGAGGCCCTGCGCATACAACCAGGCGGCGAGCAGCAGCAGCGCAACCGCCACGACGCCTCCCTGCCGGACAAACTGGATCACGCTCGCGCTCATGCTGGAAACTCTGGTGAGGAATAGCGCTGGGCGCGCACCTCCGCCTGGGCCACGAACCGGGTGGCATAGCCTTCGACCAAGGCGAGATTCCGGCGAGATAGGTGGCTGAGCCAACCGTGGGCCATGAGCACAGGGATGGCGACCACCAGGCCGAGTTCGGTGGTCACGAGCGCCTCAGAGATGCCACCGGCCAGCCGACCGGCCTGGCCGGTTCCGAAAACCGAGATCAAATCGAATGTCCGCACCATGCCCGTAACAGTGCCAAGCAAACCCAGCAGCGGCGCCATGCCCGCCGCCATCGCCAGGAAACCGAGTTTCGATTCATGCAGCTGCCGCTGTCGCAGGATGAAGGCGAAAAGATGCTCCTCCAGCACCTCCCGGCCGGAGTCCAGCCGGGCCATTCCCTCGGCCACCAATTCACGAGTCGCCGGTCGGAGCCCGCTGGCCCGCCGGGTGATTACTTCAGTCGGAGCGGCCGCCACCGCCGCAATCAGCGGTTCAAACCGCGACGGTTCGTCCATTCTAAGCCCCCGAAGTTGCCCAGCCTTGAGGATGGTGAATACCAGTGCGCCCGCACCCAATGCGAGGATGGACAGGCCGACGACCCCACCCTTTGCGACATGGGCAACCAGACTTCCGCGGGTCTGCTGCAATGATAATGCGCGCCCTCCGCTGGCATCCACCGGCCAGGCTCCCGCGCCCGCCAGCGTCTCCGCCGCCTCCTTCGCATCCCAGCCAGTGACCGCCACGCCCGCAGGGATGGGTGCCCCGGCCCGCTGCTGCAGGACTCCGGCCTGCCTGCCATCTGTGGTGACAAAGTATACCTGTCCGCCCAAGGCCCGGTAACGCACTCGTGCCAGCGAACCGTCATGCGGGAGGTAGGCTTCGGTCTCGGCGACCTCTCCGTCGAGCAGGGTTTGAAGGCGTGTCACTCCATTCCGCAGAGCGGCGACAATATCGGGCGTATCACTGACCGGCACGACGGCGCCTTCTCCGGGCCGAAGCGAAGAGACCAATTCCTTGGATAAAAGGTCTGACTGCACTTCGGCGTAGGCCTTTTGCTGACGCAATGCCTTGAGCTCAGCGTCCGCCGCTTCACGCCTATTGTCGAATTGGGCGGCGGATAATTCCCGCTCCCTGATCGACTCTTCGCGGGCCGCGATCAAACGCTCCAGCCGCTGCACCTCCGCGGCAAGCGGCCCCCGTTCCCGATCGATCTGCGCATGTAGGGCGGACAATTCCGCAACGGCCGCAGCCAGCCGGGCCTCGTAGTCAATGCGGGCTGCCGTTGGCTCATCGGCTGCGTGCGCAGCGGCCAGACCAAGGGCTCCCCCCAGAATAATCGCCCGAAGCCTCATGGCGTCGCCCCCTCCCCGCGCGGCCCCGGCACACGCACGAATTCCGGATCCCGCTCGCCGCGCTGCACTGCGATCAAACGATCCACGGCGTCGGCCGCTCCCGGCAAGAGCTGCCACTCCCAAGCCGCTCGTCCGGGTGCGCCAACAAAGGCGCGCCGCTTCGGACGGTCGAGCGCGTAGGCCCGGCTGAGGCCAAGATACACCACTTCCACCAGACAGGGGGCCGATTCACCCGCGAGGAGCAGCTTCTCCTCTCCTCCCACGATTTCCCGGTTGAACTGCAGGGCCCGGGCCAGGACGTTCACAGCAAACTGCAGTCGCTCGGCGGCAGGGCGTTGTTGCTCGCCGAGACTCGTGAAGGCCTGAGTGAGGGACTCCCCAAGGCGCGGCGGCAGCCTCGGACTCAACCGCTGCAATTCCCCGACCGCGGCGAGGAGCGCCGTTTCTTCCGCCGCAAGCGCTTTCTGGAGACCAACGGCACTCTCTCTCAACTCCGCCAGCCCGCTTTCCGCGCGTGCTTGTTGCACCTCGAGCAGTTGCGTGCGGTTCTCGAGCTGCGCCGCCCGGGCCTCGAGGACCGGGGCCCACGAAAGCAACCAAGTCTTTTCTCGGGCCCACTCCGCCTCGGCCGCCACCATTTCGCTCCTGACCCTCACCCATGCCGCCGCCGCGGGCCGGACGGAGTCCAGACCGGTGTGGCCAGCCGGACTAGATTCCGCCGCTGAAATCGTCGTGACCAATCCCCAACCGACACTCCAAATCCAAAGGCGCTCGGCTGCCAACAGCAGCCTGTTTCCCCATCGATATTCCATGAGGTAACGATGGATACGAGATTGATCGCCGGCGGGGATACAGCGCCTCATCTGTAAAGCATAAACCCGGCTCGGCGCGCTACATTCAATCGCGACATTGCCGCACCGTAATACACTGCGCAGATCGGCCACGCGCCGCGTGGTCACTCTCGCCCTCCGTCAAGGCCCGCCTCCCCGCCGCCAGCTCGGCTGCATTACGGCAATACGTCAGTCGTTTCGCCAGTTCGGCTGGCGTGGATTGCCGTAAATCGTGCAACCCCTTCGGCCTCGGCCCGCCTGCCGTTTGTTCACCGCAGCGCAATTCCAAGTGAAACTAATATCGATCACCTGCCTCTGCTTCGTCCTGACCTCGACCATCGACGCCTCCGTGACCCCGCCCCATGAGGCTCCGGCTACGTTTAACAACCCAATCCTGCCCGGCTTCCATCCAGACCCTTCGGTTTGCCGTGTGGGAGACACCTACTATCTGGTTACGTCCTCATTCGAATGGTTTCCCGGCGTGCCAGTCTATCGCTCCAAGGACCTGGTCAACTGGGAGCAAATCGGCCACGTGCTGGACCGACCCTCGCAGCTCGCGATGAAAGACGGAATGAAAGCCTCCCAAGGAATTTGGGCGCCCACCATCCGGTATCACGATGGGCTTTTCTACATGATCACCACCGCCCAGAACTCCGGCGGGAATTTCTACGTCACGGCCAGCGATCCGGCCGGCCCGTGGTCCGATCCCATCTGGCTGAAGGACGCTCCGGGTATAGATCCTTCACTCTTCTGGGATGATGACGGCACCTGCTGGTATACCGGTGCCGGCTGGATCGAAGGCGGGCAACGCTGGCCCAACGAAAACCGCATCTATCTCCAGCAACTTGATACCGGGAAAGGCCGGCTCGTCGGCCCCCGCCTTAATCTCACCAGCGGTCACGCGGCCAACGCCCGCTGGACCGAGGGGCCCCACCTGTTCAAGCGCAACGGAAAATATGTTCTGCTCGTGGCCGAGGGCGGAACCGGACACCACCACGCCGTCACCATTCACCACGCCGACAAGATCACCGGGCCCTACGTGCCCGATCACGGCAATCCCGTCCTCACTCACCGCCACCTCGGCCTCGATGCACCTATCAGCACCACCGGCCACGCCGATCTCGTCGAAACCCAAAACGGCGAATGGTGGTCCGTCATGCTCGGCGTCCGCACCCGTCACCGCAACAACCTCCTCGGCCGCGAAACGTTTCTTACGCCCGTCGCATGGCAAGATCAGACCCTCGTCTACAATCCCGGCATCGGCCGCGTCCTCGAAAGTGACCGCCGCCCCGCCCTGGTGTGGTCCCCCGTGCCCTCCCCGACCCCGCGAGACGAATTCGCCACGCCCAAACTTGGACTTCAGTGGAACTTTCTTCGCACCCCGTTCGAAACCTGGTGGAGCCTCGAAAAACAACCTGGCTCGCTCTCGCTCCAACTTCGCCCGCAATCGGTGACCAAGCCGGAGAACCCTTCGCTCGTGGCCCGTCGCATCCAGCACTTTCGTTTCCGTGCCGCAACCCGCCTGACCCTTTCCCCGGCCGCCCCATCAGAAACCGCGGGATTGGTCGCCATGCAGAACGACCGGTTCCATTACCGCCTGCTGCTCTGCCAGCACGATGGCCAAAACGTGATCTCCTTGCGGAAAATGGAGGCTGGGGTTGAGACCGAAGTCGCCTCGCATCCGTGGCCCTCACCCGAGGTAGTCCTTGCCCTTGAGGGCAACATGCTCGCCTACACTTTCCTTGTCGGCTCCAGCCTAGAAGACCTTCGCCCCATTGGTCCCACGCAGGATGCCCGCGTTTGCGGCACCTCCCGCGCAGGCGGCTTCATCGGACCTTTTGTCGGCATGTATGCCAGCAGCGAAGGCCAGCCATCGACCAACACTGCGACGTTTGACTGGTTCGAATACCTGCCCGGTCCCGAGGCTTCTCCGTAAACCAGCCAGTTATCCACACCATGATGCTGCCCAAACTAACGTTGCCCGCGCTCCTGGTCTCCACGGCCCTCTGGACACAATCTTACTCCAAGCCCAACGTTAACCCCGCCCCCTACCCCCTCGGCAATCCGGTCATCCGGCATCTATACACCGCCGATGCCGCCCCCAAGGTCATGCCTGATGGCCGGGTCTGGATGGTCACGTCGGTGGACCACGAGGACGGCGGCGGCTACGCCACCATGCATGCCGTGCGCGCTTTTTCCTCGGCCGACATGGTCCACTGGACCGACCACGGAGAAATCCTCGGCCTGGCCGACTTGAACGAAACCCCTGGCGAGGACTGGGCCATCTGGGCACCCGATATCATCTACCGCCACGGCACCTACTATCTTTATTTTCCCATGCGCAACCTGCGGGCCGACGGCACGATCGACCGCTATGTTGCCGTGGCCGAAAGCGACCGGATGGACCGCCGTTTCACCGTCACCAACCCCCGCATGCGCGGTGTGCCCACCGCAGGTCTCGATCCTGCCGTCTTCGTGGACGACGATGGCACCGCCTACCTTTACTGGAATCAGAACTTCATGGGCGTTCTCCGCAGCGACATGCGCGACGTCGAGGGCGCCGCCTTCAAGCTGGACGTTGGCGCGAAGAACTTCATGGAGGCCGCCTGGATGCACAAACGCAACGGGCGCTATTACTTCAGCTACCACACCAAATACGGCAACAAGCTCAACCCCGCCCATCCCGACGATCCAGCCCGCGCCAAATCCCACCTCGACTGGAGCTGGGGCGACTCGCCGCGCGGTCCACTGCAACATGGCGGCATTCTCAACCACGAACTCGGCGCGGGCGTGACGGGAGGCCCCGCACTTCCAGGCCGCAACTACGTGCCATGGCGCCTCACGCAATCAAACCATGGCGGCATTGTAGAGTATCACGGTCAGGACTACCTGTTTTACCACACTTCCGCCCTCTCATCCTGGCGCCAGGA